>NZ_JAODMP010000096.1 GCF_025464835.1 Mycetocola sp. | reverse complement strand
GCCAACAACCGAGGATCCGTCTTCCAGGCGCGATACCGCGACATCGACATCCTCCTGATCGACGACATCCAGTTCCTGCAGGGCAAGGCGGAGACGCAAGAAGCGTTCTTCCACACCTTCAACACCTTGCATGACCACAACAAACAGGTGGCGATCACCAGCGACCTGCCTCCCAAAGCGCTCACCGGGTTCGAAGACCGGATGCGATCACGGTTCGAGTGGGGCCTGATCACCGACGTTCAGGTTCCCGACCTGGAGACACGGATCGCGATCCTTCGAAAGAAAGCCCAGAGCGAAAAACTCCAGATCCCGGACGAAGTGCTCGAATTCATCGCCTCGAAGGTGTCGAGTAACATCCGCGAACTCGAGGGAACCCTCATCCGCGTGACCGCGTTCGCGAGCCTCAACCGCACGCCGGTCGACATGAACCTTGTGCAGACGGTGCTGAAAGACCTCATCACCCTCGACGACGACAACGTCATCTCACCGGTCGACATCATCAACATCACGGCCGCCTACTTCAAGCTCAGTGTGGATGACCTCTACGGCTCCAGCCGGTCCCAGGCGATCGCCACTGCCCGTCAGATCGCCATGTATCTCTGTCGCGAACTGACGAATTTGTCGCTTCCGAAGATCGGACAGCTCTTCGGAAACCGCGACCACACGACAGTGATGTACGCGAATAAGAAGATTTCGGACCTCATGCAGGAGCGTCGGTCGATTTATAACCAGGTGACCGAATTGACCAGCCGGATCAAACAAGGGCACCGTTTCACTCGTTAAAGCGGTGCTCACGGGCGGTTAACGTTGTGGAAACTGAGGCGTCGTACACAATGTGGATAACCCTGTGGAAACTCGGCTGAAAACTCGGGCGATTCTGTGCACGGATCTCTGCGGAATGTGTAGAACGGGCTTGGATGCCAGTAACTGCATGGGATCCCGTCGACACCGATTGCACACACGGCCAACAACTCACACTGGTGTAGTTCCCATGAAAACGCTGGCGTGCCGGAAGTTATCCACAGTTTCCACAACGGTTAAGACCATTAACCATTCTTTAACCTTCTCTCCAGCCAATAACCTTTTCCGGCCGTCGTCTTCGCCTCAGGCCGTCGACAGAAGACGTGAATGACAGCGCTTCTCCGACCCGACTAACATGGGGAGCCACTCGTACCTTGAAACGACAGGGGATCCAATCGTGCGGTTTAGCGTCAATCGCGATGTCTTCAGTGAAGCAGTCTCATTCGCGGTGAAGCTATTGCCTCAGCGAACGACACTTCCGATCCTGAGCGGTGTGCTCATCGAAGCCACCGACAGCGGTCTGACCCTGTCGAGTTTCGACTACGAGGTCTCGGCTCAAACAGAGATCAGCGCCCAGGTGGACGAGCCAGGAACGATCCTGGTCTCAGGGCGCCTGCTCGCCGACATCGCCAGCCGGCTGCCGAACGCACCGGTGCAGTTCACCACCAACGAGAACCGCATCGTCGTCTCTTGCGGATCGGCGAACTTCACATTGCTGTCGATGCCTGTCGAGGAATATCCGAGCATCCCGCAGATTTCTGGAGAAACCGGCCTGGTTCCCGGCGAAGATTTCGCTGCAGCAGTCGCACAGGTTGCCGTTGCCGCATCCCGGGATGACGTCACTCCAGTGATCACCGGTGTTCAGCTCGAAGTCACCGACAACCGGCTGAGCCTGGTCGCCACCGACCGTTACCGCGTCGCCGTTCGTGAGATCGACTGGGACAACGGCGACAACACCGCGGCAGACGGCCTCGTTGCCCTGGTTCCCGCACGAACTCTGCAGGAAGTCGGCAAGACCTTCGGCCATTCTTCGACGATCTCGGTCGCCTTCACCAGCAAGGACGACCGGGAACTCATCGCGTTCACGGCCGACAAAAAGACCGTCACTTCACTGCTGATCAAGGGTTCATTCCCCCCGGTTCGCCGGCTGTTCCCGGATTCCAGCGAGAATTACGCCGTCATCAACACGGCCGAGCTGATCGAAGCCGTCCGCCGGGTGTCGCTGGTACTCGAACGTGAAGCGGCTCTGCGCTTCACCTTCACGATCGATGGGCTGACCATGGAGGCCGTCGGTTCAGAGCAGGCGCAGGCATCCGAAGCGATCGACGCACTGCTCACCGGCGACGACATCGTGCTCAGCCTCAAACCACAGTTCCTCATCGACGGGCTCACTGCCGTCCGCAGCGAGTACGTGCGGTTCTCGTTCACGAAGAGCGAGAACACCAACAAGCCTGGTCCCATGCTCATCACCAGCCAGTCGTCGAAAGACCAGCCGGGAGCCGACAGCTTCAAGTACCTGCTGCAGCCCAACCTGCTCCTGCGCTGACTCGAATCACCCTCCCAACCTCGAAGGAACAACTCGCATGCACATCGGTCTCATCGGACTCGGCAGAATGGGCGCCAACATGCGGACCCGCCTGCGGAACGCGGGCATCGAGGTCACCGGATTCGACAAGAATGCGGATGTCTCGGATGTCGCGACTCTGGACGATCTCGTCGCTGCGCTGCCGTCGCCCCGCACCGTCTGGGTCATGGTGCCCGCGGGCAAGATCACCGACGATGTCGTCGCCCAGCTCAACGATCGGCTTGACGCCGGTGACCTCGTCATCGACGGAGGGAACAGCCGGTTCACCGAGGACTTCAAGCACGCAGAACTTCTCTCTGCCAAGGGCATCGACTACATCGACGCCGGTGTCTCGGGCGGGGTTTGGGGACTCGAGAACGGTTACGGCCTGATGGTCGGCGGATCCACGGCGCAGGTGGAGCGGGTCATGCCGGTCTTCGACGCTCTCCGGCCGGAAGGTCCGCGTGAGGAGGGCTTCGTTCACGTTGGGGAGGTCGGTGCCGGGCACTACGCGAAGATGGTGCACAACGGCATCGAATATGCGCTCATGCAGGCGTATGCCGAAGGATTCGAGCTGCTCGAGAAGCGCGAAGACATCATCCGTGACGTACCGGGTACCTTCAAAGCCTGGCAGCGCGGAACCGTGGTGCGGTCCTGGCTGCTGGAGCTCCTCGTCCGTGCCCTCGACGAAGATGACGATCTCTCGGAGATCGAAGGATACGTGGAGGATTCAGGCGAAGGCCGATGGACGATCGAGGAGGCCGTCGCCAATGCCGTGCCCGTGCCGACCATCTCGGCATCCATTTTCGCGCGATTCGTTTCGCGCCAGGACGACTCCCCGGCAATGAAGGCCGTGGCTGCGCTCCGGAACCAGTTCGGCGGGCACGCGGTCAAGAAGTCTGACGACTGAAGCGGCTGTCAGGCGCCATCGGTAGGCTTACTCGGTGATCGTCACCCACCTCAACCTCAGTAATTACCGCAACTATGCGGTCGCTGACGTAGCGATGGCACCGGGCGCGAACCTTTTCGTCGGCCGTAACGGACAGGGCAAGACAAACCTCGTCGAAGCGCTCGGTTATCTGTCCACCCTTGGATCACACCGCGTCTCCACCGATGCCGCACTGATTCGGGCCGGTGAGGACGCCGCAGTGATCCGCGCCCGGCTGCAGCACAAGGGCCGGGATATCCTCGCAGAAGTCCAGATCAACCGTACGGGAGCCAACCGTGCCCAGATCAATCGAGGGCAGATCAAACCTCGTGAGCTGCCGCGGTACTTTTCGAGCGTCCTGTTCGCACCCGAAGATCTCGGCATCATCCGGGGCGATCCCTCCGGGCGCCGCCGGTTCCTCGACCAGCTGCTCGTCCTCCATACTCCTCGGCTTGCCGGGGTCCTCACGGACTATGAGCGGACGCTGAAGCAGCGCAACTCGCTGTTGAAATCGGCCCGGGTGTCTGGCTTGAAGGCGAACCAGCTGACCACACTCGAGATCTGGGATGACAAACTCGTCTCGCTCGGTTCCGAAATCGTCGACGAGAGAGTGGCCCTGATCGAATCGCTCAGACAGCCGATCCGCGATGCGTACGCTTCCGTTGTCGGCGACGATCACCGGCCGAGGTTGACCGCGCTGCTCAGCATCGACGGAGTCGACACCGATACGGATGTTCCGTCCACCGCGCCGTCCGCGAATCTCGGTGGTGCACCAGCGGCCGGCACCGCTGAGCGGTTCCGCACCGCTTTGGCGTTGCAGCGCCGCAGCGAGCTCGAACGCGGACTGACTTTGGTGGGGCCGCACCGGGACGACGTCTTGTTCGAGCTGAATTCTCTGCCGGTGAAGGGGTACGCGAGCCATGGCGAGACCTGGTCGTTCGCGCTCGCCCTCAAACTGGCGTCAGCTGACCTACTTCGTCGCGACTCGAACACGGGCGACCCGGTACTCATCCTCGATGACGTCTTCGCCGAGCTGGACCTGAACCGCCGTGCCCGACTGGCCGCAGCGGTTGCCGGTTTCGAGCAGGTTCTCATCACCGCAGCTGTTCTGGATGATGTACCGGAGGCGCTCACCGCACAGACCGTGCACATCTCGGCCGGCCGCATCCTCGAAACCGCCGAGGAGGTCTCCCGTGGCTGAGCTCAATCGTGGCGGTGAATCTCTCTCCGAATCCGCGCGCGTCTATGTGCGCTTCAAGGAGCTGTTCGGCGGCCAGAAACACTACGCAAAAAGCAAACGGAACCGAAAAACAGATCCTGCCGAGAGCATCCCGTTCGGACACGGTCGCGACCCCAAGGGTGTCGGCGACGTACTCGGGACGCTGACCAGCCAGCTGGGCTGGGATTCACCGCTCGCCCAGTCCGACCTCGTCGCGAACTGGAAGGAACTCGCCGGGGAAGAGACGGCCAACCACTCATCTCCGGTGGGAATCGAACAGGGTGTGCTCAGCGTGCAGTGCGAATCGACCGCATGGGCAACGCAGCTCCGATTGATGCGGGTCGACATCATGACGCACATCGCCGTGAGGTACCCGGAAGCCGGCATAGAGAGCATCCGGTTTTTAGGACCCAACGTCCCAACCTTCAAACGCGGTCCCAGATCGGTTCAGGGGCGTGGCGTGCGCGATACCTACGGTTAACCAGACAAATCTGGTCGCCCGTGCGATAAAAGTGGCTGAGAGGGGCATATCGGCCCCGAAGCGGTCGCGTTCTTGATAGAATTACATGTCGAGCACGAACACGGTTTGGAGCCTAATTTCATATGTCATCAGAACCGAACAGGTCCGCAGACAACAGTGACTACGGCGCAAGCCAAATTCAGGTTCTCGAAGGTCTCGAAGCCGTACGCAAACGTCCAGGAATGTACATCGGTTCCACCGGTCCGCGCGGTTTACACCACTTGGTTTACGAGATCGTCGATAACGCTGTCGACGAGGCCCTGGCAGGCTACTGCGACAACATCGAGGTTACGATCCTCCCCGACGGCGCCGTGCGCGTTGTCGATAACGGCCGCGGAATCCCCGTCGACATCCACCCCGTCGAGGGCAAATCGACCGTCGAAGTCGTCCTGACGATCCTGCACGCCGGCGGAAAGTTCGGTGGGGGCGGTTACGCCGTCTCCGGTGGACTGCATGGAGTGGGCAGCTCGGTGGTCAACGCTCTTTCCAGCCGTCTTGACGTCGAAGTTCGGCGCCAGGGTTCCGTCTGGCGTGCGACGTTCCACGACGGTGTCGCCGATGCACCCCTCGCACAGGGTGAAGACTCCGATGAGACCGGAACGACGGTCACATTCTGGCCCAGTGCCGAGATTTTCGAGACGATCGAATTCGACTACGACACCCTCCGCACCCGGTTCCAGCAGATGGCGTTCCTCAACAAAGGGCTGCGGATCGCTCTGCACGACGAGCGACCTGACCACCTGGTCGAGGCATCAACCGGTGTCGACGGCAAAGAGCCGGAACTGGTTCAGCAGTCGAACGTCTTTCTCTACGAGCGCGGACTCGTCGACTACGTCGAGTACCTCAACCACGCGCGGAAAGCCGATCTCGTCAATGACGAGATCATCTCGTTCGAAACCGAAGACGACAACCGCAAGATCGCCCTCGAAGTCGCCATGCAATGGACGACCGCGTACACGGAGAGCGTGCACACCTACGCGAACACGATCAACACCCACGAGGGTGGAACCCACGAAGAGGGTTTCCGCGCCGCACTGACCACACTTGTCAACAAGTACGCCCGCGAGAAGGGGCTGCTCAAGGAGAAGGACGACAACCTCTCCGGCGACGACGTGCGCGAGGGCCTGACCGCGGTCATCTCCGTGAAACTCACCGAACCGCAGTTCGAAGGCCAGACGAAGACCAAACTCGGCAACACCGAGGCCAAGGCGTTCGTGCAGAAGGTGGTGGGCGATCAGCTCGGTGACTGGTTCGGGCGCAACCCTGCCCAAGCCAAGGAGATCATCCGAAAGGCTTTCCAGGCGGCGACCGCGCGCATGGCTGCCCGCAAGGCCCGAGAGACCGCCCGCCGCAAGGGACTTCTCGAGGGTGGCGGCATGCCCGGAAAACTCAAGGACTGCCAGTCCAAGGACCCCTCGCTTTCCGAAATCTTCATCGTCGAGGGTGACTCGGCAGGCGGATCGGCAGTCCAGGGACGAAACCCTGAGACGCAGGCGATCCTCCCGCTTCGTGGCAAAATCCTCAACGTCGAAAAGGCACGGCTTGACCGTGCCCTCGGTAACGCTGAGGTACAGGCGATGATCACAGCGTTCGGCGCCGGAATAGGCGAAGACTTCAACCCTGAAAAGGCTCGCTATCACAAGATCGTCCTGATGGCCGATGCTGACGTCGACGGCCAGCACATCACCACGTTGCTGCTCACGCTGCTCTTCCGGTACATGCGCCCATTGATCGATTTCGGGTACGTGTACCTGGCGCAGCCGCCGCTTTTCAAGCTCAAGTGGTCCAATGCGGCCCACGAGTATGTCTACAGCGACGCGGAACGGGACGCTCGGCTTGCCGCAGGCGCCGCCGCCGGCCGCCGGATTCCGAAGGAGAACGGCATCCAGCGGTACAAGGGCCTCGGCGAGATGGACTACAAGGAGCTGTGGGAAACCACGATGGCGCCAGAGACCCGCACGCTGATGCAGGTCACCCTCGACGACGCTGCTGCCGCAGACGAGATTTTTTCCACCCTGATGGGCGAGGACGTCGAGTCCCGCCGCAACTTCATCCAAAAGAACGCGAAGGACGTGCGGTTCCTTGACATCTAACGACGACACCACTCGAGACACCAGCCTCCCGGAGGACGCCGTCACAGACGAAACCACCGACCCCGGCGTGCACGGAAAGATCAGCCAGGTCGACCTGCAGCTGGAAATGCAGCGGTCGTACCTCGACTACGCGATGAGCGTCATCGTCGGCCGTGCGCTTCCCGAGGTGCGGGACGGCATGAAGCCCGTTCACCGCCGCGTGATCTATGCGATGTACGACGGCGGGTACCGGCCAGACAAGGCATTCTCGAAGTGCGCTCGCGTGGTCGGCGATGTCATGGGACAGTTCCACCCCCACGGTGACTCCGCCATCTACGACGCGCTTGTTCGGCTCGTCCAGCCGTGGAGTCTGCGCTACCCGTTGGCTCTTGGCCAGGGCAACTTCGGGTCCCCCGGAAACGACGGCGCAGCAGCACCGCGATACACCGAGACCAAGATGGCCCCGCTGGCCATGGAGATGGTCAGGGACATCGATGAAGACACCGTCGACTTCCAGGACAACTACGACGGCCGCACCCAGGAGCCCGCTGTGCTCCCGGCCCGCTTCCCGAATCTTCTGGTAAACGGGTCGGTCGGCATCGCGGTGGGCATGGCGACCAACATCCCGCCGCACAACCTTCGCGAGGTCTCGGCCGGCGCCCTGTGGCACCTCGCGAACCCGGATGCTTCGCGTGAACAACTGCTCGAAGCCCTCATGCAGCGCATCAAGGGTCCCGACTTCCCGACCGGCGCCCAGATCCTCGGAGTCAAGGGCATTCACGACGCCTACACGACGGGCCGGGGTTCGATCACGATGCGGGCCGTCGTGAACGTAGAAGAGATCCAGGGTCGTACCTGCCTCGTCGTGACGGAGTTGCCGTACCAGGTGAACCCCGACAATCTGGCCGTCAAGATCGCCGACATGGTCAAGGATGGCAAGATCTCCGGCATCGCCGACATCCGTGACGAGACCTCTGGCCGCACCGGCCAGCGCCTCGTCATCGTGCTCAAGCGCGACGCGGTTGCCAAGGTCGTGCTTAACAACCTGTACAAGCACACCTCGCTGCAGGAGAACTTCGGCGCCAACATGCTGGCGATCGTTGACGGCATCCCGCGCACCCTCGCGCTCGACGGATTCATCACCGCCTGGACAGCCCACCAGATCGATGTCATCGTCCGGCGCACCACCCACCGTCTGATGAAGGCCGAGGAACGCGCACACATCCTCCGCGGCTATTTGAAGGCCCTCGACGCCCTCGACGAGGTCATCGCGCTCATCCGCCGGTCGGGAACCGTCGAAGACGCCCGCGACGGGCTGATGGACCTGCTCGCCATCGACGAACTGCAGGCACGTGCGATCCTCGAGATGCAGCTGCGCCGTCTGGCCGCCCTGGAACGTCAGAAGATCATCGACGAGCACGACGAGATCGAACGTGAGATCACCGAGTACAAGGCGATCCTCGCCAGCCCTGAGCGCCAGCGCACCATCGTGAGCGATGAGCTCACAGGGATCGTCGAGCGGTACGGAGACGACCGCCGCACCGAGATCATGTTCGGCTACGACGGCGACATGTCCATCGAAGACCTCATTCCCGAGGAAGAGATGGTCATCTCCGTCACCCGCGGCGGATACATCAAGCGCACACGGAGCGACAATTATCGGCAGCAGCACCGTGGCGGCAAGGGCGTCAAGGGCGCCCAGCTTCGCGCGGACGACGTCGTCGACCACTTCTTCGTCACCACCACCCACCACTGGTTGCTGTTCTTCAGCAACAAGGGCCGGGTCTATCGTGCCAAGGCCTACGAAGTGCAGGAAGCCGGGCGGGATGCGAAGGGGCAGCACGTCGCGAACCTGCTGGCCATGCAGCCCGATGAAGAGATCGCCGAGATCCTCGACATCCCGGACTACCAGGCTGCTACCTACCTGGTGCTGGCCACCCGCAACGGACTCGTGAAGAAGACGGCGCTCAGCGAATACGACACCAACCGCACGGGTGGCATCATCGCGATCAACCTGCGCGACGGTGACGAACTGGTCGGAGCCCTCCTCGTCGAGGACGACAGCGACCTGTTCCTCGTCTCGCGTCGTGGCATGTCGATCCGATTCACCGCGAGCGATGAGGCGTTACGGCCGATGGGACGATCCACCTCGGGCGTGATCGGAATGAACTTCCGAGACAACGATGAGCTGCTTTCGGTGTCTGTTCTCCCGGCAGCCCCCGAAACCGATGCATTCGTCTTCATCGCCACCGAAGGCGGGTACGCGAAACGCACCGCGGTGGAACAGTATCGACTCCAGAACCGTGGCGGTTTGGGCATCAAGGTCGCCAAGTACAACGAAGACCGCGGTCACCTCGCCGGTGCGCTCATCGTGAGTGAAGACGACGAAGTGCTTGTGGTTCTTGCCACCGGCAAGGTGGTAAGGTCTGCCGTGGCCGAAGTTCCCGCCAAGGGCAGGGACACCATGGGCGTCGTCTTCGCGCGATTCGCTGACGACGATCGCATTATTGCCCTGGCCAGGAACAGTGACCGTAATCTTGTCGCCGTGGATGCAGAAGCAGCCGAAGTTCTCACCGTGAACGAAGCTGCAGCGCCCGCGAGTGAGGCTGAGAAGGAAGAAGAAGTATGAGTAGCGTTGCCGAGAAGCTCGCGAACAAGTCGACCAAGCGCACGTCGACCAAACAGGTACGGCTGAAACTGGTCTACATCGACTTCTGGTCGGCAGTGAAATTGTCGTTCCTGCTCGCGGTGGCTCTCGCCATCGTGACCATCATCGTGTTCTTCCTCGTCTACACAGTCCTCGACCAGACGAAAATCTTCGATCAGGTCAACTCACTGTTCACTGAGGTCGCGGGAGCAGGCCAGGACCTCACCGCCATCTTCAACCTCGGTCGTGTGATGGGCTTCGCGGTCGTCGTTGCTATCCTCAACCTCATCGTGGTGACGGCACTCGGCGCGCTGTGTGCGGCTCTGTACAACCTCAGCGTGAAAATCACCGGTGGACTGCTGGTCGGGTTCACCAACAACTGATTCGTCCTCGTCGAGGGGGCCCTCCCAGCCCCCTCGATTAGAACATATGGCGAATTTCAGGTAGTCTCAAAGCTGCCCAAACGGGGATATAGCTCAGGCGGTTAGAGCGCTTCGCTGATAACGAAGAGGTCCCAGGTTCAAGTCCTGGTATCCCCACTCGGGAGACGTTTTTCACACAGTTTCCCGTAATCGGGGCCTTAGCTCAATTGGTAGAGCGCCTGCTTTGCAAGCAGGAGGTCAGGGGTTCGATTCCCCTAGGCTCCACAGGAAGAGAAAGCCCGCCTCATCATGAGGCGGGCTTTTCTCGTACCCGGCATGAAGTCCCTCTCGGTGAGTATTGTGTCCTCATGGACATACGAGTCGCCGCCTACGGGGTAATCATCGACGGCGATCGAATCCTCCTCGCGCACTGGCGCGAACACGGTCGCAGCGGCTGGACGTTGCCTGGTGGGGGCATCAATCCCGGCGAAGACCCAGCGGATGCTGCGGTGCGGGAAATCCTCGAGGAGACGGGCTACACGGCCGAACTGGACGAACTGCTTGGAATCTCTTCGTTCGTGACGCAAGCTGAGGACCGTCTCACCCCGGGAGCGACCCAAGCGCTGCACGGTTTACGGATCATCTACCGTGCTCATGTGACCGGCGGTGAACTCACCGACGAAGTGGGTGGGTCGACCGACCACGCCGCGTGGCATCCGCTGAACGAGATTTCATCGCTCGACCGGGTCGGTCTCGTGGACCTCGCCCTCGCCATGCTGTAACTGGTCAGTGAGGTTACGCTCGCTCAGTCCGTGGGCTCCAGCGTCTCAGTGTCATCGTCGCCGGGCTCAAAAAGTCGACCGCTCACCGAACTCGGCACAATGCGGACAACGACGTCTCTGGGTCCGTGAGCGAACGGGTTGCGCAGCCGATCCGCGACCGGCTCGATCTCCTCGTCGTACTCGAGCCGCCGCGCGAGTCCATGCACCACAACACTCCAGGCCCGGCCGCCGGTCAGATCGTCTGCCTCGAACAACACGGCGGCGTTGGAAGCCAGGGCGGCGAGCTTGTCCCCGGGTGCCGTTCGAAAATAGACGGCTCCATCCAAGACGGTGTGCGTCACGGGATAAATGTCCGTGACGTCGCCCACCGAGACAACGATCCGCCCGACCGGCGCTCCGGCAAGCAGCTCGAGTGATTCGGCTTCAGCCAATTCCCGTACCGGCATGATTCGTTCCTCACTAGGCGCAGACAAAGGCGTTCTTCATCCTCGCTGGTGGACCGGCGGAACACCAGGGCTTGCCCTGTATCAAAAAAGACCGGCCCCCGACGGGGACCGGCCTTTATTCAGTCTGAGGTTCAGAGGTTCGGCAGTGCCGGCTCTTCATCCGCAACCCACAGTTCGTCGTCGGCGCGGAATGTCTGCCAGACGGCGTAAGCCACGCCGGCCGCCGCCAGAACACCGGCCCCGACGGCGATGACGCCGCCGACGTTCGACGTCTTCTTGGGCGGAGGTTTCGGCTGGAAGCGCTCGAGGGCCGCACGGACCCGGTGGTCCTTGGCAATGTCTCCAATGGACAAGACACTGCCGACAACCCCACCGAGCACCGGGAAGACCGTCTTGTCGAGGCCGCGCCTGGCGCCCTCGACGACGCCGCGGGATGCGGCATATCCACGGTCGACGACCGGCTGGACCTTGTGTTCGTACGTGCTCACGACGGAGGGGACGACCTGTTCACGGCCATATGCACCCAACTGCCTACTCGCCTCGCGGGCGACGTGGTTGGCGTGGTCAAGAATCTCCTGCTGGGCGTGCCACAACTCATTGGCCTCACCCTTGAGTCGCTTGAGTTCTTTCTTGCGCTTGCGTGACAGACTCACCGCTGACCTCCATTGATCTCGTTTTTGACGCGACAGACCTCCATCTTGCCACCGAATGGCCCGAACGCCACCCGGACGGGGTCAATGCGTGTGTAAGAATTGAAAACATGTCAAAGCACACCGCTGTCGCAACCCTTCACACCAACTACGGCGATATCAAGGTCAACCTCTTCGGAGACCACGCCCCCAAGACGGTCAAGAACTTCGTTGGACTTGCTACGGGCGAGATCGAATGGACTGACGAGCGCACCGGTGAGACCAGGAAGAACACCCCCCTTTACAACGGTGTCATCTTCCACCGCATCATTCCCGGCTTCATGATCCAGGGCGGAGACCCGCTCGGCAACGGCACCGGTGGCCCGGGCTACAAGTTCGATGACGAGATCAACCCTGAGCTCAACTTCAACGAGCCGTACATGCTCGCCATGGCAAATGCCGGCAAGATCGCCGGCAAGGGCACCAATGGCTCGCAGTTCTTCATCACGGTCGGCAACACGAGCTGGCTGCAGGGCAAGCACACCATCTTCGGCGCTGTCGAAGACGAAGCGAGTCGCAAGGTCGTCGACAAGCTCGCCGAGGTTCCTCGCGACGCCCGTGACCGCCCCCTCGACGACATCGTCATCGAGAGCGTCACGGTTGCCGACGTCTAAACAGCAAACACCGGCCGGTCCTCGTCCCTGCCTCGTACGATGAGCCAGTCATCTGTGCCACCGGTACGATCGGGCAGCTTTTGTTACCGGCATCCCGATCGACAGAGTTTCGTGCTGTGCCAGCGGTGCGGGCGCACCATCTGTGGTGAGTGTCAAACCCAGGGTGCGGTCGGGGTCATCTGCCCCGAGTGCATGAGGGAGCAGCGCAAGACGGCTCCTCGCGTAAGGACCGGGTTCTTCAGCCGGAGCAGCGATCGCCCGATCGTCACATACGTTCTCATCGCTGCAACGGCCTTCGTCTTCCTGTTGCAACTGATCCCGGGACTCGGAATCACTCAGTATCTTCTTTACGCGGGTGTGTATTCGACCCCGCTCGCGTTCGAGCCCTGGCGGATGCTCACGACGGTCTTCGTTCATTCCCAGAACCTGATCTTCCATGTCGCCCTGAACATGTACTCGCTGTGGCTGTTCGGGCAGGCGCTCGAGCCCATGCTTGGCCGAGCGCGTTTCCTGACGCTCTATCTCCTTTCGGGTTTCGCTGGTTCGCTTGGGGTCCTGTTCCTCACCGCTGGCAACGTGCCGGTGGTCGGTGCATCCGGTGCCATCTTCGGACTGATGGGCGCGTTCCTCGTCATCCAGCGCAAACGCGGTGGAAACATGAACGGCCTGCTCGTCCTCGTCGGCATCAACCTCGTGATCGGCTTCATCCCCGGCATCAACGTTGCCTGGCAGGCACACGTCGGAGGACTTGTCGGCGGTGCGCTGGCCGGGCTCATCTACTACGAAACGCGTCACCTGCGACACAAGAGCCGACAGACTTTGTTGATCACGGCGCTCTGTGTCGCGCTCGTCGCCGCCAGCCTCATCCCGTTCGCAAGCGCTTTTCTCCTGTAACCGACTAGAATCGGCCATATGGCACGCGACAAGACGAAGAGCACCCAGGCCGCCCCGAGCACTCAGCGCTCCGGTGAGCAGGCACCAAACCCGGTTTGGTTCAAGCCGGTCATGTTCGGGTTCATGCTCCTGGGTCTTGCCTGGATCATCGTCTTCTATGTCAGCCAGGGTGCTCTGCCGATCCCGGCTCTAGAGTCCTGGAACATCGTCGTCGGCTTCGGGATCGCGTTCATCGGTTTCCTGATGACCACGCGCTGGCGGTAGTTTCCACAGGTTTATCCCGGCGCGCCCGGGATTCTCCACAGCCCCTTCGGCGGCAATTCGCAAAAACCCAGACCAGAGTTATTAACAGGGTTATTAACACTGTGGACAATTACACCAGTGTAATTATCCCCAGTGTGTGGATAACCCTGTGTAGAACTTTCCGGTTCCCGAAAAGTTCGTCCGGCTAGACTGACGAGATGCCCGTCAGCTCGCCGTTCGCTCCGTCGCGGAGTGCCCGCGGGGGCCGAGAGCGCAAACCAGCGCGCCGGATCCGCGCGACCGGGGTTATCGGCGAACTGCTCGTAACGGCTGGTGTTCTGGTTTTGCTGTTCCTCGCCTGGCAGCTGTGGCTGAACGATGCGGTCCTTCGTGCCACCCAGGACCATGATGCCGCCCAGCTGAGCGAGAGATGGCAGACGGGCCCGCTTGCAGCAACTGAATTGCCACAGGAACAGATGGATCCGGTCGTTTTGGGTCAGCCCGCTGACACTGAGGTGTTCGGTGTTCTCCGCGTACCTCGATTCGGCGATGACTATGCAGCCAAACTTGCTGGCGGCGTATCAACCTCGCGCACGCTCAACACTGTTGGCCTCGGACACTACCCAGACACCCAGATGCCCGGCCAGCCCGGAAACTTCGCCGTCGCCGGTCACCGAAACTCCTACGGCAAACCGCTCAACCTGATCGGTGAGCTCCGTGTCGGTGACGCCATCGTCGTCGAGGTACCCGAGGGCTGGTACACCTATCGGTTCCGCACACTCGAGTACGTCGAACCGTCCGGGGTCGGCGTTCTCAACCCGGTCCCGCAGGCTGACGGGGTAGAAGCCTCCGACTCGATCATCACTCTGACCAGTTGCAACCCCGCCTTCTCAACCGAGGAGCGTATCATCGCCTATGGCGCGTTCGAATCGTGGACGCCCCGCACCGCTGGTGAACCCGCGTCGTTAAGCGATCCGGTGGAGGACTGACCGTGTACGGAGCACTGTGGCGTGCACTGCCGGGTCCGGTGTGGGTTCGGATTCTGCTCGTGATGGCGCTGATCGCTGTAGTTTTGTATGTATTGGGCACCTGGGTGTTCCCTTGGGTGCAGTCATTTCTCGACACCCAGGAAGTAACCGTTGAAGAGTAAGAGGTTCACGTGACGCGCGTATTGGTGATCGACAACTACGACAGCTTCGTCTACACGCTGAACGGCTATCTCCTGCAGCTCGGCGCTGAGACCGACGTAGTCCGCAACGACACCTTCTCTGCAGCGGATGCCGCGGCGCGGCTCGCCGAGTACGATGCCGTCCTGGTGTCCCCTGGCCCAGGCAAGCCCGCGGACGCCGGTGTTTCTGTAGCGATGGTGAAAGCAGCACTGGCGGCGGACACACCGTTGCTGGGCGTGTGCCTCGGCCACCAGGCCATCGCTGAAGCATTCGGCGCGACGGTGACAAATGCCGACGAACTCATGCACGGCAAGACCAGCCTGATCGAGCACGATGACAGTGCCTTCTACGCCGGCGTACCGCAGCCGTTCACCGCCACCAGGTACCACTCCCTCGCCGTCATCAACGGCACTGTGCCGGAGGATCTGGTGGTCACGAGCCGGACAAGCGGTGGCGTCATCATGGGCCTCAGGCACCGCGATGCTCCGATCTACGGTGTGCAATTCCACCCCGAGAGTGTTCTCACCGAGGGCGGATACCTGATGCTCGGTAACTGGCTCGCGGCATCCGGACTGCCCGAGGCCGCGGAGACCGCCAAGGGACTCTCCCCGCTGGTGCACTCCTAGGTTTCTCTGCGCCGTCCAGGCCGGCCGACCCCTCATCTACCGGACGCGTGATACTCGCCTGTTCGCGGGGTGTCAAGCCTCGCACAGAAGCTTGGTGTTGGCATCGGCCTCGCGCGAAGATTTCCTCACACGACTCGAGACCGTGCTGCCGTCGTCACCCCTGACACGGTCGGCCGGTCTCCTCCGAGGAGGAAGAATCATGACACAAACCTCATCAGGCGCCGGCGACGCGTCGACCACCGACCGCGTAAAGGGAGCAGGCTCCCATGTAGCCGGGACGGCTGCCGACGAGGCCGCTAACGTGAAGAACGAAGTTGGACACCAGGCCAGGAACCTGGCCGGACAGGTCCGCGACCAGGTGAGCGGTCAGGTTTCCACCCAGAAGGACCGCGCGACAGACGGCCTTCGCACGGTCAGCGACCAGCTTCGCTCCATGGCCGACTCAACCGACCAGGGAATGGCATCCAACCTCGTCTCGCAGGCGGCGTCGCGTGCCGGTGACGTTGCTGGCTGGCTGGAATCCCGCGAACCCGCCGACCTGCTCGATGACGTCAAGCGGTTCGCCCGGCAGCGCCCAGGCGTTTTCATTGCGATTGCGGCTGGCGCCGGAATCCTCGTCGGGCGGCTTGCCAAGTCCCTCACGAGCGGAAACGACTCGTCCACGCAGGATACGACATACATGGCCGGCGGCGAAGCCTACATCGGCGAGGACCCGGCGATCGCCACCGCGGGTGCCGCCTACGGAACCACCGCCTACGGTGACACCGGCTACACCACCACGCCCGGGTACACCGGGTCGGCCGGGTCCTCGGACTATCAGACGAGCGGTGACCTTCGATGAGTCAGCCCTACGTCCCCGAACCCGACGACAACAGACGCGAGTCCCTCGGCCAGCTTCTGGGCGAGGTCACGAGGGACATCTCGACGCTGTTCCGCCAGGAGGTAGAACTTGCCAAGGCGGAACTCTCAACATCGGCCAAGAAAGCCGGAAAAGGCGCGGGGATGTTCGGCGGCGCGGGTGTCGCCGGACTGCTCGCCCTCGTCTTCCTTTCGGTCGCGCTCTGGTGGGGCCTGGGATTCCTGACCGGCCTGGTCTGGTCCGCGATCATCGTCGCCGTGATCTGGGGCATCATCGCCGCAGTGCTGGCGTTGCGCGGCAAGAAGGAAATGCAGGAGATCCAGGGCGCCCCCCAGACAGTGGAGACGCTGAAAGAAGTTCCCGAGGCATTCAAGACAAGTGAGGATCAGAGATGACGAACGACCCTGAAGCAATCCGCCAGGAAATTGAAGAGACCCGGAGCAACCTCAGCAGCGATGTCGACGCTCTGGCCGACAAGGTCAGCCCGTCGAGCATCGTGCAGCGACGGACTGAGAGGGTGAAAGGTATGGCCAGGAAGGTCAAGGACAGCGTCATGGGCGCCGCAGAAGATGCCAGATCGCACGTCACGGACGCCGCGTCCAACGTCGGCGACAAGGTGGGCGGTAAGGCCTCCCAGTTCGGCGACGCCCCGCACAAAGCAGTGGACAAGGCGAAGGGCAACCCGATGGCGGTCGGAGTCATCGCATTCGGTCTCGGCCTGCTCGCCGCGTCGCTCATCCCGGCATCCGAGAAGGAGAAGGAACTGGCGCAGACCGCGAAGGACAAGGCGGCACCGCTGGTTGACGACCTCAAGGAAACGGCCAAGGGCGTTGCTCAGGACCTGAAGGAGCCGGCGAAGCAGGCAGCAGACTCGGTCAAGGGCGCCGCAGCGGATGCCGTCTCGAACGTGAAGGACGACGCCACAAGCCAGGCGAAGGACGTCAAGAACAGCTCGGGAAGCGGCGGCAACACCATGTCGACCGAGGGTTACGTCTCACCCGACAGTGGCGCCTCGCCGCTGATGGACGACGAACCCGTCTATGACGCGAGTCGCACGGACGATCAGCTCAGGTAGCCCCTCGACATAGAGGAACGGCGGTCGCGACGAAGTCGCGGCCGCCGTTCTCGTTGTCGAAATGCTGGGTGAGCTAGCCCGTGCAATACATCAATTCGATTTCGGAGCGCTGTGGCACATCGCCGGGGGCGAGCGACTGGGCGGTGACCGGGTTGCCGGGCAAAGCCGGGCAGGTCGGGTCAGGCACCGGCAGTACGGTCAGTCCTACCGCCGGGTCCTGCATCAGGTCGGTCGCCACGTCGATGCTCTGTGCGCGCACGTCCTTGATGGTCACGAGGCCGCTCGAGACGACGAGGTTCACCGTCGAGCCAGCGGCGACCTCGGTGTCCGCCGCCGGATCTGTGCTGATCACGGAGCCCGCCGCTCGATCCGGAGAGTTCTCTTTCGAGATGGAACCGGATGCCAGTCCCACTGCCTGAAGGTCGGCCTGCGCCTGTTCTGTCGTCTTGTTGGTGACGTCGGGAACGATGACCTTGGCAGCGCCAAGGGAGACGTACAGCCGGACGACATCTTTCGGCCGCACCTTGCTGTCCTTGTTCGGGTCGGTGCGGATGACCATTCCCTCGTCGACGGTGGCGCTCTCCTCGGTCACGACACTGGCTACGAGGTCGAGGTCGTTCAATGTGTTGATTGCGCTCGCCTCGCTCACGCCGACGAGATCGGGAATGGGACGGGACTCGGTCTGCAGGACAGGCACTTGGCTCAACGACATCACCCAGATCATGACTGCAATCAGTACGACGGCGATGGATGCGATCCCTGCCCAGATCCACACGACCGGCGGTCGGCGCTGGGTCCTGGTCACTGAATCGTCACTCGTCAGCTGGCGGAGCGCCTGTTCCGTGCTGGACGACGCCCGCGGTGACGGACCGAAAAGCGCCGTGCTGGCGTCATCGGTGTGGTGAATCGGGATCGTGCCAGCCGCGGCGACCGCGAGGTCGTCACGGAAGTCGGATGCTGATTGGTAGCGTTCGAACCGGTCTTTCGCGAGGCCACGCATCACGACGTGGTCGAGGGCCGGGGACACCTTCCGGTTGACCGTCGACGCCCGGACGGCGGTTTCGCTGACGTGCTGGTAAGCGACCGCGACAGCAGTGTCGCCGCGGAACGGCGCGCGGCCGGTGAGCATTTCGAACAGAACAACGGCGGTCGAGTAGAGGTCGGTTCGAGCGTCGACGACCTCACCCTTCGCCTGCTCCGGTGAGAAATACGAGGCGGTGCCGAGGATCGCTGTGGTCTGCGCGACTGTCGCGGAGGAGTCGGAAACAGCCCTGGCGATGCCGAAGTCCATCACCTTGACGTGCTCGTCCGGCGTGATCATGACGTTGCCCGGCTTGATGTCGCGGTGCACGACGCCAGCCCTGTGTGAGTATTCGAGGGCAGTGAGGATGCCTTCGGCGATTGCGACGGCGCGTGCCGACTCCATCGGGCCCTCCGCAATCACCGCTTTCAGGGTGCGGCCGTGGACGTACTCCATGACGATGAAGGGTTCACGTGAAACACGATCGTCGTGCTTCACCGTCTCCTCGCCTGCGTCGAAGACGCGGACGATCGTCGGATGCGCCATCCGTGAGGCGGCCTGGGCTTCCTGGCGGAAGCGAGTCCGGAACGCCGGATCATTTGCCAGGTCGGGTTTGAGAATCTTGATGGCGACGGTGCGTCCGAGTTTGGTGTCCGTGCCGCGGAAGACATTGGCCATGCCACCGCGACCGATCAGGTCTCCGACGAGATAGCGCCCTGCGAGCAGGCGTTGTTCGTCAGCCACTCATGAACTCCTTAGATCAGACCACGGCGGGTCAGAGATATCTTAGTCGCTGACAATTCTTCATTCCTCGACGGTACGGATCTCCGCGGTGGCGGCCGGCGACGGCTCCGATTCGGAAGAACCGCAGAATGCGCTGTAGCTGACGCTCAACGGGCCGGCAACGTCACCGACGACAACCTCGCCGCGGTTGGTGCTGACGGCGCCGCCGTCGGTGGTCGGCGTTCCACCGGTCGCGGTTATCCGGTAGCCGAGCATCTGCGTTCCTGCAGGGCACTGGGTGAATGCAGGCCAGTTGACGATGACGGTGGAGCCGGCGGCGACGTTGACGCACTGGCCGGCCGCGTCACATCCCTCACCCGACAGGGTGGGAGCTGTGGTCGGCGTTGGGATCTCAGCCATCGGCCCGTACACGGTGACGGTGACGATCTGGCCCTTCTGGAGGTTGCCCTCCGGGTCGATCGCGTACACGATTCCGACCTGCTCCTCGGACGTCGCGGCGTTGCCGGTGGAACGTTCGGACGCCAGGCCGAGGGCCTTGAGTTTCGCCGCTGCCTCGTCGTAGGTATCCCCGACGAAGTCTGAGGCGCTTACCGCGATGAGCTCGTTCGTCGGCGTCGGCGTCGGCGTCGGCGTTGGCGTTGGTGTCGCTTCGGGTGTCGTCACGACCGGCGTCGGTGTGCTGGATGTCGCCGGCGGGCTTGCTTCCTCCCCCTGACCGACGAGGGCGATGACCGTACCCGCGAGGACGATGGCGAGGATCGCGATGAGGGCGATCAGCGGCCAGGTCCACGCACTGCGTTTCTTCTTTTTGTCCCCGTCGGTCACCGGCACTTCGGCGGTCGTCGTCGTGACCTGTGTGGCCCCGAGGAGCTGGGTCGTTGCGTCCCCTCCGGCGCCCATCACCATCGTCGCACCGGTGAGTGCGCTGCCGTCCGCGATGGCGGGCACGGCGGCGGCCGCCGCTGCGGTGTCTCCACGGCGGAGAGCCTGCGCTGCGCGGCTGACGTGCGCGGCCGACGCCGGGCGGTCGGCCGGGTTCTTGGCGATCATCGAGAGCACGAGATTGCGAACCGGTTCGGCGACGGTCACCGGGAGCGCCGGCGGCGCCTCGTTGATCTGCGCCATCGCGATCGCCACCTGGGACTCGCCGGTGAACGGACGTTTGCCGGCGAGACACTCGTAGGCGACGATGCCCAGGGAGTAGATGTCGGTGGTCGGCGATGCGGGATGGCCGGATGCCTGCTCCGGCGAGAGGTACTGAACGGTGCCCATGACCTGGCCGGTGGCGGTGAGCGGCACCTGGTCGGCGATGCGGGCGATGCCGAAGTCGGTGATCTTGACCCTGCCGTCAGGTGTGATCAGAAGGTTGCCCGGTTTGATGTCTCGGTGCACCAACCCGGCGGCGTGCGCAGCCTGAAGCGCGAGGGCCGTCTGGGCGGTGATGTCGAGAACCGTGTCGGTCGACAGCACGTGTTCGCGTTCGAGCATGGTCGACAGAGCTTCGCCCGGGACGAGTTCCATCACGAGAAAGGCGCTGCCGTCCTCCTCGCCGTAGTCGAAGACGTTGGCGATGCCCTCGTGGTTGACGAGGGCGGCGTGCCGGGCCTCCGAGCGGAACCGTTCCAGGAAGTTGGGGTCGCCGAGGTACTCATCCTTGAGGATCTTGATGGCGACAGTTCGGCCGATGACGAGGTCGGTGGCATTCCACACCTCGCCCATACCGCCGATGGCGATCCGGGACTCCAGTTCGTAGCGTCCCCCGAAGGTGACCCCTGCTGTGGGTCTCATTTATTCAGCACCGCCTCTAGAACTTTCTTCGCAATTGGCGCGGCAACGATGTTCCCTGAGCTGTGTCGCCCCAGATTTCCGTCGTTCTCGACGACAACCGCGACCGCGACCTCGGGATTGCTTGCTGGGGCAAATCCGGTGAACCAGAGTGAATATGGTTCGTCCTCACCGTTCTGCGCTGTGCCAGTCTTCCCCGCCACATCGACCCCCTCTATTCTTGCACCGTTCGATTGACCGGTTGAGACACTGTCGAGCATCATGCTGGTGACGGACGCAGCCGTTTCGCTGCTCACCGCGTCGTTCCTCACCTTGGGCTCGAAGCTCTTGAGAACTTCGAGGTTCCTGCCCGTCACCCGGTCGACGAGCGTCGGCTCCATGACGGTGCCCCCGTTGGCGATCCCGGCTGAGACAAGGGCCATCTGCAGTGGCGTAGCGCGCACCTCGTACTGGCCGAACGCGGTCAGTCCGGTCTGGGCATCGTCAAGGTTCTTGGGATAGACGCTGACCCCTGCGGGTGTCGGCAGCGTCATCCTCGAATTGAAACCGAACTTCTCGGCGGTCTCGCGGATGGCGTCGTCGCCGAGTTGCATCCCCAGCTCCGCGAGCGGGACGTTACAGCTCTGCCGGATGGCTTCTGCCAGGGTGACCGTCTCGCCGGGCCCGCAGGCGAGACGGTTCCAGTTGTACACAGTGGCGCTGCTGTTCGGCAGTTGCAGGCTGACCGGGTTCGGAAAGGTGGACTCGGCGGTGTACTTTCCGCTTTCGACGGCGGCCGCCGCCACGACGACCTTGAAGGAGGACCCAGGCGGGTTCATGTTTCCACTGGATGCTCGGTTGCTGAGCGGGTCGAGGGGGTCGGCCTCGAGCGCAGAGAAAGCAGAGATGACGCTCTTCGAGTCGTGGGACGCGAGCACGTTCGGGTCATAGGTCGGCGTGGACACCATGGCGAGAATCCGGCCGGTGGACGGTTCGATCGCGACGACCGCACCCTGCCGGTCGCCGAGCGCGTCGAACGCTGCCTGCTGCACCGCCGGGTCGATGGTCACTTCGACCGCGGCGCCCTTCGGGGCCTGACCGGCGACGATCCGGTTGATCGTGTCGAGGAACTGCGAATTCGATGTGCCCGACAGGTAGTCGTTCATGTACTGTTCGATCCCCGCGGACCCCTGATTAGGGCTGAAATAGCCTGTGACCGGGGCATACATCTCACCCAGCGGATACTGGCGCTGGAACACGTACTGGTCGCCTGTCGGTACCGACTGGGCGATGACGGTGCTCCCGGCGAGGACCGGCCCGCGCTCGGTGTCGTAGCTGTCGTAGAGAGCGCGTGTGTTCCGTGGGTCGAGGCGCAAAGCATCCGCCTGCACCGCCTGGATGACGGTGGTCGACCCGAACAAGGCGAAGAACATGACGAGGACGAGTACGCTGACGCGCTTCAGTTCGCGATTCACGAGGAGACCTCCTGTATCGGTCCGGTACGGATGCTGTCGCTCACGCGCAGGAGGAGCGCGACGATGATCCAGTTGGCAACGAGTGACGATCCACCCGCCGCGAGGAAGGGCGTGGTGAGCCCGGTGAGCGGGATGACGCGGGTGACGCCGCCGACCATGATGAACACCTGCAGCGCAATGGTGAAGGCGAGACCGACGGCGAGGAGCTTGCCGAAGTCGTCCTGGCCGCGGAACCCGATGCGGAGGCCACGAGAGACGAAGAGCAGGTAAAGGCCGAGGATGGCGAACAGGCCTGCCAGGCCGAGCTCCTCGCCGAGGCTCGCCATGATGTAGTCGCTCTGTGACAGTGGGGTCAGGTGCGGGCGTCCCTGGCCGAGCCCCGTGCCGATGAGCCCGCCGTGCGCCAGGCCGAAGATTCCCTGGACCAGCTGGTAGCTGCCGCCCTGTGCGTCGTAGACCTGGGTGCTGAAGGCGTCCAGCCAGTTCTGGAACCGGCCGTGCACATAGGTGAGGGTCTGGCTTGCGAAGTACGCGCCTGCACCGAACAGCCCGAAGCCGATGAGGATCCAGCTGAGCCGCCCGGTCGAGACATAGAGCATGACGGTGAACAAGCCGAAGAAGAGGAGCGCGGTTCCCATGTCGTGCTGGAACACGATGATGGCCATCGAAAGGGCCCAGACCACGATGATCGGGCCGAGGTCACGAAGTCGTGGGAACTGCATCCACAGGAACTTCCTGCCGACCATCGACAGACTGTCACGGGTGCGCACCAGGTAGCCGGCGAAGAAGATCGCCAGCGCGATCTTCGCGATCTCGCCGGGCTGGAAGCTGACCAGGTCGCCGATGCCGACCCAGACGCGGGCACCGCTCACCTCCCGGCCGATGCCTGGCACCAGTGGCAGCAGCAGGAGAACGAAAGCGAACGCGCCGAACAGGTACGTGTAGCGGAACAGAACTCGATGATTCTTGATCAGGACGATGATGGCGATGGCCGCGAGGATGGCAATCGCGCTCCACGTGATCTGCCTCGTGGATGCCGCTGACCACCCGCTCGCCCCGGTGGCCAGGTCGATCCGGTAGATCATCGCAACACCGAGGCCGTTGAGCACGGTCGCGATCGGCAGGAGCAAGGGATCCGCCTGGGGGGCGACGTAGCGCAGGCAGACGTGCAGCCCGAGGACGAGCGCCGAAAGCCCGGCGCCCAGGTAGATCAGATCGAGGTCGATCGTGCCCAGTGCACCGAGCTGAACGAGCAGGATGGCGACGGAGTTGATGGCGCAAGCGAACAGAAGCAACGTCAGTTCGCGGTTTCGCAGTTTGAGCGGCAGCCGGAGCTTGCGCATGGTGCGGAGAACAGCGGTGTCTGCCTTGAAGTTCTCCTGCGCGGCGGGGACTTCAACGATCCGCCCACCGACGGCGGCGGTTGCGCTGGTTCTCGAGTTGTCTGTCATCATCCACCGTCCTTCGACGTGGTGCGGAGTCGGGAGACGATCTCCCGGGCTTCCTCCAGGGAAGAAGCGCTGATGGTTCGCTCCACCTGCTGGCGATCGTACGTGGAGAGCATGGAGACCGGGATGCCGGTGTCGTTGTGCTCAGTGGAGAGGCTGAACGGTCCGATGTCCTGCTGAATTCCCTGGTAGATCACGACCGTGTCGTCATCGGCACCGACGAAGTACCGGGTCTGCGTCCATGCATAGCCCAACAGCAGAGTGAGGGCGATCGCGAGGACGAAAACGATCGACCCGACCAGCCAGATCAGTCGGCGGCGCTTTGCGCGACGGGCATCCTCTTCGATGAGTTCGTCGAGGTAGTCGTCAGAGGCAGGTTCGAAGTGGCTTGGGCCCGACGGTGTGCTTCGGCCGGAGTGCAGCCGGAGAGAGGGCAGAAGACCGGTGCGCCGGGGCGGGTCGTTCTGGAACGCGAGGGGCCGTGAGGCAGAACCAACGGTGACGGGCGTCTGGGCGCTTGCGGATCGCTCGGCACCGACATCGTAGATGACGACGGTGACGTTGTCGGGCGCGCCGCCGTCGAGAGCCTTGCGGATGAGCTGTTCGCCCACCTGTCGCGCCGGAAGGTCCTGGGCGAGGGTGACCTGGATCGCGTCCTTGTCCACGACACCGGAGAGTCCGTCTGAGCAGAGCAACCAGCGGTCTCCAGGGTGCGTGCGCATGACCATGGTGTCGATTTCGGGGTTCGAGTCGACGTCTCCAAGCACCCGCATGAGCACGGAGCGGCGTGGATGAACCATCGCTTCTTCCTCGGAGATCCGCCCGGAGTCGACGAGGCGCTGCACGAAGGTGTGGTCGGTGGTGATCTGGCTCAGTTCACCGTCACGGAGCAGGTAGATGCGGGAGTCGCCGATGTGGGCGATGGCGACCTCATCCCCGACCGCGACGATGGCATCCACGGTGGTGCCCATGCCGCCGAGTTCGGGATGTTCGAAGACCGCTTCGGCGAGTTCCGCGTTGGCGGAGCTGATCGCCGTCTGCAGTGCGGCTTCGGCGTCCTGCGCACTCGTGAAGTCGGCATCCGCCTGCATGATGCGTTTGAGCGCGATGGCGCTCGCAACGTCGCCTCCCGCGTGGCCGCCCATGCCATCGGCGACGATGAACAGATGGGTGCCGGCGTAACCGGAATCCTGATTGTTCGAGCGGATCTTTCCGACATGGGAGATGGCCGCAGAGTCGCCTGCTTTGGTCATCGTCTACCGCCGCAGTTCGAAACTGGTCGCGCCGACCTTGATCGGGGTACCGAGAGTGATCTGCGTCGGTGAACTGATGCGTTTGCCTCCGAGGAACGTGCCGTTGGTGGAGTCCAGGTCCTGGATCATCCAGTCCTCGTTCCACAACAGCAGTTTGGCGTGGTGGGTGGAGGTGTAGTCGTCGCGGATGACGAGCCCCGAGTCCGGCGCACGCCCGATCGTCAGCGGGTCGCGACCGAGCGACACCTCGAGTCCTTCTTTCGGACCCGCGGTGATGACGAGCCGGCTGACGTTGTGGATGGTCGCCTTCTCGTGCTTGCGGTTGTTGGGCGGAAGCACCGGCGGCGCGGGATTGTTCGGGAGAACCGGAGGCCCCGCCGGGGGGCGTGGTGTCTGTTGCTGGGCCTGCCCGGCCTGTGCCGGCTGGGGTTTGCGGGAGCCTGGACCGAAGATGTCCGAACGGAGCGCGTAGACGATGGCGAAGACAAAAAGCCACAGAAGAAGGAGGAATCCGATGCGGAGCACCAGAAGGGTGAGTTCACTCACGACGCGGGCCCCCAGAATCCTCCCTCTGCGCCGTAAGCGCGGGTGGAGTCGTCGACGGAGTCGGGTGAACTCGGGGTGGAAGATTGTGCCAGCACTCGGAATACAATACGGGTTCTGCCGATCTGAACGACCGAGTCGGGGGTCAGCGCTACCTGCGTGAACGGCGCCCCGTCGAGGGTGGACCCGTTGGTTGAGCCGAGATCGCGCGCCTGGGCGCGCTCCCCGTCCCAGAGGATCTCAACGTGTTTGCGGCTCGTTCCCGAGTCGTCGATGGTGATGTCGGCATCGCTTCCGCGACCGATGACTGTGCGGTCCTTGCTGATCGGGTAACGCTTGCCACCGACGTCGAGGACCGGCTTCCAGGTGACCTGGCCCTTCACGTTGACCGAGTCGATTTGCAGCATCCCGTCGGTCAGGCTGCCGTCGGATTTCAGACGGATGCTGATTCCGCCGGCGAACGAGTAGCCCTGGTGTGTCGCGTGCTTCTGGACGAGGCTCGTCAGCTCATCGATGAGCGCAGGGCCGATACCGGTCATGCGCTCGTGGTCTTGTAGCGACATGCGCACCACGAACTGGTTCGGTGCGAGGATGCGATCGCGGCTCATCACGGCTGCTTTGGTGTCGAGTTCCCGCTTGAGCGCCGAAGTGATCTCGACCGGCTGCAGCCCCGAACGGAAGGTCTTGGCGAACGCACCGTTAACGGCACGTTCGAGACCTTTCTCGAAGTTGTCCAGAATGCCCACAGGTCTCCCGATCGTGTCAAATGGCTAAGCACATGCTAGTAGGCGGGGCTGAGAGCGAGGCTCACCCTTGGACGCAGACGCGTGCGTCCTTGCTCGGGAACCGGGCGGGAGGCAGCCCCGGCCGGTGTATCCGGATGGACGACCAGCCGCCTCGAATGGCGATTCAACCGGCGCCATGCTAATCTCGCTGAGTTGACACGCATGTGTCGCAACACTGCGCGAGTGGCGGAATTGGCAGACGCGCTGGCTTCAGGTGCCAGTGCTCGAAAGGGCGTGGGGGTTCAAGTCCCCCCTCGCGCACAGTGTAAAGGCCGGCTTCATAGCTGACCTTCAGCCGCGAAACTTAAGAAAAAGCCACCGGGCTCCGGTGGCTTTTTCTGTTGTAGCGCGTTTTTACGGCCTCCTCATTCCTCCTCCACGATTGACGCTCGACTACCCGATCCTGATCGTTTTCGCGACGGAGGGTACGCCGTTCGCGTCCACGGCGAACAGCAGGTAGGGCCCCGGCACCACGACTCCCGGATCCGAGGGAAGCCGGAGCGATGCGGTAGTGCCTGACACCGCCGTCGGCACGAGCGGGATGCGGCGCTGGTCGGTGTTCAAAGAGTGAGTGACTGTGCTCATCCGGATGAGAGAAAAGGTGGGGGCCGGCCCGGACGTGGTGACCTGAATGGTGGAGCCCAGTGCCGCCGTGGTCGGTGCCGTGGTGATCGAGGGTCTCGGACGGGCGGTACCGTCTCCGTTGAGCAAGTAGGGGGGAGTGAAAATCTGCCCGTCCAGATGGTTGGTCGCGCAACTCCCGCAGAGCCCGCCGCCCCCGACGAACACTCGTGCATCCGGGAGCAGAAGCGCGACGCTGTGATAGTTGCGAGGCACTCCCATCGGCGCGAGCGCGGTGAACTTGCCGGTGGCCGGATTCCAGAGCTCCGGCGCCATGGCTGAGGTGTCGTCCGAGTACGGCACCGGGTATGCCTGACCACCAACTGCGAGCACCTGTCCATCGGGCAGCACGACAGCGTTGGAGAATGCCCGCCGCGCCGCCATGTCGCCGGTGCGCGTCACCTTGACGCCATTGGTGATGTCGATCGCGTAGGCCCGAGCCGTCGCGTCGCTGTTCTGATACGCGGGCGACCCTCCGAGAGTGAGGATCTTGCCGATGTCGTACATCACCGCATTGCCGTTCATGGCGTCGGCACTGTCCGCCCGGAGACCCATGTCCTGGACACTGCCCGTGCCGCTCGTGGTGTACGTGTTCATCCGTCGGCTGGGCCCTGCGTGGAACACAGTGCCGCCTGACCTCGCGAACAGCCACGCGTGATTGTCGGAGCGGAACACTCCTTGCGGGTCGTTCGTCAGGATCGGCGCGACCGGCGCGTTGGTCAGAGTGCGCCAGCCGCTGCTCGCCGACCAGATTTCCCCGTTTTTTCCGCCCTGCCCGCCGGACCAGGACCCGCCGAGGGTGAACACATCGCCGGTGGAAAGGGTGACGTTCGACTGGTAACCGCGCGGAATACTCATCGGTGCCGCTGCCGACCAGGTGTTGCCGACCGGGTCGTAAATGGTCGAAGCGGTGCTGTTACTGCCTCCGCTGATGAGGATTTTGCCGTCCGCGAGGATCGAGACGCCGGGGCAGAACATGTCGTGCGTCGTGTTCGCGACGGTCAGTGGTGTGACGACGCCGGTGTTCAGGTCGAGGATGGCGGTCTGCGTCTTGCCGTTGGACCCGCCGAAGGTCGTGTTGGAGTATGACGACCAGGTGAGGAGTTTGTTACCGGGCAGGAGGGCCGCCGCGGCCGGCACCAGCGGGAAGCCGATCATTGCACCCCAGCTGCCTTTGGATTCCGTGGGGGTGGGCGCTGGCGGGCTCGAGAGGGTGCGCCCGATCACGTTCAGCTCTGCCGCCGAGGTCCACTGTCCGCGATTGCCCGCCTCGGTCTCCGCGGTGAGGCGGATGTACCGAGCCTGAACCGGCGGGAACGTCACGGTCTTCGCCTGGTTGTTGTCGGCCCAGGTGCCGCTTGCGACTGGTGTACCCCAGGTCGAGCCGTTGGAACTCACCGCAAGGTTATATCGGCCGATCGTGCCGTTCCGCGTCGTTCCAGACCGTGGAGTGTAGGTGAAGCCGGAGACCTCGTTGGTCACCCGCATATCCAGCACGATGCTGTGCGGAAGCCGAATAAGCGTGGGCGAGTACTGCGAATGCCAGAGAGTGGACAAGCTGCCGTCGAGCACCTGTGAAGCGCGGCCGTTCTCACCGGTGGTCTCCTCGTCGCTCGCCGTTGCAACCCACCCGGTCCGGGAAAGCACCGCGGGGCCTGGCGTCGGTGTCGGGGTGGGCGTCGGTGTGGGAGTCGGGGTGGGCGTCGGTGTTGGAGTCGGTGTTGGAGTCGGTGTGGGTGTGGGTGTGGGTGTGGGTGTGGGCGTGGGCGTCGGGGCCGGTGTCGGTGTCGGTGTTGCCGCCGCTTCCGCGAACAGGTTGAGCTCTGCCGCACTGGTCCATGGGCCCCGGTTTCCCGCCTCTGTGATCGCGGTCAACCGGACGAAACGTGTCGGCACCGGGGTGAATTGCACCGTCTTCTCAAGCGAGTTGTCGGCCCAGGTCCCCGTCGCGACGGCGGCTCCCCAGGTCGATCCATCCGGACTGACGTGGATTTCGAAGCGGCCGATCCGTCCATTGGAGCTGTTGGTGCGCGGCAGGTACTTCACGGCCGCGACCGTGTCGGTCTTGTGCATGTCGATGGCGATCGAATGGGGCAGCGGTACCGCCGTCCCGCTCCACTTGCTGTGCCAGTACGTCGTGGAGCTGCCGTCGAGCACATTCGCGGCTGCGCCGTTCTCGCTGGTGGTCTCCTGGTCGCTCCCGGTCACTGTCCATCCGGTGCGTGGCAGGGGTGTGGCCGAGATGGCGGCAGGAGCGAAAACGGCCCGGGTGGCGGTCCCCGTGTCAGCGGGTGGCATGGGCATGATGTGTCCCGGCGGATGGCCGCTCGAGTCCTCACTGCCGGCGTGAGGAAGCGGGCCGTTCCCGCCGGTGCAGCCGGTGAACAGGAGCCCGACGGCGAGTATCACTGCGGCGAGACGGACAGCGCCGGGCTTGCTGCGCATGCGGACCACCTCGAAGGATACGCGGCCGGCTGTACGGCCTAAGCCGATAAAACCTCAAATACGACCGAAAGGGAAGGGGGTGTTCTGGCGTGCCCTAACTCGACGGCCTTTACTACCCGGTTGTGCCGACGGGCGGATGCCGGGAGGCTGGAATCAACGAGGAGACACCTGAGCACAAGGACGGAGCAACCACAATGACGAAGCGATCGACGAAGAAGCGGCTGACCTGGGACAGGATGAGTGCGAGTCAGAAGGCGGGCGTGATCGGAACAGGTCTGGTGCAGCTGGGTCTGGCCACGACAGCCTGGCGGGATCTCGCGAGCCGGCCCGCCGAGCGAATCAACGGCCCGAAGGGCCTCTGGGCGGCGATCATCGCGGTGAACTGGATCGGGCCGATCGCGTACTTCATCAAGGGGCGCAGGGCGAGCGCCTGAGACCCGATCGGGCCGATGGGGCTTCAGGCGATGGCGGTTCTCTGCGCGCTCGTTCTCGGTCTGGTCCAGCGCACGCGCTCGGCAAGAGCCTCCTGTGCTTCACCGACAACCCGGCCATCAGCTCGAATTCATCTCCAAGTGGCACGAGGGCGTTCACTCGTCCCGGACAAAGGCATGTGGCACGCCGCGTGTTTTCGTCCGGAACGCGAAGGTGCCTCGCCCTCGACAGGGCGGAGTGATCAGTACACGAAGCGGAGTGCAAGGGCGCAGCCGATGGTCTGCCCCTCGATCTCGGTGTAGTCCAACAGTTCGCCTGTCGTCACTTCTTCACGAACGTCGAAGAGTTCGGCCGCGCGGCGGGCGATCAAGGCAGTATCGACGTCGCCGGTGATGTCGACGGCGTTGATCGTGAGGTTGACGCCGTATTCGTTGGTCGCCTGCCCGCTGATCCTGGCGATCACCGACTGAACCTCGCGGCCCATGCGTGACTTCTGCGACACATCCGTACCGCGGGCAAGGACGAGGACCTGCGCGGGCTGCGCGAGCAGGGGAAGTAAGCGCCGGAGCGTGCCGAACAGCGACTGCGCCAGCTCCTTGCGAGCGGACCGCGCGGCCAGGCTCGCCGCATCGATCGTCAGGACGACGCCGGTCGCCTTATTCTCGTGCAGGGATGCCGCGCACGCGGAGATTTCATGCGCCCGGACCGCATCGACACCGTGATGCGCCAGCTCCCGAAGGATCGCCTCGAACGTGGAATCGGCATCGCCGAGGACGAGTACCCGATTTGGGGCCGTACCGTAGTCCGTCCCGGAGGACGAACGAGAAGGAACAGTGGAGCGCTCGCCATCGACGCTCTCTGTATCGGGCCATTCCGGCTCGACCCATGCCACGAGCGTTGAAGTTTCGCTCGCCGACCTGACTTTTCCGAACACGAGGGTCGAGCTTACACACCCCCTATGGGAATGCAAGCAGAGTGCGTTGCGGACTCTCGAAGGCGCTTCTCAGAGTCCGCCGATCAGTGCTGAAACCGACTCAAGGGCGTTCGGCGTCAGGCTGTAGTACGCCCACGTTCCCCGCTTCTCCCGCTCCAGATATCCGGCATCGACGAGAACCTTGAGATGGTGCGAGACAGTCGGCTGGCTGAGTCCGAGTGGTTCGGTGAGATCGCAGACGCAGGCTTCGGAGTCCTCATGCGATGCAACGAGCGAAAGCAGACGCAGCCGTGCGGGGTCTGCCAGGGCTTTGAGCGACTTCGCAAGGATTTCGGCCCCACCGGCGTCCATCGGCTCCCGGGTGATCGGCGTGCAGCAGGCAGAGATGTCCGCCACCGGTAGCGATTCGGTCAGCGGCATGGAAAACGAACTCCCGATAGATTGACAACGATCGATGTATTGACTCACACTATAGATCGATAGCAATCAATGTACCACCGGTCAACTGACCCGGCGTGGCAGGAAAGTCGAGAAATCCCGATGAGCGAGAAGCCCTCCGTCCTCTTCGTCTGCGTGCACAACGCGGGCCGATCACAGATGGCCGCGGGCTACATGGCCGCCCTCTCCGGCGGGCAGGTCGAGGTCCTGTCGGCCGGGTCGGAGCCGAAGGATCACATCAACCCCGTCGCCGTGCAGGCCATGGCCGAAGAGGGCATCGACATTGCGGGCAACACCCCGAAGATCCTGACCACGGATGCGGTCAAGGCCTCCGACGTCGTCATCACCATGGGGTGCGGCGACTCCTGCCCGATCTTCCCCGGGAAGCGCTACGAGGATTGGGAACTGGACGACCCGGCCGGCCAGGGCATCGACGCGGTTCGCCCGATCCGTGACGACATCAGAGCGCGGATCGAACAGCTGCTCTCCGAAATCCTCCCCGCGAAAGCGTGAGCAGGCCATGAGCATCGCCGAACTGCCGTCTCTGACCGTTCCTGCCTCACACAAGCTGGACGGTCTCCCCGTTGTCGTCATCGGCGCTGGGCCGGTCGGGCTCGCCGCCGCCGCCCAGCTGCTCGAACGCGGAGTGGAAACGCTCGTCCTTGAAGCAGGGGAATCGGCGGGAGCATCCGTTCTCACCTGGGGGCACACAAGGCTCTTCTCGCCGTGGCAGTACCTGGTCGACGAGGCGGCCGGTCGCCTCCTCGACAAATCCGGCTGGCAGGCACCTGCGGCGAAAGAGCTGCCGTACGGCAGGGAGCTCGTCGAGGAGTATCTGCAGCCGCTGGCGGCGACACCGGAACTCGCCTCGCGCATTCGATACGGCAGCACCGTCACCGATGTGTCCAGGTCGGGCATGGACCGCACGCGCTCCACCGGCCGCAGTTCTACTCCGTTCCTCCTGCGCGTCCGCCGTGGCGGCGCCGTGGTCGAGCAGCTCGCCCGCGCCGTGATCGACACATCGGGCACGTACGGAACGCCCAACGGGCTGACGGCCAGCGGGCTCACGCCTACCGACCTCGACAGTGTGCGGCAGAACATCAGCCATGCCCTCCCGGACGTACTCGGCGCCGACCGGGCACGATTCGCCGGCAAGAATACCCTCGTCGTCGGAGCCGGGCACTCCGCCGCCAACACCCTGCTCAAACTCGCGGCGCTGGCCAGGCAGGATCACGGCACGACCGTCAGCTGGGCGATCCGCGGTACCAGCCCCGTGCGTGTTTTCGGCTCGGCGAACGATGAACTCGAAGCTCGCGGACACCTGGGAAGCTCCGCCCGTGACCTCGTCCGTCAAGGCCGGGTGTCGCTGATCGACTCCTTCGAGATCCACGACCTTCACCCTGCTGCGGGGGGCCGTGTTCTCGTCGAGGGCCTGCGCCGGGGCGAGCCGGTCTCGATCGAGACCGACCAGGTGGTCAACGCCACGGGTTTCCGGCCGAACCTCGACATGCTTCGTGAGATCCGGCTGTCGCTCGACGAGATCGTGGAAGCTCCTCGGGCCCTGGCTCCGCTGATCGACCCCAACCTGCACAGTTGCGGCACCGTCGACCCGCACGGCGTCGCCGAGCTCGCTCATCCCGAACCCAACTTCTTCATCGCCGGGATGAAGAGTTACGGGCGTGCACCGACGTTCCTGCTCCTGACCGGATACGAGCAGGTCCGATCGATCGCTGACGAACTCGCCGGGAATCCCGGTGCTGCGCGGCGGGTCCAGCTGGTCCTGCCCGAGACGGGCGTCTGCTCCACGGCATCCGTGGGGGAGTCCGGCTCCGCATGCTGTAATGAGACCTCCACCTCCGGCTAGGCGGGAAGCATCGTCTGCTACCGCCGGTGGGCGATATCTGGAACACTTCTGTCATCGCAGCATTCTGCTGCGATGGGGCCGCTTCGGTTCCCGACTCGGGTGCCGGACGGTTCAGAGAGGGGAATCCGATGCCGGATCCTGATGTAATCCTCGTCGGGGTCGTGCCACGTCAGTTGGGTCATGTGCTCGAAAAGGCTGCTGAATTCGCGTCCAGATTCGACGCGATGCTCGTCTGCGCGCGAGTCGACCCCAGCCGGTATGTCGTCGAACGATTCACGGACGGCCGGTTCACGTCGATGCCGATCGACCCAGACCTCGCTGACCTTCGCATCGAGATCTTCGACGAGTCGCTGCGCGACCGGATCGCATCGATCCTCGAGCCCACCGGCGTCCGGTGGAGCGTCCAGCCGCTCGTCGGGGACCCGAGCCACGAGCTTGCTGCACTCGCTGACCGCGTCGACGCACTGATGATCGTTGTGGGAACCCGAGCGCCCGGGTTCCGCGGCACGCTGCAGGAGTTCTTCACCGGCTCGGTCGCCGCCCACCTGGCTCACCGACAGCACAGGCCACTCGTGGTCGTGCCCAACCCTGAAACCCGTACGAACGCCCCGCCGCCGTGGGAGACTGGGAAGTGAGCAACGTCACACCCACACGTCCCGCGCCGATCCGGCCGCCGCACCTCCAGCCCGCGCTGATCGGACTTGTTCTGCTCGGCGGAGCATCAGGCACCGCCGCGCGAGAGGGGCTGAGTATCGCTCTCCCGTCGCTCGGATCCTTCCCACTGTCCATCTTCCTCATCAATGTCTTTGGCGCTTTCGCCCTCGGTGCCCTGCTCGAGGGCGTCGTCGACGGGAAGTCCGGCGCGGACCGGGCCAGAAACATCCGTCTCTTCGCCGGTACGGGGTTCCTCGGCGGGTTCACGACCTACAGCGCGCTCGCCACCGGCACCGACCTGCTCCTCGGCGCCGGCGACGTCGCCACGGGCGTCCTCTACGCGGCGGGCACGCTCCTGCTCGGGTTGGCGGCGTCCTGGGCAGGAATCGTCGGTGCCGGGTCGGTGCGCCGAGCCGCGACGGCGGGCAGCGCATGACGCCGGTCGTCTTCGTGGCGGTGGCATTCGCCGGGGGGATCGGTTCCGCTGTGAGATTTCTGGTTGACGGGTTGCTGCGATCGCGGGCGACCGCATACCCGCTCGAGACCCTGGCCATCAACGTCTCCGGGTCATTCCTGCTCGGGCTGGTCACCGGGTTCGGTCTCTCCGCTCTGGTGCCGCCGGACGTGTTCGTCGTCATCGGCTCCGGGTTTCTCGGCGGTTACACGACGTTCAGCACCGCGAGCGTCGAGTCTGTGCGGTTGATCCAGGCCCGCCGTTACGGCATCGCGCTCGTCAATAGTGTCGGGATGCTGGTGCTCGCGGTGCTGGCCAGCGCGGTCGGGCTCGTGGTCGGCTCCCTTACCTAGGCGATACGCGCGGCGCTTCTGCTGAGGCGCGGTCACCAACTTCGGGGATTCTCGCCGCAATCGGCCGTTGGCGGCGCGAATGGCACGCTCCCTGCCAAATCTCCGCGTTTACGAACACCGCCCGGAATCGTGGTCACAGAGGCGCGCGCTCCGGCCGCGCTTCAGCAACGTACCGGCTTCGCGCCGACAGGTATCGGCCGGCGAAACCGGCCAGGAGCGAACCGAGCCCGCCGGCGGCGAGGTCGCCAATGGTGTCGGTATATCCGACGAAGATCGTCTGATCGATGTAGGTGTGGCCCACCCACTCGACCACCTCCCAGATCACCCCGGCCGCGAGCCCGAATGCCGTTGTCAGGATGACGATGGAACCAAGGCGTACCTGGCTTCTTTCCGGATCGGGGATCACACCGCACCGCATCGCGAGGACGTAGATGACCACGGCAATCAGGCCGTTCAGTGTGAAGTGAACGAGGATGTCCCAATGAGGGACGGCTTGATAGAGGTCGAGGAGCGCACTCCATGCGGCCACCAGAACGGTGACGCCGAAGGCAGCATCCAGCGAAGGGCGGATGCCGAGGAACCGCGGGATCACAAGACCGAGCAGCCCCAGCGCGAAGACCGCGACGTCCAGGGCTGACCAGCCCAGGAACGCGACGACGATGCTGAGCACGCCGAGCAACCGCACGCCGTCTGCCGCCAGTTCGGCAGGCCCTCGAGGAGGCCGCAGGAACGTCTCGATCATTGCGACAGAATATCCCGTGCACCCAGCAGGCACCGGTTCTCACAGGGTGAGGCGGGCCTGCACAGGCTCATGATCAGACGCCGCCGCACCCTCGAAACGGACGGCATTGATCCCGACCGCCTCAACCGTCACCGAACCGGTGACCAGGAGCCAGTCGATGCGTTTGCCGCCCTGCTTCGGTCGCCGGTAACCCGAGTAGGTTCCCCATGCGGGCGTGAGGCGATGCTCAGCAGTCGTCCAGGCATCCCGCAGCAGACCGCCGGTGAGGATTCGGTATGGAGCCGAGCGCACTCCTGCGTTCATGTCGCCGAGAACGATCGCTGGAACATCCGTCGCCTCGACGAGGTCGTTGAGCATCTTCGTCGACCGGGCGCGCGAGGAGCGAGAGAAATGGTCGAAGTGGGTATTGAAGACCGAGAACCGGATGCCTGTGGCGACGTCGGTCAGGTCGGCGGAAACAACGATCCGCGGCAGCATGTTGCCCCAGGATCGGGACCCGGGGACGTTCGGGCTGTCCGAGAGCGCCCTTTGCGTCCAGTCATCGAGAGCCAGGCGGCGGGTGTCGAAGAAGATCGCACACTGCTCGCCGTCACCGTCGGCGTTGCGCCCGCGTCCGATCCGGCGGTAGCCGGGGCCGAGCACCTGGCTGATGAACTCGAGCTGGTCGGGGAGCCCCTCCTGCGTCGCAAGGATCGTCGGCATCTCGCGCTGGAGGAGTGTCTGGAGGTGCGGCCGCCGACGAGTCCAGAGATCGGGGCTGTGCTGCGTCGTATGCGCCATCCGTCGACGGATGTTGTACGTCATGACGTGCAGCTCCGGAGGATCCACTGGACCGATCAACGCGCCGTCCGTCACGGGTTCAGCGTACGGGATGCCTCGCCTGGCCCGCCGCTCGGCACTCTTCACCGCGCCCATTTCAGCGGCGCCTGGCTACGACCCTCACGGCGGCGAAGGCCAGCCAGCCGGCCGCAATCCAGGGACCGGCGACCAGGAGCGGGTCGATCCACTGGTGCTTCAGGTCCCCGCGACTGCGGCCCACCCGTGAGGAGTAACCGTGTCGAGTCCATTCGCTGAGCACTCCGGTCTCGGTCACCGGGTTGTCAGGGCGCAGGCTCACGAAGGAGCGGAGGTGGCTTTCCACGGCGTCGACCCGGTCGGATGCCAGCAGGATCAGCCAGTGGGCGGCCTGCGCCTCACTGTACTTTCGGTACGCGTACTTCCGCATGGCCCCTGACACACCCTTCGGCGGCGTCGAGGTTCCGAACACCGGGGTGAGGAACTTGTGTTCGATCGACCGCTCACGGGGCCACTTCTCCGGTTGGCGCTCGGGGAAGTCCCAATGAGCGCCGGTCGCGGCCGGATCGAAACGTTCCCTCGGCACGGCTGGGCGGTTCGCCGGGTCGAGGTCGGCACCCCAGCCGGGGATGCGCGCGCGTAGCTCTTCGTTGGACTCACGGCGCTCCGGCTTGTCGGCGGTATAAGGCATGACGTCCCTCCTACGCGCTCGCGCTCGGCACGATGACCGGCTTGATACAGTCATCGAGCTTGGCGGAGAAGATGTGGTATCCCTCGGCGATGTGCTCGAGAGGGATGTGGTGTGTGACGATGTCGCTCGGCTTCAGGTACCCGTTCTGGATGTGCTCGAACAGGCGCGGCCACTGCCGCTTCACCGGGGCCTGGTTCATCCGCAGGGTAAGGCCCTTGTTGAAGGCATCCCCGAATTTCACGGCGCTGAACATCGGCCCATATGCGCCCATCACCGACACGGTGCCTCCCTTCCGAACCGAGTCGATCGCCCAGTTCAAAGCGACCGGCGACCCGCCCTGCAGCTTGAACTTGGCGGACGTCAGGTGTTGGATGAGGTTCCCGTCCGCCTCTGCTCCCACCGCATCGATGGCGACGTCGGCGCCCAGGTAGTCGGTCGTCTTCTTCATCTGCACGACGATGTCGTCATACTCAGCGAAGTTGAACGTTTCGGCGTGGGCGAAGGTGCGTGCCTTCTCCAACCGGTACTCGAGGTGATCGATCACCATCACCCGCCCGGCACCCATCAGCCAGGCTGACTTCGCGGCGAACAGGCCGACGGGTCCTGCACCGAAGACAGCGACTGTGTCGCCCTCGGAGATGTCACCGAGCTGGGCGCCGAAGTAGCCGGTCGCGAGAGCATCCGTGCACAGCAGGGCGTCTTCGTCGTCCATCCACTCGGGGATCAACGCCGGGCCGACATCCGCGAACGGAACACGCACGTATTCGGCCTGACCGCCGTCGTAACCTCCGCAGGTGTGCGAATAACCGTAGATCCCACCGACCGCCGTCGCGTTCGGATTCACGTTGTGGCAGTTCGAATAGAGGCCTCTGGCGCAGAAATAGCAGGAGCCGCAATAGACATTGAAGGGGACCATCACCCGGTCGCCGCGCTTGAGGTTCTGAACCGATGAGCCGACGTCCTCCACCACCCCGATGAACTCATGCCCGAATGTCATGCCGACCCGGGTGTCCGGCATCATGCCGTGGTACAGGTGAAGGTCGGATCCGCAGATTGCCGCGAGAGTCACGCGGATGATCGCGTCGTTCGGGTGTTCGATGGGCGGAATGTCCTTCTCTTCGACCCGGACCTTGTACGGCCCGCGGTACACCATCGCGCGCATCCGTATCCTCCGCTCGTTCGTTGCCGTGTCCTTCTGTCGTGAGGGCTAGCGTGCCCGGGTGCATTCGATGCGGCAAGGGGGTTGTGGCGCGTCCAGTGCCGCCTTATACGGTGGGCAGATGGGGAGCATCGCGATCGGAACATCCGGGTGGAGCTATGACCACTGGGCGCATGTGCTCTACCCCGATGACCTTCCACCCTGGCGCCGGCTGGCGCACTACGTCGCCCGGTTCGACACGGTGGAACTGAACGCGAGTTTCTACCGCTGGCCGAGGGACGCGTCGTTCGCGAGCTGGCGCACACGGCTGCCGCCGGGCTTCCGGCTCTCGGTGAAGGCGCCGCGCGGTCTCACCCACGGGAAGAAACTGTACGAACCGGATGCCTGGATCGACCGCATCGCGGGGAGCTGGCATGAGCTGGGAGACAAGCGGGCGGTGCTGCTCGTGCAGTTGCCGCCGGGAATGGTGCGAGACGATGCCCGGCTCGATTACTTCCTCCGCCGGATGCCGAGCTGGATCCCGGTGGCCGTGGAGTTCCGGCATCCGAGCTGGAACGACGAGGCGGTGTTCCGCCTGCTCGAGGCCCGAGGTGCCGCGTATTGCGTGATGAGCGGTGCGAATCTGCCGTGCATCCTCCGGGTGACCTCACCGGTTGCCTACGTGCGCATGCACGGTCCGGACCACGACCACCTGTACGGCGGTTCGTACTCCGACGACGACCTGCGGTGGTGGGCGGATCACATCCGCGAGTGGCGGGATGGCGGGGCGGATGTCTACGTCTACTTCAACAACGACGGCGGCGGTAATGCTGTGAGGAACGCCGACACCTTGAGGGCCATGGTGGCCTGAGGTTATGGCACGGAGGAGTAACCATGACGACCAGATTCTCGGTTGGCGACCATGTGCGCTGGAACTCGGAGGGCGGTGAGGTCGAAGGGCGCATCATCAAGGTCCACACAAAAGACGTTGAGTTCAAGGGCCGCACCCGCCGGTGCAGCCCCGAGGAACCCCAATACGAAGTCACGAGTGATAAGACCGGGCATGACGCGATGCACAAGGGGACTGCGCTCACGAAGCTCTGAGCAGCGGGGCATCCGTCCTGTCAGCTGGTGACCGGGGAATCGCCGCAGCGGCCACCGCCGCGCTGCCGAGCGTCAGAACTATCCCGGAGCCGACGGCGTTGAGCAGCCGTTGACCGGACGGCTGCAGTCGTCCCCGAGGAAAGCGCCCGCGACGAAGGACGTTTGTGCCGGGCCGGGACGAACCCAGCGTCGCTGTCACCGCGAGAAAGGAGGAGATGTTCTCAGGATCCGGCATCCGCAGACCCCTCTGTCGATCGCCCCGTTGGTCGGACATATTCGCCCCATCCAGGACGTAGCCAGCGAAATTCTCCAGACTCGGCTCGCCCTTTCGGGCGCCTCGGTAGGCTGAGTCGCATGAGTCGGTTCCCAGCGCCGTCGCCCGAGTTCGGGCGCTGATGCCCGCCGCCGGCGACAATGAGCGGATCGCCGCTGAGATTCAGGCCCTCCTCGAAGAGGCGGTGCAACGGTTGAGGAGTGCGGGCGCACGCACTGAGGCGCTCGCCGAATATGTCCCGGAACACCGGGTGCTTCTCGTCCCGCGCCCGGCGGTGTTGCGGTCGAAAGGTCGCATCTGGCGACTGGGTGTGTTCCTCCTCGGTGAGGACGCGACGTTGTATGAGACAGGCCAAGCCACCCGTGCTCTGGAGCCCGGGCGCCCGGGCTACCAGTCCCAGTCGGCCGAGCGGCGCCGTGCGTACCGCGCCGCGGCATCCCGTGGGCGCTTTCCGCACGGGGAGACCGTCAACTTCGATGCGGTGCCTGTGACGCTCGACGTCGACGAGCTCCGCAACTCGATCGGGCGCCTGTTCGTCGAGGGCGACCGGCCGCGAGTGCGCTGGAATGCCAACACGAGCGATGCGGATGCGGTCGATCTCGCGTCGTACCTCGCTGACCGGGTGGAGCTGCTTGCCGAGCCGCCCGCGGGGGCATGAGCTGGGGCGGATCGGCCGATAGCGGTGGGGGACGGCGGGCGGCGGAGCCCGGCACCGGCGCCCATCGGTGCGCGACCACACCCTCAGCGCAGGGCTCCGTCGCCCGCCTGCGTTGGTTGGCCGCCGGGGCGCACGATTAGCAGGAGATCGCACGATGTGCAGGATGCTTTCGGGGTTTCTGTCCTGTTAATCGTGCGATCTCCTGCATTGCGTGCGTCGCCGCGGCCTCGAACAGGAGCGGGTGGCAATCGTCGCTCTCGGCGGGGGCATGAACGTACGGGATTACGTGACTGCCGGGGCGGCTCGATCTTGGACACGGATGAGCTCCGCCGCGTTGCAGCCGCGCGAAGACTGGCGTGACGGACCCTCGTCCTCGCGAGGTGGGTGGAGCATCCGCTCGTGCCATGCACCCGGGAGCTCTCCCCGCGCAACGATGACGACAACTTCCGGCTGGCGCGGCCGGAGGATTTCGGAGGCCGCTTCCTGGAGCTGTTGCACGGGGCCCACGAGGTGGGTCTGCACCGTCACCGTTCCCGGCCCGGAGTCGAATAGGCTGTATCGCTTAGCGCGCCGCCCCTCGGAGTTCGGCGCTGCGCACCCCGCCCAACAATCTGATCGGCGACGCCTGTGTCCACTCCAACAAACGCAACGAACGCTTCGGCCGCACCCGCCTTCCCCTGGATCGGCCTGCTGACCCTCGCCGGCGCAATCTTCGTCTCGGTGACGAGTGAGTTCCTGCCGACCGGTCTGCTGCCAGAGATGGCCGCTGAGCTGGACGTGAGCCTGTCGACGGCCGGGCTCCTCGTCACCGTCTTCGCCGGCACCGTTGTGGTCGCGACGACACCGCTCGCCGCACTGACCCGGAAGTACTCCCGCAAAGGCCTCGTCTTCGTGGTCCTGCTCGTCGTCGCCCTCGCCAATGTGCTGGCCGCGATCGCGCCGACGTACGAGATCCTCGTCGGCGCCCGCATCCTCGGAGGGCTCGCTCACGGACTGTTCTGGGCGGTCGTTGCGGCGTACTCCGCCCATCTTGTGCCGAAACATCAGCTCGGCAAGGCGGTTGCGATCACGTCGGGTGGGGCGTCCGCCGCTTTCGTGCTCGGCGTCCCCGTCGGGACGGCGCTCGGGCACGCTCTCGGCTGGCGGATCGCCTTCGCCGTCATCGCGGCGATCGTCGTGCTCCTCGCCCTCGCCGTACTGAGGTACCTCCCGCCTGTCGACCACCACGTTCCGGTCAGAACCGGAGAGATCCGCCTGCCGATGTACAAGGACCGCAGCATGCGCGGGGTCGTGCTGCTCTGCATTGTGATCATGATCTTCCTCACCGGCCAGAACACGTATTACACGTACATCGCACCCTGGCTGATCGAAGCCGCCGGCTTCCCGGACACCTCTGTCGCGTTCCTCCTCTTCCTTTTCGGCGGTGCGGGTGCGATCGGGCTGGTGCTGGCCGGTTTCGCGTCCGACCGGTTCCCCAGGCGCGGTTTCGCGCTCGCCCTGATCGGCGTGATGGCCTCGGTCCTCGTCCTCGCGGTGTGGTCGGAGAACTCCGTGGTGGTCGTCGTCGCGTTCGTGGTCTGGGGTGTCGCGTTCGGCGGGCTCCCGGCGATGCTGCAGACACGGATGCTTCACACCGCGTCATTCAGGACGCGGGATTTCGCGGCGGCGTTGCAGACCACCGCGTTCAACATCGGTATCGGCGGGGGAGCACTGCTCGGCGGTGTGCTTCTGGATCGCAGTGGCATCCAGTCGCTGCCCATCGCGCTCGTGCTCTTTCTTGCAGTCGGCTTCGTGCTTCTCGTCGGAACGGATGCTCTCCGCTCCGCCCGCGCACGGCGGGGGCCGTCGGACTGAACTCGGAAGGCGCCCCGCGTCCTGCCCTGATAGCGGGCCGACGATGATCATGCCCTCGGGTGGATGGGCTTCCTCGAGGATGTTCGCATATGCCGTGAACGTTATATCGTCGCCCTGCAGGCCAGGGAGCGCGCGCAATGGGGCGAGAGTGGACCGGGCGCCGTCCTCGTCATCACCGCCGTCACAGACGAGCAGCTCTCTGCCGCCTGGCATTCCAGGGAAGTCCGGCATCGCCAGGAAGGGTGGTGCTGGGTTCCTCCTGCGTCGCACGCATCGCCGCGCCAACCGGGCTAGGAGCGTCAGATCCCCGTCGCCGTACAGGAGCCTCGAAGACGCCAGGGAGCGGGTGCGCCTCGAAGACCAAGCTGGTGATCACGCCGAAGTCGACGCCGCCGCGGATCCCCCGAACGACTCAGGGTTCTCGCCGGCGCTCGCGCGGAGCCGCCTCCTCCCCGCTGTGACGACGGATACCTCAACGAGGCTGTCGAAGGCGATTCCGTACTTCCGCACCAGCCAGCCGATCCCGCCGCCGAGGCCAGGGCGTCAGGGTGCAGGCTGGGAAAATCGATGGTCGTCACGGGTATCACTCCGGAAAGTTGTGATTCTCCGTCGAGTGTTCTCCGGTCGCCCGGCGAGGTCAAAGGGGAACTCAGACCCCGCTCGGTGACTTCTTCGAGTCCTGCAGCGGGAAGATGACCTTCTGCACGATGATGATCGCGGATGCCGCAACCGGTATCGCGACGAGGGCTCCGAGCACGCCGCCGATCGCACCTCCGGCAACGGCGGCAATGACGACGAGAGCTCCTGGCACTGCGACCGCGCGGTTCATGATGCGCGGGCTTAACACGTAGGCCTCGATCTGCATGTAGATGAGGTAGTAGATGCCGGCGAACAGCGCCGTCACCGGCGAGACGAACAGGCAGATGACGGTGTTGATGACCGACGCCGTCAGCGTGCCGACGAGCGGGATGAGCGAGCCGAGGAACGCGATCATCGCGAGCAGGAACGGGAGCGGAGCGCCGATGATCGACAGAAAGATGAGACTGAGGATGCCGTTGCAGGCGGCCAGGCTGAGCTGCCCGACGACATAACGACCGACCGCCCCGGTGATCTCTTCGGTGATCTTCGCGAAGCCGACCCGGCGGTATTCGGGCACGAATCGGTAGGCGATGCCCTTCATCGAGCGCAGGGAAGCGAGGAAGTACAGCGTGAGGATCAGGACGATGACCGCACCCGTCACCCCACTGGCGACCCCGGCACCCACCGCCGCGAGCCCGCCGCCGATTGCGACGAGGTTCTTCGGGTCGCTGATGAATTGGATGGCGCTCGAGAGTGCATCGCTGATGCTGAGCGACCCGCCGAAGGCGCCTTCGAGTCCCTTGATGAAGTCACTCTCCTCGATCTCCCTCTGTACGCGCGGGAAGTCGTCGACGAGGTTGGAAGCCTGCTCGACGAGTACCGGGATCACAGCGAACAGGAGCCCGGCGAAGATTCCGAGTACCGCGAGAACGACGAGCGCGATGGCGACGCCGCGCTGGATGCGCTTCTCCAGCCAGGTGACGAGAGGGTCGAGGCCGAGGGCAAGGAACAGAGCCAGACCGATATAGATGAGGACGGTGCCCAGCTGACCGAGGATACCGCCGATGAGCATTGCTGTGAGCACGCCCAGCCCGCCGACGAGGCCGATGCGGAAAGCAGCGATGCTGAAACCGGCCGCTCCCGCGCCGCGTTGCACGGCGACATCCGGTTTGATGTCGGCCTGGTTGATCTCGGCGGTCTGTTTTCTCTTGCGCATGGTCCCCACACCCTCGTTCGAGCCCGGTGGCTCATGGCTGACGCCTGCCTAATATCGTGCCGTACGTCGACCCCGCCCGGGTCCGGCTCGCCGCAACCTCTCCGCGGAATCCGGTGAGGTCAGCGCGCAACCGACGCGCGCCGCAGCATCCGGATTGCTGTCAGGTCGGTTCCCTGGTGCGGTCTCGCGTCACGGATGCCGTCGGCCGCGAAGCCGTTCCTGCGGTAGAAGGCCTGCGCTCGAGGATTCCCTTCGGCCACCCAGAGCTGGGCCGCTTCGCCGGCAAAGAGCACGGAGTCGAGCAGGTGCTGTCCGATCCCACTGCCGTGGTGCGACCGTTTGAGATACAGCATGCGGACTTCGAGCGCCTCGGCGGGTGGGGCGCCCGGGTGTTCCCTCGACAGGGTCGCACCGGCGAGTGCGAACCCGACGATGTTGCCATCGACCTCGGCGACTACCAGGCGGCGTTGCGGTTCGCTTCGGCGTAGCATCCGCTCCCACATCCCGATTCGGCGTGCTTCGGTGGAGTGCTCCCAGAACTCCGGCGGAACGAGTCCCTTGTACGTTTCGACCCAGCATTGCTGGTGGACGCGGCCGAGATCGGCGGCGTCCTCAAACGACGGTTCGTTCAGTATTACGGCCACGAATCACGACGCTACTCGTTCGACGACGGGCAGACCACCCGAACTGGGATGGTCCTCTCAGGAAGGATCTAGTAACCTCGGTTGAACCCGAAAGTGAGGCGCGGCTCAATTTGCCCGCCGCCCGCCCTAGAACGTTTGCGTGAGGGAGACGGTCGGGAGCATCAGAAAACGGATGCTCCGGGTCGTGTCGCCGCCACGCACGGAGATATTTGATGAGTGACGAGAGCAGCCGCGAGCCAGACAACGGCAGTGGCGGCGAATCCGCGCTCGACCTGACGACCGCCCTCCCCACCCGCAGGAGCCTGCGGGCTGCTGCCCGCTCGGCCTCTTCGACCGGTGCGCCAGCGGAGGGTTCGACCGTCGTTGCCGTCGAGCAGAGTGCCGACTCTGAGACCGCCGAGCCGATCGAGACCGATGACCACGAGGAGCCGGCTGACGCCGCTCAACCCGTCGTGATGGTCGATGTGGAGCCGGTCGTTGACCCCGTAACGGCGGCGGTGCCGACCATTTCCATGCCCCCGGTTCCGTCCCGCGCTCGGCTGGCCGCCCGAATGGCAGCAACCCCGGCGCCTGCATCGGTCCGCACCGTGCCCAAGCAGTCCCGCTGGAAGTCGATCCGTTCCCTTCTGGTCGTCGCGATCGCTGTGCCGTCGATCTTCGGTACCGTCGCCCTTCCGGCCTACGCCTTCACGTCGGAGGACGCCGTCTCGGTTGCTCCGATCCACGACACCGGCGCCCAGTCGCTCACCGTGCCGACCTGGACCCGGCCAGCCCTCGTGCGCGATGGTTACTCAGCGACGTCGGCAGAGGAGCTCCGCGCGGCAGAGGCAGCGAAGGCAGCTGCGGCCGCCGCGGCAGAGGCAGCCAAACTCGCCGCCAGTCGCCCCAAGTCAGGCGAGAACACCGCAGACTATCCAGTCTTCACCGGTGGCGACGGCACCTGGATCCGGCCGGTTGCAGGACCGATCTCGTCGCCCTACGGCCCTCGCGGGCTCATCTGCAATGGGGCGGGCTGCTCCAACTCCTTCCACGACGGCGTCGACTTCAGCGCGAGCTGCGGGACTCCTGTCAAGGCGGTATCCGCCGGGCGGGTCACCTTCACCGGTTCGGCCGGAGCCTACGGACAGCGCGTCATCGTCGATCACGGCGGCGGAGTCGAGTCCATCTACGGCCACGTGCAGAGCGGGTCATTCAAGGTCTCCTCCGGCCAGCTGGTCGAACCGGGCACGGTTGTCGCGAACGTCGGCGCAACGGGCGTCGTGAGCGGATGCCACCTCGACCTCAAGATCCGCATCAATGGCGACTTCACCAACCCGGTGCCGTTCATGGCCGCGAAGGGCGTCAAGCTCTAAGAGCCTTGCCCCCGGGGCGGGTGTTCATCTGATGCGCCGGCCGAACCGCTGCGCGCCCAGATGACATCGTCGACGAAGAACTCGGATGTCACGGGCCAAAAGCCCTAACATGGTCCTCACCCTCGCCGATAGTTGGAAATGACCAACGACGAGGAGTGCTCACGCATGAGCGAAGCCGACATCGCACTCCTGCCCTACGCAGCACGTGCTCTCACCGACGGATCACGGAAGTTGGACGACATGGGCGCGAACGAGCTCTCCGCTCTGATCTGGCGGGAACGGGAACTGCTCGAACTTCTCATTTTCAAGCTCGAGGTGGAACAGCTCCTGCTCACAACGGGCAAGACTCAATGGCTGCACCATGCCACGAACGAGATCGAGCAGGTGGTCGCAAGTCTCCGGGATGTCGGACTCGCCCGCAGCGTCGAAGTGGCCGCGGTCGCCCTGAACTGGGGGACGAGTGAAGATGCGACTCTCCGCCACCTGATCGAACACGCGCCCGCTGGTCCCTGGTCCGATATCTTCGCGAGCCACCTGGCGGCTCTGACGCAACTCACGGCCGACATCACTGTGCTCAGAGACACCAACGAGCGCATGCTCCGGGCGGCTTCCCGGTCGACTCACGAGACGCTCGCACAGACATCCGCCGACTCGGGCGTCTACAACGCGAGCGGTGCCGCAGACGCTCAGACGACCGCTGCCCGCCTCTTCGACAAGGACCTGTGACGCCGATGAGCACTTTCAGCGGGCTGAACACCGCATACACCGGACTCGTCGCCGCACGGCAGGGCCTCGACGTCGTCGGCCAGAACATTGCCAACTCGAACACCGTCGGCTACACCCGGCAGCGTGTCACCACGAGCGCCATCGGTGCGCTCGGCTCGGTGGGGCCACTGGCATCAACCGCTCAGGTCGGTGGCGGAGTGACGGTCGAGTCCATAGCGCGGCTCGGCAATGTCCACCTTGACGCCCGGGTACGCTCGTCGGCCGGTCTCGCCGGGTACTCGGCGGTTCGAGGCAACGCTATAGCGGAGATCGAGGTTTCGCTCCGTGAGCCGGGCGAGAATGGACTTTCGGCTCAGTTGCAGGAGTTCTGGGCATCCTGGCAGGGACTGTCCAACAGCGCCGGGTCCTCGGCCGCCGCAGGCATCGTTCTCGAACAGGCGGGTGTCCTCGTCTCCCAGATCGCGCGCGGCTATGAGGAGATGCAGTCCCAGTGGGCTCACGTTCGCAGCGAACTAGGCGGCATGACTGACGAACTGAACTCGGCGGCGACGCAGGTTGCGAAGCTCAACGTGACGATTAGGTCGACCCTCGCCGCAGGGGGGACCGTCAGCGAGCTTCTCGACCAGCGCAACGCCCTCACGACGACCATGTCCGCCCTCACGGGCGCGACGGTTTCCGGTCGCCCGGACGGCATGATCGACGTTCTCCTTGCCGGCAACGCGATCGTCTCCGGCGACACCGTTCGTCCGGTTGCTGTCGCGGGCTCCTACCTCCTGGACGGGGCGACGGATTCCCCCGTCCGGCTCGAGTGGGTCCATCGCCCAGGCACCCCCGTGGCGTTGACCGGTGGCGAGATCGCCGGCGCAATCTCGGTGCTTGCCCCCATCGACGCCACCAAAACGGGAGGCTTGATCGCCGAGGCGGCCCAGTCATACAACGAACTCGCGGTAGCTGTCGCTAGCCAGGTCAACACCGTCCACCGCACAGGAATCACCGCCACAGGCGCGACCAACGTGGACTTCTTCTTGATCAGCCCGACCGGCCCCGCGGCTCGCGGACTGTCCGTGATCCCCACTGACGCAAGCGGAATCGCCGCTGCTGCCCCGGGCTCCGGCGGGCTTGACGGCTCGAACGCGGATGCCATCTCCCAGATCGGCACGGCCGCGACCTCCCCCGACACGATCTGGGCAGGTTTCGTCTCCCGCACAGGCGTCGTCGCACGCACAGAGCTTCAGCAGGCGTCGCTCGCCGAACTGGCCGCGGCATCCGCATCGAACGCCCAACTGGCGAACGCCTCTGTCGACCTGGACGAGGAGAACGTCAGCCTGCTCATGTTCCAGTCCGCATATCAGGGAGCCGCCCGCGTGATGACGGCGGTCGATGAGATGCTCGACACCCTGATCAATCGCACCGGAATTGTGGGGAGGTAGCCCGTGATCCCGCGCGTGACCAGCCAGACGATGATGCGCTCAGCGCTCAATAACCTGCAATCCACGATGAGCGAGCTGGCGAAACTGCAGGAGCAGGCGTCGAGCCGCAAGCTCATCAGCCGGCCGTCCGACGACCCGACCGGCACGGCAAACGCCCTGACGATCCGGGCAGAGCAGCGGGCCAATGAACAGTACGGCCGCAACATCAGCGACGGCGATGCCTGGCTGAATACGGTCGACTCGGCACTGTCCAACGCGTCAACTCTGATGAATAAGATCCGAGACCTGACCGTGAAGGGCGCGAACGACGGCGTGCTGTCGCCTTCCGCGAAAGAGGCGATCGCAGTCGAGCTGGAGAGCTTGCGGTCCGAGCTGCTGAGCCAGGCGAACGCAACCTATCTGGGACGTTCGGTTTTCGCGGGAAACTCTGATGTCGGCGAAGCTTTCACGTCGACGTTCGCCTACACCGGCGCGCCCGGCTCAAGCGTGGAACGACGGATCGGCCCGGGGACCACTGTGCGAGTGGACGCCGACGGCGCCGCCGTGTTCGGTGTCGGAACCGACTCCGTCTTCGCCCTCGTATCAACCATCGTCAGCGACTTGCGCAGCGGGACGAACATCGGCGGTCATCTTGCCTCGATCGACGGGCACCAGGAAGCCGTCCGGGGCCGGCACGCCACCGTCGGCGCTCGGCACGCCGAAATCCAGCGGGCCATGGAGGTCAACGTGGAAAAATCCGTATCACTCGAGGGGCAACGCGCCGAGGTGGAGGACATCGACCTCACCAAGACCATCCTCGGTCTTCAGATGCAGGAGGTCGCCTACCAGAGCGCACTCGCGGTAACGGCGCGCGTCCTGCAACCCACCCTGATGGACTTCCTCCGATGAGCGCGCTCAGCTTTCTCGTTTCACCCCCGGGATTGGAACCGCTGGTGGATTTCTCGCTCGTCGAGACCGACGGCGCACCAGGGTTGTACTCGTTGACGTCGACGGCCAAAGGCGGTCCCCGGCTGTTCGTTCTCGACGCCGGACTCCACCTTCCGCGGTACCAGCCGACGATAGCTGACGAGCAGTGCGAACTCCTCGGCCTGGAAGCCGCGGAGGACGCTTCGGTCCTCGTGGTGATCAATCCGGGAGAGAACGAAGCGACGACGGTCAACCTGATGGCCCCGATTGTCCTCAACCGGGTGACAGGCGGATGCGCCCAGATCATCCTCGAAGGTCAGGACTGGCCGCTGAAGGCCGATTTGGCATCCGTCGCCCGCTAGCTGGAACTGTGGCGCCGCAGTACCACATCACTCCGTGCGGACTGGTTCACGCGGTGCGCCGCGTGTACGCGTCCGGAGTGCGTGAACACGCGCGTGCGGTCAGCCGGCGGTCGGGGGCAGGTAGCCCAGCGCCGCCTTGATGCGATCTTCAGCGGACGAATCTGTCTCAACCGCGGCGCGGTTGGCCTCAGTGACGGCCTGCACGATCTCGTCGCGCTGGATCTTGACGCCTGAAGGCGCCTCGATGCCGATCCGGATGCTGTCGCCACGGGATTCGAGGAACGTCACGACGATGTCGTCGCCGATGACGATACGCTCGCCGGGTTTGCGTGTAAGAACTAGCATCCGCTCAACTATCCCATACCGGCCGGGGTGACCGGGCCGGACCCGGGGCGAGACCATCCACCCAGCCGATCGGCAGGTTCAGCTCCTCGACCGTCTCCGGGCTGGCAGTGAGCGCGCTGCCTTCGACGGCCACCGCGTCGATCGGGATGCGCGCGGCGACAGCGTGAACCCAGAGGGCCGTGTCGTCGGGTTTTCGGCCCGCGTCAACGGCGACCCACACCTGATCGGGCGAGATGCTGAGCACGAGCTCGTCCCAGTTGGACCGGTCCATCGTGGAGCGGTCGAGCCCGAACGCCACGAAGACCGGACTGATGGTGTGTACTCCGATCGCGCGGGCTCGAACCGCGCTGCGGCGGTCGTCGACCCGGACCGTTCCAGCCAGCTCGATCGAACCGGCCACCGCGATCTCACGGGTGGTCGAAGCCGCCGCCATCGAGCGGACAACCGAGAGGGCATCGACGGCCGCACCGATCACAAGGATCAGGTCACCGGGGGCGCCGAGCGGCCGAGGGACCGCCGGACGCCGCTTCAGGCGCTCAGGCAGCACTGGCCGGTCGGTCGCCAGGTTAGCCGTGAGGTCATCGAGCACTTGCGCAAACCCCTGAGCGCCCAGAGGACCGGGCGCCGCACCGCTGCTTTCTCTGTGCAGCTTGCGTTCCTCGACGTCGATCGAATCGAGCACCGCGGCCATTCCGGGGAACACCATCGGTGCGGGCTGCACCGGCGTGCCGTTCGGGTCAGGACGCCGGAATCGATTGGGCATCGCCGATCACCCCCACCGTCTCGATGTCGACGTTCGCAGCGCCTGCTTCCTGATAGGACAGCACCGGAAGACCGTGAGACTGGCCGGATACGAGGCGTTTGATCGCGGGGCGGAGGGCGGGGGCGCAAACCAGCACCGCGGAATGTCCGTTCCCTTCCGCGCGTGTCACCGCACCCTTCAGTGAGGCGAACAGCGATTCGATCCTGGTCGCATCAAGAAGGATCTGCGTGCCGACCTCTGAGGGTCGCATCGCTTCGAGCATGGACTGCTCAAGGGTGGGATCGATCATGATCACCCGCAGCGTGCGTCCGTCGAGATATCGGCTGGACAGGGCAGGGCCCAGCGACTGACGGGCGGCTTCGATCAACCCTTCCGGATCGGTGGAGACCTTCGCACGCAGCGACAGCGCCTCGTAGATCCGTGACAGGTCGTTGATCGGAATCTGTTCGGCAAGCAGCCCCTGTAGCACGCGCTGGATCTCGGCGAGGCTCAGCAGCGACGGGGTCAGCTCCTCGACGGCCGACGGGTTCACCTGTTTGATGCCGTCGGTGAGAAGCCGCACGTCTTCACGAGTCAGCAGCCTGGCGGCGTTGCCGGTGATGATCGATGACAGGTGCGTGACAACCACCGAAACCCGGTCGATCACCGTGGCCCCCGTCATCTCGGCGCTGTGCCGCATTTCCTGTGGCACCCATTTGCCGACCAGCCCGAAGACCGGTTCCACTGTCGACTGCCCGGGCAACGTGTCGAGGGCGTCGCCGAGGGCAAGCACCTTGCCGGTCGGCGCGAGGCCCCGGCCGGCTTCGACTCCGGCGATCCGGATGACGTAGGTCGACGAGGGCAGGTCGACGCTGTCCCTGGTCCGGACCGGCGGAACGATGACCCCGAGGTCCATGGCGATGGTGCGGCGCAGCGCCCTCACCCGGGCGAGCAGGTCGTCGGAGGACCCGGACACCATGCTGACCAGGTCGGGCGCGAGCAGGATCTCGAGGGCGTGCACGCGCATCCGCTCCATCAGTTCCTCGGTCGTCTCCGGGCGGGGAGCAGCGTCTTCGCTTTCAGCCAGCTCTGCGGATGCCTTTTTCGCCGCTTCGGTGGCCTTGATCCGCTGTGCGGCGAAGAGCAAGAAGAGGCCGACCCCGATGAACGGGAGCACCGGCATGCCGGGGATCAGCGCCATCGCGATGGCCGCACCTCCAGCGATCATCAGGGCGTTCCTCGACTGGGACAGCTGAGCGGATGCCGTCGAGCCCATGTCGGATTCGGCGTTCGATCGCGTCACGATCATGCCGGTGGACACCGCCATCAGCAGCGCAGGGATCTGGGTGACCAGGCCGTCACCGATGGTGAGCAGCGTGTACGTGCTGACGGCCTCGCCGAGCTCCATGCCGTTCTGGAGCATGCCGATCGCGATGCCGCCGACGATGTTGATCAGAATGATGATGATCCCGGCTATGGCATCGCCCTTGACGAACTTCGACGCGCCATCCATCGCACCGTAGAAGTCAGCCTCAGCCGAGACCTCTGCGCGGCGCTCGCGGGCCTGGATGTCGGTGATGAGTCCGGCATTGAGGTCCGCATCGATCGCCATCTGCTTGCCAGGCATGGCGTCGAGGGTGAAGCGCGCGCCGACCTCGGCGACCCGCTCGGCGCCCTTGGTGACGACGACGAACTGAATGACCACGAGGATGAGGAAGACGACGGCGCCGATCACGATGGATCCGCCGACGGCAACGTGGCCGAACGCCTCGATCACCTGGCCGGCGTACCCGTCACCGAGGACGAGCCGGGTGGATGCCACGTTCAGTCCCAGCCTGAACAGCGTCGCGACGAGCAGCAGAGAGGGGAACACCGAGAAGTCGAGCGGTTTGCGGACGAACATCGTGGTGAGCAGGATGACGAGCGCGAAGAGGATGTTGATGATGATCAGCACGTCGAGCAGCCCGGCAGGAACAGGGACGATGAGCAGCATGAGGATGCCGACGACGCCGAGGGGAACGGCGATCTTGGAGAGGTTTCGGTTCACGTCAGGCGCCTCCTGGGCTGAGAACGGGTGAAGTCATGGTGTGCATGCCCCGGGTCGCACCGCGGCGGCGAAGCGACATCACGAACATGAGAACTTGCGCGACGGCGTTGTAGAGATCGACGGGGATCTCCTGCCCGAGTTCGCACGCGGCGTGCAACGCCCGGGCGAGCGGGATGTCCTGCACCATGGGGACGCCTTTCGCCTCGGCTTCGGCTCGGATGCGAGCCGCAATGATGCCTGAACCCTTGGCGACGACGCGGGGCGCCGATTTTCCGGGCTCGTAGGAGAGCGCGACGGCGACGTGGGTGGGGTTCACGAGCACGACGTCGGAGCCGGCGACGGATGCGATCATCCGGTTGCGACTCATCGCGAGTTGCCGTGAACGGCGTTGCGACTTGATGAGAGGGTCGCCTTCCGAGCTCTTGTTCTCGTCGCGCACCTCCTTCTTCGTCATCCGTGTTCTCTTCTGGTTGCGGCGCATGACGACGAACACGTCTGCAGCAGCGAGGACGAGGCCCGCTGCCACGGCCGTTTGGAGGAGTGACCCGGTGCCCGCTGCGGCGGCCTCGAGGACGGCGGATACCGACAAGCCCCCTGCTCCCATGAGCAACGGCATCAGGCCCTGGATCACGACGTAAAGGACGAGGCCGACGACGATCGTCTTCATGAGCGCCTTCGCGCCCTGCCATATCGCCTGCATCCCGAAGACACGCTTCATGCCCGATACGAGGTTGAACTGCTCGTACTTGCCCTTGAGCTTCTTGACGTGCACGCCCTGAACGACCGATCCGATCAGGACCACGACACCGACGACGGCGAGAATCGGGGCAAGGCTCGACATCAGGGACTCGAGTCCGAGTCCGAGGGTCCCCAGTGCCTCACCCGGATCCGGGTCCGACGCGATGGCTCCGACCTGGAACAACTGCAACGTGGCGGCATCAGCGGCGAGGGCAACCGTGGCGGGCATCATCAGGGCAGCGGCGCCGATCCCCAGCCAGGCGGTCAGGTCCTGCGACTTCGAAAGCTGACCCTTTGACCTGACCTCCTTCATCCGCTTGTCTGTGGCTTGCTCGGTGCGCTCCGCGGAGTCTGTCTCGGCCATCAGCGCACCCCCATCATCTGGTTCACGGCGTCGCCGGTGAGCGAGGAGATGACCTGCGGGAGGGCGACGAACGTCACGGTGACCAGGGTGAGTGTCAGGAAGATCTTGAGCGGGAACCCAAGAGCGAACGCGTTGAGCGCCGGTGCCACTCGGGTGAGGAGCCCGAGTCCGGCATCCGCGAGAAAGAGCACGACGAGCAGGGGGCCGGCGATCTGCACGGATGCCAGGAACATCTGGGTGACGCCATGGGTCATCGCTTCGGCCGGAGCGGTGAAATCGATCATCCCACCGAGCGGCAGCGCACTGAACGTCCGGATCAGGCCGCCGAAGATGAGCTGGTAGCCGCCCGATGCGAACAGGAGGGCGAGGGCGGTCATGTGGAAAAGGCGGGAGAACTGGGCACCGTTGATCATCGACTGCGGATCGAATCCCTGCGCCATCTGGAAACCGCCGAACATGTCGATGAGGTTTCCCGCCGACTGGACGGCTGCGAAGACGAGCATCACGAGGAACCCCAGCACGGCGCCGATGAGGATCTCGGCGACCAAAGCGAAGAGGAAACCCGCCGTTTCGAAGGACTCATAGCCGGGGGTGAGGCGGGGCGAGACCGCAAGAGCGAGGGCGACCCCAAGCATCCCCTTGATCCGGACCGGGATGGCACCGTAGGAGAACGGGGGAGCGATCACGAGGAACGCCACCATGCGGACGCTGGCGAGCAGGACAGCTTCGATCCACGCGAAGTCCAGAGAGATCGACATCTCAGCCGCCGTTCAGGAGCGACGGGATCATGTCGAACATCCGGTGCGTGAACGAGACGATCTCGGAGATCATCCAGTGACCGGCGATGAGCAGGGCAAGAGCGACCCCGATCGCTTTGGGAACGAACGAGAGCGTGACCTCCTGGATCTGGGTGATCGACTGCAGGAGTGAGATCGCGAATCCGACCACAAGTGCCGTGATCAGCACAGGCGCGGAGAGCTTCGCGGCGATGATGAGACCCTGCAGGGCCACGTCGAGAACGGCATTCGAGTCCATCAGCGGACCCCGTAACTCGAGATGAGGGAGGTGATGATCAAACCCCAGCCGTCGACGAGAACGAAGAGCAGGATCTTGAACGGGAGCGAGATCATGACCGGCGGGAGCATCATCATGCCCATCGACATGAGGGCAGCGGCGACGACGAGGTCGATGACGAGGAACGGTACGAAGATGACGAAGCCGATGATGAACGCTGCGCGCAACTCGGAGATCATGAACGCGGGGATGAGGGTCAGCAGCGGAACTGCTTCGGGGTTGTCCGGGTTCGGCTCGTCGGCGGCCCTCGTCATGAGGGCGAGGTCTTCCTCGCGGGTGTTGGCGAGCATGAAGTCGCGGAGCGGCCCTGAGCCGACGGAGAGAGCGTCAGTGAACGTCAGCGTGCCGTCGAGGTAGGGCTGGACGCCGATGGCGTTGATGTCCCCGATCACCGGCGCCATGATGAACAGCGACAGGAACAGGGCGAGGCCGGCGAGTACCTGGTTGGGTGGGATCGACGGCAGGGAGAGAGCGTTCCTGGTCATGGCCAGCACGACGAAGATCTTCGTGAACGACGTCATCATCAACAGCAGCGCTGGGGCGACGGAGAGCAGGGTGATGCCGACGAGGGTCAGGACAGCGGCCGACGGCGTTCCGTTGATGCCGTTGATCTCGACCGAGATGTCTCCGGGGTCGGCAGGGTCGACCGGATCGGTCGGCGGGGTCGGGTCGACCGGCACGGCGTATGCGGCGGTCGGCGAGACCAGGAGGATGAGGACGACGAGCGCGAGAACAAGAAGGGAAGGCGCGACCCGCCGCCGGATGTATCGAGGCACTGTCGGTGTCGAGCGTACGGGCATCAGCGGATCTGCCGGAGGGCGGCAGCGGTCTGCTTCCAGGTCGCCGGTGAAAGGATCGAGCCGCCGGCCTGCGCGGGCTGTGCGTTCCTTCGGGGCCGGAGCGCGTGCGATGTCGTGGACACCGTGTCGACGTTCGTGACACCAGCGAGGGTCGCTGCGAAGGCATCCGACGGCGATTCGGCTTGCGCGGTCGCCCGGCTGGTCGGTGCGTCGGCGCTGTGCAGGACATTGACGGTGTGTTCGGTGACTCCGAGCAGGAACCGCGTGCCGTCGACGTCCACGACGACAACGGATGCCTTGAGGCCGATCCCCTGTCGTCCGACGACGGTCACGAGTTCGGCGGTCTTGCCCTTCGCCTTGCCGCGCGTGATCCGCTTCTGGGCATACCAGAGCAGCGCGAGCACAGCGGCGAGAGAGAGCAGAACGCGGAGCGCAACGAACACCGTGTCCATCTAGTCGAGGCCATCCGCGACATCGAGGATCTGGGTGATGCGCACGGCGTAGTCCTGGTCGACGACGACGACTTCACCGTGGGCGATGAGCCGGCCGTTGAGCAGCACATCGGCGGGGGCGCCGGCCGACCTGTCCAGTTCGATGATGCCGCCGGGTTCGAGGGCGAGGACGTCGCGCACCGACATGCGGGTGTGTCCGATCTCGACCGTGAGCGCCATCTCCACGTTGTTGATCCTGCTGAGCTTCCCGACCACAGAGTCGGTGGACGGCACGCGACCGCCCAGAGTTCCGTGTTCGCGGACGCGCACAGCGAACCAGCCTGCTGTTCCGGCGTCACCGACGAGAGCGAACACCACCGTGTCCTCATCGGCGAACAGTGCTGAAGCGTCTTCCGTGCGTGACATGCCGAGCACGCCGGCGCCGAGGGCAGCCGAGGCGGCTTCGAGTGCGGGGCGCACGATGTCCAGAGCCGAGACCAGCGGGGAGTCGTTCCCCGCCGCGGCTGCGATAGCTTTCTGGTCGAGAACGATGAGGGCGAGGTCGGCCGATGGCGACCCGACGAGTGTGGCAACCGTCGCAGTCGTGGCGCGATCACCGATCGACTCCCGGTCGTAGCCCTGGATCGCGCGAAGCGCTGACATCGTCGGGAGCAGGCCGGCTGCTGCGTCCGCAGCCGAACGGAGGTTGGTCTGGAACATGGTCATCGGCTGATCTCCTGGGTTTCGACAACGACACAGGCGAGCCGGGAGCCGTGCGCTCCCAGTGCTGCGCGTGCCAGCGGCTGGCCGCCTACGGCGACATCCAGCGGTCGGTGGTGGGGGTGGGGAAGGGGGAGGATGTCGCCGACCGCGAGGTTGAGGATGGCACCGGGGCGCACGTTCGCCGGGGCGAGGCGGACCGAGACATCGACGGGCACCTGGGCGAGCTGGCTTCTGATCATCGCGGAGAACTCCGACGGGGTGTCGACGGGCGCAGTTTCGCCGAGCTGCCCGAGCAGCGCCTCGGCAGGGATCGCCACCGTCGCCGGCGCCGTATGCTCACCGACCTGGATCGTGAAGGCGGAGACAATCATCAATTCGGCTGACGCGGCGGCCTGGGCGAACTGGGAGTTGTAGTGGATGGCGTCCACAGCGATCGGAGCACCGAGCAGTGACCCGAAGGAGTATCGGAGGTCGTCGAGCGCGTCATCCATCAGTTGCCGGATCAAGGCCTGTTCGACCGCCGTGAACCTGCGTTCCGGCGCCGTTGAGGGACGCGTGCCGCCGAGCATCCGGTCGATCCAGCCAAGTCCGGCACTGGCTGGAAACTGGATCACTGCCTTGGGGAACGGGCCGGCGAGTGTACACAGAACCATCGCTGTCGTCGCGGGAAGGGAGGATGCGTAATCGTCGTAGGTCTGCATGAGAACCTGATCGAAAGTGACCTGCGACCACGCGCGGACCCGCGCGGTGAGCTGGGTACCCCACTGACGCGCGAACGTCTCGCACGCGAGTTCGAGCACGCGGGAGTGTTCGCGGGCCAGTGTCGTCGGGCGGCGGAAGTCGTAGACACTGACCGGCTTCGCAGGCACGCTGATTGATGCTTTTTTCTGGACCGTCACATTCCCCACCATCGGCCGCCGGGCTGCCGGGGTTAGCATCGCACCCGGTGAGATCGACGGCGGTGGGTCAGGGGCCTGTGACCAGCCCGGGGATGAGTTGCCGGATCGACTCGGGCTTATCCGAGAGAGCCACGATGTCGACCCTGCGGTTCAGTGCGAGGGCGTCTGGTGTTTCACCGGTGGCCAGTGGATGTGCCGAGCCATAGCCGACCGAAGCGACCCGTTCTGCGGGAATGGCGCGCTTCTCGACCAGATGCCGGAGCACCTGCACGGAGCGACCCGACGACAGCTCCCAGTTGGTGGCAAACTGCCCACCTGCGTCTCGGTAGTCTGCGTGCCCTTCCACAGAGAGCCGGAGCGTGGATTCGGCCAGCGGCGGTGCGACCGCATCCAGAACAGCGACGACATCACCACTGAGTACGTCACTATTGGCCTCGAAGAATGTCTCTGTGCTAACCAGGCGGACGGTCAGTCCGCGCTCGCCGATGTCGAATTCGACGGTGTTGAGCAGGCCGACAGCAGCGAGGTTCGCCCGGATCCGCTCCCTCAACTGAAGAAGTTCGTCGAGTTCGGCTTTGGCGAAATCGATGTCGGTCAAATTCTCCGACGTCTCGTCCACCTCATCTGGCGTTACGACGACACCGTCGGCCGTATCGGCGAACTCGGTCTCAGTGACACCGAACCCGACCGCCAGCGAGCTGCGGAGTTGATCGAACTTTTTCTGATCGATCGTCGACATCGCGAACAGCACGATGAACATGCACATGAGCACCGTCACCATGTCCATGTATGACGCCATCCAGCGCTCGTCGACGTGCGGGGCTTCCTCAGCGTCGAAACTCCGACGGGAACCCCGCGACCTCATGCCGCTTCCGGAACGACATAGGCCGGGACCATCGCCCGGAGCCGTTCGCCGAGCAGCCGCGGCTGGCTGCCGGCCTGCACGGCGAGCACGCCCTCCATCTGCAGCGTCATTCGTTCGACCTCAAGGTCGCACAGGCGTGCCAGCCTCGAGCCGATCGGCAGCCAGATGAAGTTTGCGGAGAGCAGACCCCAGAGTGTCGCGACGAACGCCGCAGCGATCATCGGTCCGAGCTTGTCTGGACTGGACAGGTTCTCGAGAACGTGCACGAGTGAGACGACGGTTCCGATGATGCCGATGGTCGGCGCGTACCCCCCGAGGCTGGTGAAGAACTTCGCGGCGGAGCGGTCTGCCTTCGCCCTGGTGTGAATTTCATCCTCGAGCAGGATCCGGAGATCTTCGCCATCGGTCCCATCCGCGATGTTCTGCAGCGCGCGACGGAGGAAATCGTCGTCGACGTTCTCGGCTTCCTGATCGAGTGCGAGCAGCCCGTCTTTGCGCGCTCTTTCCGCGAAGCCGACCACCTGCTCGATCACGTTTTGCGGCGGAGTGGTCTTGCCTCTGAACGCGCGAGGCAGCGCCTTGACAGCCTGAAGGAAGTCTTTGAGCGTGCCGCCCGCGATTCCGACGGCGATGGTGGCCCCGAAGACGAGGATCATGGGCGCCGGCAGCAGAATCGCCTCGACATGCACGCCCTCGAGCGTGAGCATCACGTAGAGCGCTCCGAACGCTACGACGAGGCCGATCAGTGTTGCTGGATCCATTGGTTAGTTGTCCCTCGGGTGGATGCGGACAGGTTGTGCCGGCTCGTCGCGGTGAGGCTCGCTCGCCAGGACGAGCACGCGGGCGCGGAAGGACGCGATCTTGTGGATCACATCGCTCATCGACTCGGTGACGATGTACTTGGCGCCGTCCACGGTGACCAGGGTGGTGTCCGGATTCTCATGGATGCGCTCGATGAGGTCGGGGTTGATCGCAAACTGTGTGCCGTTCAGGCGTGTCACTACGATCATCGGCTCGTCCCTTTGCGGCTCGGGTGAGCCTTCAGAGGGAACTGTCGGCCGTTGAACCCCAGTAGTTAGCGGTTCAAACGGCCCGGCCGGCGTCCAAAGAAGAACTGTCCCGGAAAATCTTCCTCAGCCGCCGGCTACCTCTTCAGGTTGGTGAGCTCCTGGAGCACCTCATCTGACGTTGTGATGATTCGCGCGTTCGCCTGGAAGCCGCGCTGGGCCACGATGAGGTTGGTGAACTCCTGGGAGAGGTCGACATTCGACATCTCGAGCGCACCCGAGATGAGTGATCCGAAGCCGGGCGCGCCGGGTGTCCCGATGTCGGCGGCTCCTGAGTTGAACGTGGCACGGTACATGGACGATCCTGCCTTCTCCAGACCGCCCGGGTTGACGAACGTGGCGAGTGACACCCGTCCGACCGACTGCAGGGCGCCGTTGCTGAACAACCCGACGAGGGTGCCGTCCTTCGACATGGTGAACGAGTCGAGGTCTCCTGCCTTGCGTCCGTCCTGGCTGGAGATGGCCGCTGTGCTGAGTCCGGAGTACCCGGTGAGCTTGCGGACGTCGAGGGTCACGCCGGCGACGACCACACTGCCAGGGCTGGCGAGCACGCCGTCGTTGAAGGTGAGTGCCCCGTAGTTCGTGGTGCCATCGCTGACCGTCCACGCGCCCGCCGAGCGGGTGAAGGTGATCGACAGGATCTGGGAATCACCGTTCGCATTGAAGACGTCGAGATCGCGAACCAATGCGGTTCCGTCTGCGGCGTCCTCCGGCAGGTTACCGATCATCGTCGCTGAGGTGGTCGCGACGGCCGGTGAAACGGCACCGAGCGGCAGAGTGATCGTGTCGATGGCTCCACCATCCATGATCGTTCCGTTCACGGCGCCCCAGCCCTGGACGAGGGCACCGCTTGGGTCAACTAACCTGCCCTGCGAGTCGAAATCGAACGAGCCCGCTCGGGTGTAGAGCGTTTCACCTGCCATCCTGGTGATGAAGAAGCCGTCGCCGGAGACCGTCAGGTCGGTCGACCGGCCGGTGCTCTGCGAGGACCCCTGAGCGAAGTTCGTTGAGATGGCTGCGACCTGAACACCGAGTCCGACCTGTGCCGGGTTGGTGCCGCCGACCTCGCCCTGCCCGGCGGTCGCGCCCTGGGAGAGCTGCGAGAGGGTGTCCTGGAATTGCACGGTCGAGCCCTTGAACCCGGCCGTGTTGACGTTGGCGATGTTGTTGCCCGTTACGTCAAGCATGGTCTGGTGGGAGCGGAGGCCGGAAATACCTGAGTACAGAGAGCGAAGCATAAGTGAGTCCTTTGGTTGAGGTTAGGCAGCTGATGGGCTTGCGGTGATGCCAGAGATGGCGTCGAGCGCGATCGATATACCGTCGATGGTGACCTGGGGAACCGCGTCCGAGTAGGAGACGGACGAGGCGACGCCGGTGACTGTCGTGCCGTCGGCGCCGGTGTAACTGACGTCCTGCCCGACCAGCGTCGCTGCGGCCATGCGCATCTGGAGCGAGAAGTTCTCGGTGCCGGTCGTCGTCAGGGCGGTGATCTGCTCCATCATCGCGAGCTGCGTGGTCTGCGAGATCATCTGGTTCGTGTCCATGGGCGAGCTCGGGTCCTGGTTCTGCAGTTGAGTGACGAGCAGGGAGAGGAACATTTCTCCGTCCATCTCCTGCTTGGGAGCAGACGACGGTCGCGTCGCGTACAGGCTCGTGGAATCGGTTCGCGCAATAGCGTCGATGGGCACAGGTGATCTCCTCTGAATTAGACGGTGACGTCGAGAGTGGTCGTAGCGGTTGACGCCGGATCAGAACGCTGCTCAATAACCGGCTCAGGAGCGGCGGCTCCTGAGCGTGGTGCCTCGCGAAGCGGTGTCCGCTCCTCGCTGCTTCCAGGCTCGTTCTTTGATGACAGGTCGAGCGATGCCGCCAGGCCGCCGCCGGCAAGGTCGCGGCGCAGGTCCGTCAGGATCTGCCGGAGTGCGTCCCGACCACCGTCGGAGGGCGAAAACAGTTCGATCCTGATGTCGTCGCCGCCGATGACGGCGCGGACGGTGACCGGGCCGAGGTTATCCGGCGTCACCTGTACGGTCATCACATGCTCGCCCGTCCGGGCCCCGGCAAGGCTGAACAGCGGTTGCGCCAACTGGGTATTCAGCGGCGGAGCGGGAGACGCGGCGGGCGCTGACGGCGATGCTGTTGTTGCGGCCGGGGCTGTGGGCATCGGTGACGATACGGGGGGCACCGCCGCCGGGGCTGCCGCTTCTGCGGCGGCTGGCTGACTGCCGCCGAGAGCGGGGGCGCGAACGGATGTCTGCGCTTCGGTCGGGGTGATCGCACCCGGTGTCGCCCCGCGCGTGCCGATCGGGGCGGGTGTTGCCGGTACCGGTGCTGGTACGGCAGCAGCCGGCTGCGATGTCTGGAGGTCGGCGTCGGGTGCCGCTGTTCCGGGTGCAGACGGGTTCTGAACGGACGCCGACGGAACGGAGGGTGATGGGGCAGCCGTCGCTGGGTTCGCGATCGGGGGCGTTGTCGCTACGGTCTCGGTTGCCCGAGTCCGGGACGCCGTGTCGAGCCCGGTGTCGTCACCCGCTGGGGCACCTGCGAGTTCGCCGTCGTCGACGCCCGGCGAAGCGGGTGTCGACGGGAAGGGAGCAGGGCTCATCGCCGGCGCCATCGGCGGCGTCGTTTCGGCGGTCGGCCCCGCTTCGGCCGTGGGAGCCGCGGAGTTGGGTGCTATCGATAGTGCCGTTGCCGTGCCCTCGATAACTGCGCCCGCGACAATGGCCGGAGCGTTAGCTGGCGCGTTGGCATCCGTTGTGCCGGGAACCTCGGTTTCGGCCTGACCGCTTGTGCCGTCAGGAGCGGACTGGCCGGAGGGCCAGCCCATGAGCGCCACGGCTGTTGCGCTTGCCGAAAGGTCCCGGCCGCCGGTTGCCCCCTCGGCGCGAATGGGGACTCTGGCGGACGCATCCGCCTGCAGGACGCCTTCCAGGACCGAGGCGAAGGACCCGGCTTCCGCCGCGTCGCTCGTCGCAGGAAGACCGGTCGACGCCGTCTGGGCCGACGGTGCTGAAATGAGGGTCACCAGGAGCCTCCTGTCAGCGCGGCCCGCTGTGCGGCGACGAGAAGCGAATCCACGTTGCCAGCTGATGCGGCGGCCGGAGCCGCTGTAGTGGACGGAACGAGGCGGCGGATCGTCTCGATGTCGGAGTCTTTCCGCCAGTTCTCGGTGAGCGTCACCGTTGTGCCTGGGCGCGGCGCGTGGATCACCTGGTTGTTTCCGGCGTAGATGAGGATGTGACCGCTGCCCTTGGCGACGATGAGGTCACCCGGCTGGGCGTTGGCAAGGGACCCGACTTCGGTGCCGACCTTCGCCTGATCGGGAACGACGCGCGGCACCGTGATGCCGAGGTCGGCGTACACGCGTTGCACGAGTCCGGAGCAGTCCATCCCGGTCGAGTCCTCCCCGCCGAAGACGTAGGGAACGCCAAGGTACTTCTTCGCCGCGGCGACGACACCGGCACCGGTGGCGTCGCCTGTCGCGAGCGGGGTGCCGACCGCCTCCGGTTTGGTGGTGGACGTGAGGTCCGACAGAGCCTTCGCGAAGTCGGTGGATGCCGGAGAAGGCGCGACCGACGGGGCGATGTTCGCTCGTGCGCCCGGGGTGAGTGCGAGGAGGGTGGACTGAATCTCGGAGATGCGACCGGTCGCTTCGAGGAGGCTCATGCTGTCGCTTCACCCTTCGCCTGGAACCAGGAGCGGGATGCGATCTCATCGAGGACGAGCTGTTCGGCGTGGAGGTCCTGCTTCGCCACGAGTTCACCGTGCCGCAGCTCGAGCTTCTCGATGCGGACGGACTGGGAACGGGCGGCCGCGAACTCGGCAGCAGACTCGTCGGCGGCGGCCTGTCGAAGCGCGGCGAGGGCATTCAACTCGGCGAGCATACTGCGCGAGGAGGCACGAGCCGTGCTGACGGCGTGGAGCGCGGCCGAATTCGAGACCTCGCTCTCGGTCCCGCCCAGGTGGTTGCGCATCTGCGCGGTCCGCGCTGCGTTCTCGCGCACACGGGCGTTGGCAGCGGCGAGCCTGCCGGCGGCCTGATCTTCCCGAATCCGCCGCAGTCGCAACAAGCCGGCCAGTGAAAACGATCGAGTCATGCTGATCCTCCAAGAAGTCGGTTGAGCCTGATCAGGTGGTCCCAGGTGTCGTTCGCCGGAGTCTGTTCATCCATCCGCTGCTGCAGAAAGGACTGGATCGCCCCGTCATGGTCCAGAGCCGCATCGACGAGCGGGTTGGTTCCGCGCTGGTAGGCGCCGACGTCGATGAGATCCTGCGCTCCCCGTCGAGCTGCGAGCACCCGGCGCAGGAACGCCGCCTGCCGCGTACGCTCAGGCGGGTTGACCCGTGACGCGACGCGTGAGATCGACTCGAGGGCCTGGACCGAGGGGAAGTGGCCGGTTACCGCCAGTTTGCGGTCGAGAACGACGTGTCCGTCGAGGATCGACCGAGCCGCATCCGCGATCGGTTCGTTGTGGTCGTCCCCGTCGACGAGGACCGTGTACATCCCGGTCACCGAGCCGACGGCATCCGTCCCTGCCCGTTCGAGGAGCCGTGCGAGCACGGAGAACGTCGACGGCGGGTAGCCGCGGGTCGCAGGAGGTTCGCCGGCGGAGAGCCCGATCTCGCGTTGTGCCATGGCGACGCGGGTGAGCGAGTCCATCATCAGCATCACGTCTTCGCCACGCTCACGAAAGGATTCCGCAATGCGGGTGGCGGTGAACGCGGCGCGGAGGCGCAGCAGGGCCGGGTCGTCCGAGGTCGACACAACGACGACGGATCGCGCCAGGCCCTCCTCGCCGAGGTCATCCTCGAGGAATTCCCGCACCTCGCGGCCCCGCTCGCCGACGAGGGCGATGACGGATACCGCTGCGTCGGTTCCGCGCGCGATCATGGACAAGAGCGACGACTTTCCGACCCCCGAGCCGGCGAAGAGGCCCATGCGTTGACCCTTGCCGACGGTGGTGAGAGCGTCGAGCACCCGCACGCCGAGCTGCAGCGGGGTGTCGATGCGGGCGCGTTCCATCGAAGACGGCGCTTCTCTGTCGAGCGAAACTCTCCGCTCCACCTGCAGTGGGCCTTTGCCATCGATCGGACGGCCGAGTCCGTCGAGCACCCGGCCGAGAAGCCCGGTTCCCGTCGGTACGAGGAGAGGGCGACCGTGTGACCGGGCAGGGGCTCCGACCTTGATCCCGGTCATCCGGCCGAGGGGCATGCACCGGATGCCGTCCCGGCTGGTGGCGACGACTTCTGCGTTCACGTCGTCGCCGATGGTGACCAGGTCGCCGACGGCACTGCCAAGGCCCTGCAGTTCGACAGCGAGGCCGACGACGGATGTGACGGTGCCCACACGTTCAGGACGGGCAGCGAGCAAGGCTGACCCGAACTGCTGGGGGCGAGGACGCCAGTTGTCGCTCACGATTCGCTCCCGAGCAGGGTGGCTTTCGCACGGGAGAGCGCCGTGCCGATGCGGGCATCGAGGTAGCCGTTCGGCATGTCGGCGATCGCGTCGCCCGGCTGGAGCGAAGCATCGGCGACGAGCGCGACCCCGGATCGTGCGCGGACTTCAGGATCGATCAGGGCAAGGTCGCCAGGGTTCAATCGGACACTGCTGGGTTCGGCTGGGGCGACCGCGTCGAGAGCACGGAAGAGCGCGGCGCGGGCGGAGCCGGGGCCGTCGGAGAGTTCGTGGCCGATAACGGCCTCGGCAAGGTCGATCGCCGCGGCCGCAAGGGTGTCCTGCGATTCCTGCAGGATCGGCAAGAGCCTGGCGTCGGCGGATCGCACCGCGGTGGTGAGCAGCTCGATGGCCTGCTCCACGGCCGCCTGTCCCGCTCGGAGTTGCTCGGCGTGCTCCGCGTCACGGGCGAGTTCCTGTTCCAGCATGGCTTTCTCTGCCACTCGCAGTCCCGCAGCGTAACCAGCGGCGTGGCCGCGCGTACGCGCCTCGGTCTCTATCCGTTCCGTGTCTGTGCGGCCGAGGCTCGGGAACGACAGGGCGCGGAATGACGGCTCAGTCAACATATTGGTCATCGTCTGCCCGGGAAAGCACGATGCGGCCGTCGGCTTCCATGTCGCGGATCGCTCGCACGATATCGGCGCGTGCTTCGTCGACCTGCGATACCCGCACCGGACCCATGTTCGCGAGCTCGTCGTCGAGCAGTTGGCGATTGCGTTCAGAGAGATTCGCACGGATCGTCTCGGCGACGGGCTCAGATGCGCCCTTCATGGCGCGGGCGAGGTTGGCCGGGTCCACGCCGCGCAGCACCAGTTGGACGTCGCGCTGCTCGAGTTTCACGATATCGGCGAAGGTAAGCATCAGGTCGCGGAGTTCCTGGGCGAGCTCCGGGTCACGTTCTTCGAGTCCGGCGAGGAGAGCGCGCTCGGTCGCGACGTCACTCTGATTGATGATGTCGAGGAGGGGACGGATGCCGCCAACGACATCCGTCGAACTGCGGGCAGCGACGACACCGCTTGAACGCACCCGAAGCGCGCCAGCGACCACCCGCACGGCCTCCGGTGCCGCGGGGCCCATGGCGGCGATGCACTCGGCGACGTCGGTACGCAGGGAGTCGGCGAGTCCGGCCATCGTCGAGGAGGCGAGTCCCGGGCGCAGGTGAGCCAGGACGAGAGCGATGGTCTGGGGCAGTTCACCTTCGATCAGACTGACGATCTGGGACGGCTCGGCGGTGTTGAGGAACTCGAAGGACCGCCCGGCCATGGATGCCGCGACGCGGTTCATCACGCCGGCTGCCCGTTCGGAACCGAACGACGCTTCGAGCAGGCCGTTGGCGACGTCGCTTCCGCCGCGCGAGTTGACCCGGTCAGCAACGGCGATCTCGTGGAACTCCGTCAGTGCCTTTTCGGCCACGTGTGACTCGACCCGGCGCATCCGCACGATTTCAGCAGCGATCTCCTCGGCCTCGGCGTCGGTGAATTGCTTCATCACGCGTGCGGCCTGCTGCTGTTCCAAGTTCATGAGCACAACGGCGACCTTCTGGGATCCGGTCAGCTCGGGGGTTGCGGTCGTCATACTGGTTGCTTCTCATCCATGAGGCCTCGGAGGAAGGCAGCGGCCTTCTCGGGGTTCCGCTCTGCGAGCGACCCGATCTCGGCACGGGTTCTGTCGATCGAGGTGGGCCCGGAGGACACCGGAAGGGACTCGGGTACGGCGGTCAGTACCTCGGTTTCGTCAGCCATCACGAGGTCCTTGAATGCTCCAGCTTGGAGTGCTGACTGGTCCGACTCGGCCTCCGCCCGGATGCGGCGCGCGCGGATGATGAGGAGGACGATCGCCGTTGTGATGAGGAGGGCAGCGGCGATGATGCCGGTGCGGATCAGGTCGTTCGTGCGCTCGTCCGCTGCGGCCTTCTCTGTCGCAGCGATGGCCGCGGCGGCTTCGTCCGCCGCGGAGGTCGTGAAGTTGACGACTTCGACCGTGACTTCGTCGCCACGGAGCGGATCGATGCCGGCGGCCGATGAAACGAGCGCCGAGATGTCATTGACGTTGAGGTCCCCTGCAACATCGGCGCTGAGCGCAACCGAGACGGTCTGGCGCTCGATGGAGCCGGCCGGGATGGTGCGAGACTCGGTCACCTTGTCGACGGCGTGGTTCTTCGTCGCCGATTCGGAGGTGTAATTGCCGCTGCCGGTTGCGCCGCCCGGCACGGCGATGTTGTCTGGGCCGAGCACGCCTGCTGAACCGCCCGCTCCGCCGGTGTAGTTCTCTGTCGACGACGACTCGGTGAGAATCGGCGCATTTTCGGGTGTGGTGAACGACTCCTCGACCCGTTCAGCCGACTCGAGATTGACCCCGGCGGCAACGATGACCGTTGAATTGCCCGGGCCGACGATTTGGTCGAGCATCGCCTGCACGGAGCCGCGCACGCGCTGTTCGTAGTCGGAGGACTGTTGCGCTGCGGTGCCGGTCGCGCCGACGCCAACGGCCGACAGTACGGTTCCCTTGGCATCGACCACAGCGACGTCTGTCGCGTTCATTCCGTCGACCGACGCTGAGGTCAGGTGGGTGATCGCCTGGACCTGCTCGGCAGACAACGTGACGCCGTTCTTGGTCTCCACGAAAACGGAGGCCGTTGGGTTGGTCTTCTCAGCGACGAAGACGGTTTCCTCGGGAATGGCCAGCCGCACGGATGCCGTTGTGACGCCCTCGAGCGCTGAGATCGTCGACGCCAGCTCACCCTCGAGCGCGCGCTTGTATGTAACCGACTGCTGGAACTCGCTCGACGTCACGCCCATCTCGTCGAGCAACGAGTAGCCGCCAGTGCCCGAGGACGGCAGCCCGGCTGCAGCTGCCGTGAGGCGCTCAGCGTAGACGTTCTGCTCGGGCACGAGAATCGTGGCGCCGCCGTTGGCCAGCTCGTAGTCGACCCCGTTCGTCTGAAGCTGCTCGACGATGGTCGCGGCATCCGAGGCGCTGAGGCCGGAGAAGAGCGGGGTGTACGCGGGCTTCATGAGCCACGCCGACAACGCGAAAATGCCGAGCGCGAGCACGGCGACACCGAGAATGGCGATCGTCCGCTGCGCAAGGCTGAAGCTCCGGACCGCCGCCATGAGCCGGCGGAAAGCGGAGGTGACCTGCTGGGGCATTAAGCCTGCATCCTCATGATCTCGTTGAACGCGTCAACGCCCTTGTTCCGCACAGCCGCGACGAGTTCGAGGGTTACGGCGGCGCGTGTCGAGGCGATGGTGGCCGTGTGGATGTCGTTGAGGTCCCCGGTGACGGCCTTCACGGCGAGTGCGCTCGACGTCGACTGGAGCCCCTGGACGTTGTCGATGGCACCGCCGAGAACCGAGGCGAAGGCAGAGCCGTCTGTCGTGGCCGGCTTCGTGTTCGCCAGGTACCCGGTTCCTGACACGCCTTGCAGAGCGGAGAGAGAGTCGATGGGCATTAGTTGCGTCCGATCTGAATTGCAGCCTGGTAGGTCTCTTTGGCTCGGTCGACGACGGCCGCGTTGGCCTGGTAGCCGCGCTGCGCCATGATGAGCTGTCCCATCTGGGACGCCATGTCGATGTCTGGGTAGCGCACGTAACCGTCGGCATCCGCGAGTGGGTGGTCGGGCTGGTGCACCATCCTGCCCTCAGGGTCGCCGTATGCGGCACCGGCGACGTGCACGCCGGATGTACCCTCTCCGGCCTGCGCGAGCACGTAGCGCGCCTGGAAGGCGTCGCCGTCCGTGCTTGTCACGGTGTTGGCGTTGGCGAGGTTGTCGGAGACGGCGTCGAGCCACTTGCGGTGCACGGTGAGTGCCGTGCCGGCGATGCCGATTGCGTCGAATGTCATCAGCTGGTCCTCAGTGCGGAGCGCACGCTCGTGAAGGTTCCCTCAACGGCGCGTGCCGTGAACTGGTAGCGCAGCACGGTGTCGATGTTCGACAGCGTTTCGGTGTCGAGGTTCACGTTGTTGCCCTGAAGATCGGTGGGTTCGAGTGATCGCTGCACAGTCGCTGTCGTGGCGCCGCTCCCGTCGCGCACAGACGCGGCGAGGGCGTCCTCGAATGAGACTCGCTGGGCGGTGTAGCCGGGCGTGTTCACATTGGCGATGTTGTTGGCGATCGCGCGCTGACGCAGAGCGAGCCCGTCGAGGGCGCTGGAGAGTGCAGTGGCGGACACGGATTCGAACACGATCACCCGATTCGTGAAGAGAAAACAGCGCGGCCGATCCGTGGCCTGAGGGGTGAGCAATCCGTGCTCCCCATTAGCTATCGGACCGGTATCCGGTTTGGTTAGAAGCCGATGCTCTCGAGAGGGCGTTTTAACCGACGACGTCGAGGTAAACGGACTGGCCGGTGGCCCCAGCCGGTGGCACCGTGCGAAGGGCGGCGAGGTGCTGGGCGACGCCCTCCTGCTCGCTGGTCAACCGGGCGATGGCACGCTGCTGGGCGCCGAGAACGCGTTGTGCACGTTCGAACAGGTGCGGGGGGATGCTGCCGGCGTCGGCCGGCGGGACCCAGCCGTCGGCCGTGCCGGGATCGAGAGCACGGGCCAGGTCCGCTTCCATCTCATCGAGGATGGTCGGCCACTCTGCGCTTGGCCGGTCAGCCAATGCCGAGCATTCCGGTCGCCGACACATCAGGACGCTGAACCGGCAGATCGTCCGCCGCCTCGTACCAGGCCTGGCGGAGCGGCTCGAGCAGGGCGATGCTTTCGCGGGTATGTGAGCTGTCGCGGTTGATGTTGGCGGCGGTCAGTAGCCCAGAGACATAGGTGTACAGCCCGAGCAGCGCAGGGCCGCCATCCCAGGCATCGACAGTCAACGACGACGACAGCTCGCCGATGATGTCCTGGGCGTGCAGGAGATTCTCCCTGGCCACGGCCCAGTCCTCACGCTCCTGGGCGGCCTCGGCGCGCCCGAGGTCGAGCAGCAACCGGTCGTACAGCATCGTCAGGAGCGTTACGGGTGTGGCAGAGAGGATGGCCTCGCGGTTGTATCTGGCGCGCTGGGCAGTGAAGTCGTTGGTCAGTGTCATTTCGAGGGTCCTGTGCTCAGGGAGGCGAGTTGGGACGTCAGGTATGCAGACTGCGCGTTGAGGGCGCTGAGCCGAACCTCCATGCCCGAGTACATGCGGGTGAGGGTGGCCCGACGGTTCTCCAGCCGGGCATCCCACTCCTCGATCCGCCCGTTGAGGTTCTTCGCCAGCGATTCCTGGCCGGTGATCTTCGCCGTGAGGGTGCCGTCGTACTTGTCTGAAGCCTGGGTGGCCGAGCCTGCCACCCGAGAAGCGATCTGCTGCATCATCGACTCAACCTTCGCCGGATCGTCCGCAAGGGCGGCGCCGAAGACGGTGGCATCGAATTCGAGCACTCCGTGCTTGGTGATGCTGATGCCGATCTCAGAGGGCGAGAAGCCGTCCACGGGCATCGAGGCCGCGGTCAGCAAGGAGCCTTTGGCGCTCCGCACCGAGCTGTCGCCGGTGAAAACGCCGCCGTTGACCGATGTGACGCCATTCGTTGTTGACGTCGTCACGACAGATTTGGTGGAAATGAGGGCGAAGACTTCGTTCAGCGAGCCGACCAGATCCCTGGCGACCTTCGTCGCGGCATTCGCGTCGCGGGCAACGGTGATGCTGACGGGGTTCGTCGAGGCGGCCGTGGCCGTGATGGAGACGCCGGAGAGGATGTTCTCGAACGTGTTGGTCGACGAGGTGAGGATCTGCTCGGCCGCTGTGCCCTGCCAGAGTGTCGCTTCGGCGTCCTGCGCCGCCTTGATGGTGGTCATCGGGACGCTCGTGTCCGAGATGGTGAACGCGCCGGCCGCGCCGGTTTCGGACGCTGAGAACTGCACCCGGTAGAGCGTTTCGCCGGTGGCGACGTCGGTACCTGCGGCGACCTTGGTCGCCGAGACGCCGGCCTTCGCGGCATTCACCGCTGAGACGATGTCGTCGATGGAGGTCGATGCTGCAGCGATGGAAACAGCGCCGCCGTCGGTTCCCGTGATGGTGAGTGTGGTTTCCGGCCATGCGGTGACGGCGTCGGAGACGGTGGTGTGGGCCTGGGCGAGCTTTCCGACGACGATGTCGAGCTGGCCTGCGGTTGCCCCCTTCGCTGCGACGACGGAGATCGTGTCGGAGCTGCTTGTGGCTGTGTACGCGGTGAGGGCATCCGGCTTCGACGCCGCGGTGGCGAGTCCGGCGAGTCCCGCGATTTTCGTGTTCAGTGACTGAAGGGCGGTGATGATGGACTGCGTGCCGGAGACTTTGGATTTGAGGAGAGATTGGGGAATTGCCTCGATCTGCATGATCGAGTTGATGAGAGCAGTGGTGCCGAGGCCGCTCGACAGCCCGTCGAGTGCGAGTCCCATTTTATGTCCCGTCGTTGTAGGTGTGAGAGCCGGTAACGCTCGGCGACGACCGAGGCAGGAGGTCCAGTTCCTGCTCAGCCGTCACCGAGCGTCGTATGGATCCCGGTCTAGCCGAGGAGCTGCAGAACGCCCTGGTTGGACTGGTTCGCCTGCGCGAGCATGGCGGTACCGGCCTGGGACAGGATGTTCGAACGGGTGTAGTTCACCATCTCGCTCGCCATGTCGGTGTCGCGGATGCGCGACTCGGCGGCGGTGAGGTTCTCCTTCGACACGTTGAGCGTGTTGATGGCCGATTCGAACCGGTTCTGAATGGCACCCAGGTCTGCACGGGAGGTCGAGACCCCGGTGATCTGGTTGTCGATCAGCTTGATAGCGGCCTGCGCACCTGACGGAGTTGTGAAGTCCAGGGCACCTGCGGTGCCCGCGGTGCCGGCGGTGCTCAGTCCAGCCGTGGCGGGGGCCGTGGCGGTGACCGTTCCGCCGTCGACCGACTTCACGTTGATTCCGGTCGCAGCGCCTGCTGCGTCGTACTCGACGCTGGCGACGGCCTTGGCGGAGAAGCCCTCGTCTGCGTTCAGCGCATCGGCGAGCTCCTGGACGGACTTGTAGCTCCCGGCAGCCCCGAGCGTCACGTTCACGTCGGTGGTTGTGGTGCCCTCGGTGAAGGTGAACTTGTGTGCGCCGGTTGCCAGTGCGGCGTTGGCATCCGTGGTCGCGAACGTGGTTCCGGTGTTGCCGACGCTGAGCGCGCTGGCAATGGTGGACACGTTGGCGCTGACCAGGCTGACGCCGATCTGGCTGCTGGCGTCGCCGTCTGCTCCGACCTGGAACTTCAGCGATGCCTGGCTGCCGTCGAGCAGCGCGATGCCGTTGAAGTTCGTGGACTGGCCGATGCGGTCCAGCTCGTCGACGAGGGCGCTTGCCTCCGTGGAGATCGCGGCGCGGGACTCGACGTTGTTCGAGTCGTTACCGGCCTGAACCGCCAGGTCGCGGATGCGCTGCAGGATCGAGTGGACCTCGGTCAGGGCGCCTTCAGCGGTCTGGATGACCGAGATGCCGTCCTGGGCGTTGCGGGCGGCAACGTTGAGTCCGCCGATCTGCGAACGCAGACCCTCGGAGATCGCAAGGCCTGCCGCGTCGTCAGCTGCGCGGTTGATCCGCAGGCCGCTGGAAAGCTTCTCGAGCGACTTAGAGAGGTCGTTCTGCGTGTTGGACAAGTTGCGGTACGAGTTGAGCGCCGCAATGTTGGTGTTGATTTGCATACCCATGGTGATGTCTTCCTTGATTGGGATTGAACCGGCCCATCCGTGGTCCGGTGTTCAGACTCAGCTATCGGCAGGATTCCACCTGACGTAAGAATCCAGCTGAGGCAAATTGTGGTGGTGGGGTCAGGCGAGGACGGCAGATGCCCGAGTCGCCCGGGTGATGTGCTCGGAAACGCCGGTCAGGTACGCTATCCGCCGCACAGGGGAGATTCGGGACTGCGGCACGATATCTGCGCCATCCGTATCCGAGTAGTGCGTCGCCATGCCGTCGCGCATCAGGCGGACGGCCTCCGCGCGCTGCTGAGAGACCGCCGAGTGGGTGATTCCGAGCTCGGCGGCGATGTCCTTGACTGCGCGGTCCTTGAAGTAGATCTGCTCGACGATGAACCGCATGCTCGCAGGCAGGGCGGCCACGGCCGCGCGGAGGTAACTGAGACGTTCGGCGACGAGAAGTGACTCCTCTGGAAGAGGGATGTCGGCGGCCAGGTACTCGGTCGTCGGGCCGTCGAGCGTCGTCACCGTGCGCGAGGCGTCCGCAAGGCCGGCACGAACAGACTCACGGTCGACTCCGAGGGCCGAGGCCATCTCGTCGATGCTCGGCTTGCGGCCCAGGGCCGCGGTGAGGGAGTCCTGGACGGCCACTGTCTCCTTGATGCGGCGCCGGGCCCCTCTGGTTGCCCAGTCACTCGACCGCATGTCGTCGGCGAAGGCTCCGAGGATGCGCTTGCGTGCGAACGCGCCGAAGGGAACCCCGAGCTCGGGGTTGAAGGAGTCCGCCGAGGTGATCAGCGCGATGGCGCCGGCCGAGGCGAGATCGTCGCGGGAGAGGTGGCTGGCGGCGGCACAGACCTCTGAGACGAGATAGCCCACGAGGGGCAGGTTATCGACGACGAGTCGATTGCGTTCTTTGCGATTCAAGGCTGGACCCCGGTCATCATTCCACGTCGAGCATGGTTGCGGTTACGATGTCCGTTCAACGCCTTCGGGTCGTCGTTCAACGTACGTTTTGAACTATAACGAACCCGTTTCAGTGGTTTGGTGGAGCGGCGTTTCGATTCGAGCCGGTCCGTCGAACGGGGGACAGGCGCGAATTCCCGGGCGTGTCGCGATTGCCCACAGAGCCCGCTAGAACGGCCTGAAGGCCGGAAACCCGTGGTCTCGCCGGGCGGGGGGCATGGCGCGGAAGCTGCGCTGCGACGTGCCCCGTTCGGGGCGCACAAACGCCGACACGCAGAAATCGAGCGTGGGCGACACCCCGAATTGGGGGTGAAAATTACCGGGAAAGCGCCATATTTTGAGAACTTCTCAGCTACAAGTGGAACTACGCTCCGCGGTTGGCGACGGATTCTTGCGTGCGCGCTCAGCGTTTGTGCGGCGCCGTGCGCGGCCCCGTGTCGAAGCGGGCGAGCGCGTCGGCATCCTGCGCCAGCCTCGAGACACGGCGTGCGATGTCAAGGGCGTCCACCGGGTCATCCGCCGCCTCTGCGAGGGTGAGCTGGCGCTCGGCTTCCGCCAGCCGTGTGCGGGCATCCGGCCCGACCCGCGAGCGGTTCTCTGTGATGAACGTCGAGGCGACGTCGAGGTGGCTTCGAGCCGAGAAGAGCGCTCCGCGGAGGGCTTCCCGAGCCGAGTCGATGCGCTGTTTGCGGCTTCGTGCGCTCGACAGGGCGGTATCGAGGTGGAACTCAGCCTCGCGGAGCAGGTCGAGCCGGGCAAGCGGGTCAGGCGGCGTCGAGCGGTCGCCTGCGCGGGTGAGAGCCCCGGCCGCGACAGCGATCCCGGTCGAGATCTCGGCGACGGCTTCGGGGATGTCGGTGGCGTCGCGCCGGACCCATGCGTCCTCCACGGAGCTCCGGACACGGGCGATGGATGCAGCAAGTTCGGCGCTCGCCGAGTCGAGCCTCGCGGCGGTGCGAGTCACACCGTCAAGCGCTTGTCGCGCGGTGAGGACGTGCTGTGAGACGTCGTCCAGATGCTTCGACGACGTCTCCCGTGCGGACACTCGGAGTTCCGCCTGTTCCAGCGCGGCTTCTGCCTGCGCGAGGGCGGCGCGGGCGCGCGCCGGCGCATCCCTCACCGGAGCGAACGTCGACGGAGCGTAACGGGAGGCCAGCAGCTCGAGCGCCGACTCGATCTCAGGCAGCCGGGCCTCGATCGCGGTCATCGCCTCGCGCAATTCGCCGAGCCGGTCGGGCGCGTTGCGGTCAAGCGCGCGGCGCGCGTTGAGCCCTTCGGTGTGTTCACCGATACGACGGTCGATGTCAGCGCACAGCTCGAGGATCCTCTCACTCCAGCGTCGCCGCTGCGACTCGCTGTCTGGGCTGACGTCACCGAGTTGCTGGTGCAGCCGGAACGCCTCACGCAACTGTTCGCGCGCGGACGCGAGGGTGCCTGCGAAGTCCTTGGCGACGGCATCCCCGAATTGGGCAGCTGCGAAGGCCACCTCGTCCTCGGCGGAATGCACGAGATCGTCTGTGCGCACGAGGATGACACCCGCCTGCTGCTGGAGAGCCGCAAGAGCGTCCTGTCGAGCGCTGCCGAGTCGGCGGCGTCTGGCTGCTGCGAGGCGCATGGTCACGGCCACGGCGAAGCCTGCTGTGCCGAAAACGATCAGGGACGGCACCCACCACAGTCCGTCAGTCATGACGCGAGCCTATGCGGTGGCGGCGAGAAGACGCTGAGAGTTGCCGGGTCTCAGCCCAGTAGCAGCTTGGCGAGCTGGTCGGTCGAGTGAACGACAGCCATCGCGTGGGCGGCTTCAGTCGGCGAGCCGTAACCCCACTCGACCATGATGGTCGGGATGCCGTGGACGGCTGCGCCCTCCACGTCGTGGTGACGGTCTCCGACGAGCACGACGTGGCTGGTGTCGACCCCCTCTGCGGCGAGCCGTACGAGTGCCTCGGCCACGACATCCGCTTTCGCGCTCCGCGTCTCGTCTTCTGACGCCCCGCAGATGATCGTGAAGTACTCGGTGAGCCCGAAGTGCCCGAGCACGGCGTGGACCTGCGATTCCGGCTTGCTGCTCGCGATCGCCGTCGGGATGCCGCTCGCCGCGACCTGCTTGATCAGTCCGGCCATGCCGGGGTAGACGGCCGAGCCGCTCCACGGGCCGTCCTCGTCGGAGATGCCGCGGTAGACCATCAGCGCCTCAAGCGCTTCGGCCGGCGTCATACCGGCGCGCAACTCGAGGGATTCGAGCATCGGCGGTCCGACCCAGTGCAACAGTTCCTCATCTGAAGGGACCGGCATGCCGAGCGCGGCGAACATCTTGGCCAGCCGTGCGACGATACCGGGTGCCGAGTCCGTGATGGTTCCATCCAGGTCGAACAGGATGGTCGACCAGGTGCGGTTGACGGCTAGAGAGCCCGTTCCGGTGAGTTCGGTAGATGAAATAGACATGAGGACTCCATAGTAGGCAGTTTCGCTGCCGAAACGACTTCCCCCGTGAACGGGAGATACATCAGAACAGTCGGCCGTCAGCGTTGTCAAGGCCTCGCATTGAGTCGTAATCCAGCACCAGACAGCGGATGCCGCGGTCCTCAGCGAGCGTGCGGGCCTGGGGTTTGATCTCCTGGGCGGCGAATACACCCCGGACTGGGGCAAGGTGAGGATCGCGGTTCATCAGCTCGAGGTAACGCGTGAGCTGCTCGACACCGTCGATGTCGCCGCGTCGTTTCAGCTCGACGGCGATCGACGCGCCTGACGAGTCCCGCGCGAGGATGTCCACCGGGCCGATGGCTGTCATGTACTCGCGCCTGACCAGCGTGTGCCCGTCTCCGAGCAGGTCGATCTGCTCGGCGAGGAGTTTCTGCAGGTGGGCCTCGACACCATCCTTCTGCAGGCCGGGATCGACGCCGAACTCGTGGGCGGTGTCGGAGAACACCTCGTACACCGACACGATCAACTGGTCGCCGGTTTTCGCGTGGGTGACTTTCCAGAGTTGCGTGATGCCGGCATCCGCCTGGTCCTCATCCGGTTCGGCGACGCTCAGGGTGCACGGCGGGCTCATCCAGTTGAGCGGCTTGTAGCTGCCTCCGTCGGAGTGCACGAGAAGGCTGCCGTCGCTCTTGAGCATGAGCAGTCGCGTCGCGAGGGGAAGGTGCGCCGAGAGCCGACCGGCATAGTCCACCGAACACTTCGCAATCACCAAACGCACTCGACGAGTGTAGCCCGGGATGAGAGAAGGCTTGGCACGCGGCTCGACGGGCGCGGATTCGGTTCCGGGTTTGCGGCGGACGCACGGATGCCTGGCCGCGCGTCGCGGTTTCATCCGTCCGAGATGTCGGGTCTTCGGTGCGAAAGCCGGCATTCAGGACGGACGACATGCGGGTGGGTGTGCCGCGTCGCTCAATCCGCGAGAGTGGAAAGCTTCGCTTTCCGCTCTCGCGCAGCAGGGGACGCCAACCCGGAGAAGACCACGAGAACGAGCACGACGAACAGTGCATTGAGCAAGCCGATGGCGTCGCCGAGCAGCCCGATGAGCGGCGGCCCGACGAGGAACGCCAGGTAGCCGATCATGGCGACGGCGCTCACCCGAGCGGGCGCATTCTTGCCCTCAGCTGCCGCCGACATGCCGAGCGGGAAGCCGAGTGCGCTGCCGAGCCCCCAGAGCACGGTGCCGACGACCACGATCAACAGGCTCGGGGCGAGGATGAAGATGACCAGGCCGACGATCGCCGACACGGCAGACACCTGAAGAACACGCACCCGGCCGAACCGGTCGATGAGCGGACCTCCCGCCACCCGACCAACGGTCATGGCGGAGACGAACACTCCGAACACGATAGCGCCGGTCGGCTCGGACTCGCCGTGGCCCTCGACGGTTGCCAGCGCAAGCCAGTCGTTTGCGCTGCCCTCGGCGAACGCCATGCCGAGCATGATCACGCCGATGAGGATGAGGCGCAGATCCGCCCACACCGACAGGTTGGTGCGCAGGCGGGTCTTCCAGTCCTGTTTGTGCGAATGCGTCGGGGTGTCGTCGCCGAGTTCCTCGCGCACCGGCACGAAGCGCACGGCGGTCACGACGGCGACGGCGATGAGCGCGGCCATCCCGCCTGCGTGCCAGACGATCCCGATCTTCAGGGCGGATGCCGCGGCACCGATCCCAGCGCCGATCACCGTTCCGAGGCTGAAGCACGCATGCATCAGCGGAAGGACGGTCTTGCCCAGTTCGGTTTCGGCGGCTGCGCCCTCGACGTTCATCATCACGTCGACGCTGCCGTTGCCGAAACCGAACAGCGCCAGTCCGACAAAGACAAGCACGGGCGAGAAGACGACGCCGGCGCCGACTCCGATGAGGACGAGGCCGATGGTCACGAAGCCGAGCGACAGCACCATGCCGGCCCGCGCACCGAGCCGCACCATGAGCCACGCCGATGCCATCAGACCAAGGATCGACCCGGCGCTCATGCCCAGAATCAGGATGCCGATGGACCCGGTCGAGACGTCGAGGTTCGCTTTGATCTCAGGCAGTCGTGCCGCCCAGGTGGCGATGCTCAGGCCGGAGAGGGTGAAGATGACGAAGATCGCGTTGCGCCACGCGACGAGTTCGCGACGGGGGCGGAGGGCGGATTCAGTGGGCACGGCAGAGGACGCCCTATCAATTCGAGGGGTGGCGGAACAGTGAAGAAAAAAGGTCGAATCGATTCGAGCCGGTCTGATCTAAGCTAGCCGAGACGACCGCAGCGGTCAAGAACCGCCCGTAACCACCGAGGGAACGCATGAAGCGCCAGAGCATGGCCCCCGCCGGGAACCGGCCGGAAACCCGCCCGACGCTTGCCGCGGTCGCTGCTCGTGCCGGGGTTTCCGCCTCGACGGCGTCGCTCGCCTTCAGCGGCCGCGGCCCGGTGTCCGACGACACCCGTGCCAAGGTGCTCGCCGCGGCCGCCGAACTCGGTTACGGCGGCCCCGATCCCCTGGCTCAGTCGCTCCGGAGGGGGCGAAGCGGCATCATCGGGGCGCTGATCCCGGCACGGATCGGGGTGTCCTTCCGGGACCCGGTGCTCATCCAAACCCTCGACGGGCTGGCAGAGGAGATCAGCGCCATCGGAGCCGGGCTCCTACTCCTCCCGGACCAGGACCCCGACAGTGGCTACGTGAACGTGACGGATGCGCCTGTCGACGCCGTCGTGCTCGTCGGCTGCAGCGCCGACGCCCTCAGCGCACTTGACGCACTGCAACGCCGCAGCATCCCCATCGTCCAGATCGAGGGGCCCGTCGACGCCGGCGTGCACACCATCAGCGTGGACAATCGCGGTGGTGTCCGGCTGCTCGCGGAGCACCTCCGCGCGTTCGGACACACCCGCGTGGCGCTGGTCACCCTCGCTCTCGACCGTGCACGCACAGCGGGGCCGCTCACCGCCGAACGTGAAGCGGGCGCGACGGTGACCGCTGCCCTCGATCGGATCGCCGGCGCCCGTGACGTCTACCCTGGCGTGGGCGGCTGGGTGGCCGGCGCAAGCAGGAGCGATGCCGGCCGTGAGGCGGCGCTCGCGCTGCTCACCGTGCCGCCGGCCGGCCGGCCCACGGCGATTCTCGCTCAGAGCGATCTTCTCGCCGCCGGGGTGCTCGCCGCCGCCGAGGAACTCGGGCTCCGCGTGCCGGAGGATCTCAGTGTCGTGGGTTTCGACGGCATCCGTGTCGACGGTCTCGAACGTTCGCTGACAACCGTTTGGCAGCCATCGCAGGACAAGGGCGCAGCAGCTGGGCGTGCCATCGTCGAGATGCTTGCCGGGCGTTCGCCCGAGCCGGTCAGCTTCGACGTGCGCTTTCAGCCCGGCGACACGAGCGGGCCCGCGCCCGCCTGATCTCACGCATCGGCCGTCGTCGACGGGGCCTGCAGAATCGCGAGGATGCGGCGCAGGTCCATGGCGACGGTCGCCGCCGGACTGAGCGAGGACGGGTCGAGGTCGCGCTGCTCGGCCAGCCGTTCGAGCAGGATCCGAAGCGACTCCTCGGCGGTGTCGACCCCCTCCCCGATGTCATCTTCGGCGTTGCTCATGCGCAACACGTCTGCCACCGCGTGGATGGTGTCGCTCAGCGGCTCACGGAGAACCTGCGGAAGCTCAGCGTGGAAGGTGCTGCCCCAAATGGCAGCGGCCAGCACCTCGGTGAGATCGCGTACATGAAAAGTCACGGTTTCGAGGCTGGAGAGGTCCTCGTAGTCCTGTTCGAGGTCGCGGTGGTGAAACTTAGCCCTCGGGTTGAGTTTGCGGCTCTCGTCGGCTTCGGTCACGGCCTCACGCACCCGGTCCACGGTCTCGATGAGGGTACCGCTGCGACTGGCCCAGTCTTCGTGCTTCGGCGGCCAGCTCTCCACGAGCGCATTGCCGATGTCGTGCAGATGGGAGGACAACTGCGACCGGAATTCGCCGAGCCTGAGGGCGGCTCCGCTGAAATTCAGCGGAGGCAGGATGGCAACGTTGACGATCAGGCCAACGGCGATCCCAACGCTCATTTGCACGAGATAGCCGATTGAATACTCGTCGGCGTTCTGCCCGCCGATGATGAGGACGAAGAGCGCCGCGGTCGGCACGTATTCGGCTCCGGTGCCCAGCCGTCGGCTGCCGGCGATGAGCATGCCCACACCCACGACAACCGAGATCGTGAGAACGCTCGGCGCAGAGAGCAGGATGACGCCGGTCGCAAGCAGGATGCCGATGGCGAGGGAGGCCAGCGTCTGGGCGCCGCGCTTCAGAGAACTCATCAATGTCGGCGACATGCTGATCAGCGCGCCCAGCGGGGCGTAGTACGGATATTCTTCTGCCGCTCCGGGGATCAGTCCGGCGAGAAGCCAGGCGAAGCCCACGGCGATCGACGTTTTGATGGCGAGCAGGAGCCGGGGGTGAGCGAGCCAGGATTTGAGGCGCGTTCCGGCGTCGATTACCGCCGTGTGTGGAGCTGTACCCATGGGTTCATCATCACAAACGGCTGCTGTGAAGGCTACGTGGGTCGTCCTTCCCTGCCGAAACGCTCCTCGCCACCAGGGCGAAAGACAGTCGTGTCGTCGATCCTGGCGGCGTCTCCGGGAACAGAGGGCTTCGTCGTGGTCACCCGGGGGTCCTGGTCGTTACGAGGATGCGAAGTGCCGCGCCCTAACCCCCGAGAACGCAGGGTGCGGAACCGAAACGGCCGAAGGCGCAACCCCCGGCCGCATAGCCCTGACGAGCCACGTCTGGGTGGAAGACCCAGCCGATCTCGAGGGCCGAGTACTCGGCGTTGTCGACGGTGAAGTACATCTGGCCGATGACGCGGCCGTCGCTCCGTCGTTCGACGGCGAGTTGCAGGTAATCGCCGTTCGCCTCGAGCCGGGTGCGTTGCGACTCCTGGGCGATCTTCGCCGC
>NZ_JAODMP010000080.1 GCF_025464835.1 Mycetocola sp. | reverse complement strand
TCCAGCACGTCAGCTGCCGGCGTCGACAACCTCGCGCCGCACTCCTTCTTCACCGTCGCCGCTGTCAACCCTCCGATCGTGCAGTTTACGTCGGTCGGCGAGAAGGACTCGTTGCGCAACATCGATGAGACGGGCGAGTTCGTCGTCAATTTCACCCCGGTTCGTCTCTTCAACGAAGTGAATGCGACCGGGACCGACTTCGACCAGTCCGTCGACGAGTTCGATGCGGCAGGCCTTACGCGGGAACCCAGTCTCACGGTTCGTCCGCCCCGTGTGAAGGAGTCTCCTGCCGCGCTCGAATGCCGTCTGCACTCGACGCTCCCAATCGGCGACTGCACCCTCATCTTCGGTGAGGTCACCCACGCGGTCGTCACGTCGGAGGTACTCGACGGCAGTCACCCGCGAATCGAGCTGCTTGACCCGCTGTCGCGATTGGGGCGCGATGAATGGGGAACCATGGGCGAGGTGAAGGAGCTCAAACGAATACGCGCGGCTGACTGGCCGGCGCACTTTCGACGAAGAGGCGCGGGCGCCGACACAAAGAACCCGGCCCCGTCGGCTGAACCGCCGGGGCCGGGTTCTTCTGCTCAGGGCTAGCCGATACCCAACTGCACGAAGACGAACCACACGAGCACAGGCACGAGGACAATCATCGCGATGGCCCAGAGCAGCAGCGCCCGGAAGAACAGCCGCTCGTCCTTCGGTTGGGCGCTCGCCATGAGCAACGCCCCGCTCGTGGACATCGGGCTGACGTCGACCACGGATGAGCTGATCGAAAGTGCGGTGATGACACCGATCGGTGTCAGCAGCGGATCGAGCGCGATCGGTGTGACAAGCGGGCTGATGACGCCCAGCGTGCCGGTGGTCGAAGCGAAAGCCGAGACGAGGGCGACCACGTACCCGGTGACGAGTGCCGCAACCGAACCGTTACCCAGGGCTGCGATGCCGCTCTGGAGCTCGTTCAGGGCACCGATTGCCTCAAGCATGCCGACGTAGGTGACAATCCCGGTGACGAGGATGATCGCCGACCAAGGCATGCTTTCTACAGCAGGTTTCTGCACGCCCGAATTGACGACGATCAGCACGAGCGCGATCACGATGGATGCCACGCCCACGTCAATACCGAACACGGTCGTTAGAACCAGCAGTGCGACAAGACCGACCAGCGTCAGCAGTCGAATCGGTGTGACAGCCACCCTCGCCGGAGCGGCCTTCGTCATAGTGGGTGCCGTCAACACGGTCGTCAGGTTTGCTGCCGTCCCGCCTGCTCCCGAACGAGCGCGCTGGGCCGACGGCATCTCGTCCGCAGACCCGAGTGGGGGTTCTTCCAAGCGGATGGCTCGACGCTTCATAATCGCCTGAGCGGCGGCGTAGGCAATAACGGCGAGGAACGCGTTGAATACGAAGCAGTACACGTACAGCTTGAGAGAATCCTCCGACGCACCCGCGTTGTCGAGCATCACATTGCTCAGCACTCCAAACGGGTTAACGGGTGAGAACGCTCCCGCATTCGCTCCCTGCACAACAACCAAACCCATGGCGAGCGTGCTGATGCCGAAACGGCTGCCGAGCGCCAGTGCCACTGGTGCAACGATCGCAATTGCCGCCGGAGTGAAGGCGCCGGCAGATGCGAGGATCGCCGTCAACAGGAACATGAGTACCGGCACGAGAATTTTCCGGTCGCCGGCAAGGAGTTCCGCCCAATAGGCGAGCAGGTCGATCGTTCCGTTGATCCGGACGATCGCAAACAGAAGGGTTGCGCCGACCAGAATGAAGAAGAGCCCGGCCGGGAACTCGCCGATGACGTCGGCAATCGGCAAACCGGCGACGAGCGTGCCGACTCCGAACGCGGCGACCAACGCGATGAGACCGGCGTTGATCCGGGTGAACGAGCCGATCGCGAAGGCCGCGATCAGCACGAGGAATGCGACGAGAGCGATAGACATGATCGCTTCCTTACGAGCGAAGGCCGACGAGCGTGGTCGCGGTGCCCGCTAGAAGACTGCCCGCACCGGTGATGGCCGGCTGGTGACCAAGCGCCTTGAGGATCTCGTAAGTGGTCGCCGTGGCGGCCGTGATGACGGGCAGCCCCAGTTCTTTCTCGACAGTCTCGACGGCACGAAGCGAAGGCATTTGCACGCACGCGGACAGAATGATCGCTTCGGCGCCTTCGAGTTTGAGGTCGCGGGCGATGCCCGGCAAGTTATCCGGGTTGAGGCATCCGACCGCCAGATTGTCCGCAACTTCGAGGCTGACAGCATCCAGAACCTCGATGCCGGCGCCCTCGATGTATTCGCTCACCAGTTTAGTGAGCGGCTTCATGTAGGGCGTGACCATCGCGACTCGACGAACCCCGAGGTCAGCGAGGGTGCGTACGAGCGCCCCGGCGCTGCTTGTGACTTCTGCCGGATGACCGTTTTCTTCTGCAGCACGGGCGATGATCGCCTCAGCGCTGTCGTGCGCGCCGGGACCCTGGGCCATCACGGCGACCAGGCACGCATATGCGATCACGTCGACGTCCGCATCGGACACGGCGGTCGCGCAGTCGGCGGCCTTTGCCGCCATCGCCAACAGCTCCTCGCGGGTCACGTTCTTCAGCGTGGCGCGGGCGGAGTGGAAGGTGTAGCTGTGACCGGTCGCCTCGGACTGGCGGCGGAAGAGCTCCGGCAGCTCCGTTTCCATCGTTGTGTTCGAACTCGGCACGATGAGGCCAATCCGCGACGCGCCCGGTGAGCGTGGGCTCGCCGAGTCTTCGAGGGGTAATGCAGCGTTGTTCATGTATCTCTCCACAGCGTTGTGTACGGACGTTTTCGGGCGATCTGATCCCGCATTCTGGGACCGCGTCCCATACTGTGGGATAGATCGCGACGTGTCAACTCGGCTGCGCTCCTGCGCTGACCTAGAATATTCGCGCATCGGAAAATGACGTGCAGCGAGGATCCACGAATCGTGTCAATCGACCAGAGCGCAAGCAAGGCATCGACGTTGGTGCTGCACAAGATCACCGAAATACTCAGCTGCTTCTCGGCCGAAGGACCGGAACTCACGCTGCAGCAGATTCATAAGAAGACAGGATTACCCTCCAGCACGTGCCAACGGCTGGTGCAGGACATGGTGCATGAAGGCCTGCTCGATCGTGATCTCGACCGCTACCGGATCGGCATCGCCATGGTGCGTTGGGCGACGCCTGGCACCCTTGGGCTCGACGTCGTGCGCCTCGTCAAGCCAGCGCTGCAGGAGCTGCGCGATCTCACCGGTGAAACGGCGTGCTTCTACGTGCGGGATGGAGCCCTTCGAACAATCGTTGCTGTGGCAGAGACGCGTCATGTTGTGATGCGCCCATTCCTCGTCGGAATGGTCATGCCAATTCATGCCGGCGCGCCCGGCAAAATCTTCCTCGCGTTCGATTCGGATGCCCGCCGCGAATTGGAATCAACGGAGCTAGTCGAATTCACACCCACAACGCCGGACAGTCTCGAGGTTCTCGACCGCCAAGCCGCGACCGCTCGCGATCAGGGCTACTACGCAGCTTTCGGCGAGCGGAATCTGGATGTCGGGTCGATCAGCGCTCCGGTCTTCTCGCACGTCGGCGAACTGGCCGGAGCAATCGGCCTGGGGTTTCCCACCTCTCGGGTCACCCCGGGGCAGGCGGAGTCGCTCGGACCTGTGGTCACGCGTGTGGCCGAGAATGCGAGTCGACTACTCGGCTACGATCCTGCGCTTAGGCGGCGTTGACCAAGGATTCGCTAGTACTCAGATCTCGTCCCTTCCGGTCTGGTCTCGTCGGGAATCATGCCCGCCAGGGCGAGCCCGCGCACCGGAGACGTCCGGCTGAGCCGCGCAATGATGCCCACGGCTCGTCCGTCTCCTTGGGCACTCAGGCGCAGATTGCGGCCGCCTCATGCCCTGGAGCGGTCAGCCGGACGGCCAGATAGCCGGGCAAGGCTCAGCCCGTCCACCAGCAGCCCGACGCCGAAGGCAAACGCCTGCGCCTGATCGTCGGCGCCCAGCGGCTGAGCCTCGAGCACCTCGGCGAGGACACCGACGCTGTCGTACTGCAGGCGCTGCTGCTCATGCGAGACATGGCCCAGCACGAAGTGCAGCAGCGTCGTCCCGGCCCGTCGGCTCGTCGCTTGGTCGAACCCGCCCAGCGCCACCGCGTCGGTGAGCCGGCTGAGCGCCCTCCCGGATCCGAGCCCCAGCGCATACGTGCTGGACACGATCTCGGCGCCGTCTCGATAGGAGAGTAGGGCGTCACGCAGGGCGCTCGCCTCGACCCGTGTGCGTTCCTGCCAGTCGGAACCGGCAGTCGAAATCGCCGAGGCTGGCGCCGGGTGTCCGTCCACGATCCGATCAGCGAGTTCCGCGATGAGCGTCTGCTTGTTCTCGAAGTGCCAGTACAGGGCGCTCGGCTGGACGTCGAGCGCGGCGGCGATCCGACGCATAGTCAGGTCTGCGAGTCCGTGTTCATCGAGGATCCGCAGTGCGACGTCGGCGACGTCGTCTCGACGATGGCGACGAGGTATTCCGGAACCGGCCATGGCACCTACTATAGTGAATGCCGTTCAGGTGAACAGCGTTCAGGAAGGACATCCCCATGAGCAGATTCCGCATCGATGCGACCGATATAGCCCGAATCGCGGTATTCGCCGCGATAGTCGCAGCCCTCGGTCTTCCTGGAGCGTTCTCCGTGTTCGGCGCGGTGCCAATCACCGCGCAGACCCTTGGTGTCATGCTGGCCGGGGCTGTGCTCGGGGCCTGGCGCGGGATGCTGTCGATGGTCGTGCTGCTGGCGCTGGTGGCGATCGGCCTGCCGCTGCTCGCCGGAGGCCGTGGCGGCATCGGGGTGTTTGTCGGCCCGAGTGCCGGGTACCTGCTCGGCTGGGTGGTCGGCGCCTTCGTGATCGGCCTGATCGTGCACGCCGGCGGGCGCAAGCTGACCTGGGCGCGCACCTCACTCGGCGTGCTGCTGGGCGGCATCGGCGTCGTTTACGCCTTCGGCATCCCGGTGCAGTCATTTGTCACCCGCCTACCGCTCGCCGAAACCCTGCTGCAAAGCAGCATCTTCGTGCCCGGCGACCTCATCAAGGCTGTCCTCGCCACCGTGATAACGATGACCCTGGCGCGCGCCTATCCCCGCGCGTTCCAGAACAAAACGGACTCCGCCGAGACGCTCACGCAGCCCCTCGAACCCTCCCGGCCCGCGTGAGCGGAGCCTCGGGGTCCGACACGGGTCGGATCGTTCTCCTCCGGGGAGGCGACCCGATGGCCCTCGCACGCCGGACGCTCGATGAGCGCGCCGCCGGCCGCATCCCGCTTCTCGGCGACGACCGCTGGAGCGAGCAGCAGTGGAAGGTCGTGCAGGACCGCGTGGACGCTGCGGGCCCACAGCCGGGACAGGCGTGGGCGGCGCTCAGCTCCGGCAGCACCGGCGAACCGCGGATCGTGCTTCGCACGGCCGATTCGTGGGCGGCGTCCTTCAGCTATGTCGCGGAACTCCTCGACGCCGGACCCGACGATGTGCTCGCCCTCTCCTCTCCCCCGGCTTCTTCACTGTCGCTTTTCTCGATCGCGCACTCCGCCGAAGCCGGGTTCACTTTGGCCCTTCCCCGCGCGCATTCCCTCACAGCGGAGGACGCTCGCGACGCGAGTTTGTTTCACGGCACCCCGAACGGCCTGCGCACGCTGCTCGACGCCGGCACCCCTTCCCGATTGCGCGCCGCGTTGATCGGCGGAACGTCCCTCGACCTCGCTCTTCGCGCCAGGGCCGAGGCACAGGGCATCCGGGTAATCTCCTACTACGGTGCCGCAGAGCTTTCTTTCGTCGCTATCGACGACGTCAGGGCGGACGACGCGGGCGGCCGGGGTTTCCGTGCCTTTCCCGGCGTCGAGTTCGAGGTGCGCGACGACGACGTGCTGTGGGTGCACTCGCCCTATGTATCGACCGGGTATCTGACGGGAACCGGGCCGATGCGACAGGGTGCGGGCTGGTGCACGGTCGGCGACCGGGCACGCCTCGAAGAAGGTCGACTCACCCTGTTGGGTCGCGATGACGACGCCATCCTGACTGCCGGGGCGACGGTCATCCCCGCCGATGTGGAGCAGGAGCTCCGTCGGATCGATGGGGTCGACGATGCCGTGGTATTCGGCCTTCCCAACGACGGCGTGGGTGAGCTCGTCACAGCCGTCATCGAAGCGGCGCCCGGGAGTTCGCTTCGCCGTGCCGAACTACGAGCCGACGCGGCGTCGCGGCTTCCTGCGACACATCTGCCCCGCCGCTGGTTTGTCGTCGACCACCTCCCCCGCACCGTCACCGGCAAGACTGCCCGCGCCGAGCTGATCCACCGGGTGCGGTCCGGAGAGGTGGCGAGCCTTGCGCGCTGACCCGGTGATCGTCGCCGCCAGGCGCACCCCGATCGCGACACGCGGTCGCGCTCTGTCAGCGCTCACGGTCGAGAAGCTCGCGGCGTCGGTCGTGCGCGCCGTCGTCGACGACGCTGCCGGGGTACTCGGCCGCGCGCCGAAGGTGGCCGATGTGGTGCTCGGCAACTGCATGGGCCCTGGTGGCAACCCCGCGCGTGTTGCGGCCCTCGCCGCCGGGTTGGGTTTCGAGGTGCCGGGGCTCACCGTCGACCGGCAGTGCGGCAGCGGGCTCGCCGCGATCGTCGAGGCGACAACGGCCATCCAGGCCGGTGACGAGCGGGCTCGGATCGCCGGCGGGGTCGAGAGCCCGTCGACGGCACCCATCCGGTCCATCGACGGCGTTCCATACTCTCGTGCCGCATTCACCCCGGACGGTTGGCACGACCCCGATATGACCCGTGCCGCTGAGGACCTTGCCACCCACGACGGCATCGCTCGTGAGCGGCAGGACGCCTATGCCGCCCTCAGCGCACACCGCGCGGCGAAAGCCGGCGCAGCCGGACGTTACAACGCGGAACTGGTTGCCCTTCCTGGCGCTGCCGTGCACGACGAGCTACCGAGACCCGGCTTCGGCCGCCTCCTCCCCCGCTTCAGCCCGCTGTTCCCCGGAGGCTCCCTCACCGCCGGCAACACCTGCCGCGTGAGCGACGGCGCAGCGGCCGTGCTTCTGGTGCCCGGCACGACGTCACACCGCGGAACCGTTCCCGGTCTCGCGATCCGCGCGCACGCCGTGGTGGGCTGCGACCCCGCATTCCCTGGCATCGGGGCGGCTCCCGCCGTGCTCGAGGCGCTCGAGCGGGCCGGGTACGACCTCACAGAGGTCTCCGCTTTCGAAATTGTCGAAGCGTTCGCCGCTCAGACGCTCGCGGTGCTCGGGCGCCTCGGTCTCTCCGACGACGATGAACGCCTCTCCGCAGACGGCGGTGCCCTTGCGCTCGGTCACCCCTGGGGCGCCAGCGGAGCGGTCGCCGTGGTACGCCTCTTCTCACGCCTGGTCCGCAGCGGGGCACCGGCGGGCACGGTCGGGGTCGCCGCCGCCTCCGTCGGAGGCGGCATCGGTGTCGCTGTGGTCTGCGAGGTCGTGCGATGATTTCGAATGAGATGCGCCACGACACGAACGCCCCGCCGATTCTGGTCGAGAACCTCACAGCACGGCTCGGCGACACCCTCGCCCTCAACGACGTCAGCCTACGGCTCGACAGCGCCCGGATCGCGGTGATCGGCTCGAACGGATCCGGCAAATCCACGTTCGCCAGACTGCTCGGCGGCATAGCGCGACCGACGGCGGGCAGCATCCGCGTGCACGACGTCGACACCGTGAAGGAGTCGGTCGCGCTCCGGCGGCTCGTGAGCATCGTGTTCAGCAACCCGGACGCGCAAATCGTGATGCCCACCGTCGCGGAGGACGTCGCGTTCTCCCTTCGAGGCTCTGGCGCGACGAAGGTCGAGATCGCCGAGCGCGTCACTGCCGCCCTCGCCGCGTTCAAACTGACCGATCTTGCCGATCGTTCCGCGCACGAACTCTCAGGCGGGCAAAAGCAGCTCCTCGCGCTTTGCGGGGCGCTCATCCGTCGCCCGGCCCTGCTCATCGCCGACGAACCCACCGCCTATCTCGATGCCCGCAACAGTGCGGCCGTCGCCGGGCACCTCCTGCACCCCGAGGCGGGGCATCAGCTCGTGCTCGTCACCCACGACCTCGAGCTCGCCGCCCGCTGCGACACCGCGCTGCTCTTCGACGAAGGTCGGGTGGTCGCTCAGGGTGGTCCTGCCGAGGTCATCGAGGCGTACCGCGCGAGCTTGCGGCGGTGAAAACGTGATCACGCTCTACCGTCCCGGCCACACCTGGTTGCACAGATCACCGGCAGGGCCGAAGTCTCTCGGCATCCTCGTCGTGGTCCTCGCCGTCTCACTCCTGCCCACCAACTGGTGGACAGCAGGCATCGCCGCGGCGGTGACAGTGCCCGGTTACCTGGCGTCTGGCCTCGGCATTCGCGAACTCGGCCGGCAGGTTATCTCGATCCGTTGGATCATCACGATCACCCTCGTCGGGCAGCTGATCTTCCTCGACATCGAATCCGCCGTCGCGAACACCTCTCGCATGAGCGCCGCCGTGCTACTGGCTGCGCTGCTCGTGCTGACCACACAAATCACTGATCTGCTCGATGCCTTCGAGCGCGCGTTGCGTCCCCTCGGCAGGCTCGGTCTCGACCCGGCTCGCGCGGCGCTCATGCTCGCGGTCGCCATCAACACCGTCCCGGTTCTCGCTCGGTTGGCCGGCACCGTGCGCGAAGCTCAGCAGGCCCGCAGTGCGCGCTCGAGCCTCTTCACCTTCGTCGTCCCGTTCCTGGTGGTAGCACTCAAGCACGCCGACGAGCTCGGCGACGCGCTCACGGCACGAGGCATACGATGACCGGTCGGCGCGTGCGGGTGCTCGGCAAGACGGTCGACGACCAGACCCGTTGCGAGCACTACGCCACCTCTCTCGACGTCATCGCCATCCTCTTCGCATGCTGCGGTGAGTACTACCCCTGCCACCTCTGCCACGGCGAATGCGCGGACCACCCCGCGGCGCAATGGCCGCGCGCCGAGCGCGGGCGTGAGGCGGTGCTCTGCGGCGTCTGCTGGAGCGAGTTGACCATTGACCGGTATCTCGAGGTCGACGGCTGCCCCGACTGCGGCGCGCCGTTCAACCCGGGCTGCCGCCTGCACACCGAGTACTATTTCCAGGCCTGAACAACGGTGAAGAGCCCGCACCCCCGGGGCCCCGTGCCGACTCATCCAGGCCACGATCGCGGTCCCTGACGTTGTGATCGCTGTAGCGAGAGCGCCGGATCGGGTACGATCCCGACATGGATTTCACTTTCGCTCTGACGCCCGATCTCATCGTGGCCTTTCTCACGCTGTTTGTGCTCGAAATCGTCCTCGGCGTCGACAATGTGATCTTCATCTCGATCCTCGCGAGCAAGCTCCCGGTGGAGCAACAGGCCAAGGCGCGCAACCTCGGCCTGACACTGGCCATGCTCACTCGCATCCTTCTGCTCTTCGGAGCGTCGTGGATCATCACTCTCACCGACGACCTCATCACCGTCTTCGGGATGGGATTCTCCGGCCGAGATCTCATCCTGATCTTCGGAGGACTTTTCCTCGTTTACAAGGCCGTCACCGAGATCCACGAGAAGCTGGAAGGCGCCGAATCGCACGGGACCGGGCGCTTGAAATCGGCGACCTTCGGCGCGGTGCTCGCGCAGATCCTGCTGCTCGACATCGTTTTCTCGTTCGACTCGGTGATCACCGCCGTCGGTATGGTCGACAACCTGGTCGTGATCATCGCCGCGGTCGTACTTTCATTCGCGATCATGTTGTTCTCGGCGCGGTACATTTTCGCGTTCGTCAACAAGCACCCGACGGTGAAGATGCTCGCGTTGGCGTTCCTTGTACTCATCGGCGTGTTCCTCATCGCCGACGGCTTCGACGTGCACGTCGACAAGGCGCTGATCTACGGGCCGATGGCGTTCGCGATCGGCGTCGAGGCACTCAACCTGCTCTATCGTCACCGGCAGAACAAACGGTCCGGAACCGAAATCGAACCGGTGCACCTGCGCCACGCGTACTCCAAAGCGGACGACACGGATGCCATTCGGGCTGCCACGTCGAAGGGCTCTGCCGGTGGTACCGTCGGCCTCGGCAGAGGACCCGTCCATGGCGAGGTCCCCGACAGTGACAGCCACCCGGTTTCGAAGGGTCTCGGCTGAACCTGCCTACCCTGCGCCCGAGAGTCACGATTCACCCGGTTCACACCCGGCCTCCTCACTGGACAAACGCTTCACCGAGGCCTCGTTCGGGTGCCCGAGTCGAACGGTGTTAGTGTTGTCGCATCCACACGGGGGCCCCTGCAGGGGCTGAGATCGGGCTGACGCTGCCTGCGACCGTCGAACCTGTCCGGGTCATGCCGGCGAAGGAAGTAGGACCTCACGATGGTTTCTGTCAACTCATCACACTCGCTCGGATATCTGCACGATGCGGAACACGGCATCAGCGTACCGGTGACCAACATCGCTTTGAGCTCGAGTCCGAACGGGGATCAGAACGGTCCGTTCACCGTCTACCGCACGGAGGGGCCCGGAAGCGACCCCGTCCACGGCTTGCCGCCGTTCCGGGCGCCATGGATTGAGGAGCGCGGCGACACGGAGCTCTATGCTGGCCGTGAGCGGAACCTGCAGGACGACGGGCGCTCCGCACAGCGACGAGGTGCCGCGTCCGCGGAATGGCAGGGCTCGAAACCGGTGCCGCGTCGAGCGCTCCGAGGCCGGACCATCACACAGATGCACTATGCGAAAGCAGGCATCATCACGCCGGAGATGCGGTTCGTCGCTCTGCGAGAGAATTGTGACGTCGAGTTGGTGCGGTCCGAAGTCGCCGCCGGGCGAGCGATCATCCCCAACAACGTCAATCACCCCGAGTCGGAGCCGATGATCATCGGCAAGGCGTTCCTGGTGAAGATCAACGCGAACATCGGCAATTCAGCGGTGACCAGCTCGATCGCGGAGGAGGTCGACAAGCTTCAGTGGGCCGCGAAGTGGGGAGCCGACACGGTGATGGATCTCTCCACCGGGGATGACATCCACACGACACGGGAGTGGATCCTGCGAAACTCACCCGTCCCGATCGGGACTGTCCCGATCTACCAGGCGCTCGAGAAGGTGAACGGTGAAGCCAACGACCTCACCTGGGAGATCTACCGGGACACCGTCATCGAGCAGTGTGAGCAGGGTGTGGACTACATGACCGTCCACGCCGGGGTCCTGCTCCGCTATGTGCCTCTCACCGCCGAGCGCGTCACCGGCATTGTCTCCCGGGGTGGGTCAATCATGGCGGGCTGGTGCCTCGCTCACCATGAGGAGAACTTCCTCTACACCCACTTCGACGAGCTGTGCGAGATTTTTGCCCAGTACGATGTTGCCTTCTCGCTCGGTGATGGCCTTCGCCCGGGCTCGACCGCTGACGCCAACGATGCAGCCCAGTTCGCCGAGCTTGACACCCTCGCCGAGTTGACGAAGCGGGCGTGGAAGTACGACGTACAGGTCATGGTGGAGGGACCCGGCCACGTTCCCTTCCACCTCGTGCGGGAGAATGTGGAGCGCCAGCAGGAACTCTGCGATGGGGCACCGTTCTACACGCTGGGACCACTGGTCACCGACATCGCTCCCGGCTACGACCACATCACCTCCGCCATCGGGGCGACGGAGATCGCCCGCTACGGCACGGCGATGCTCTGCTACGTCACCCCGAAGGAGCACCTCGGCCTTCCGAACAAGGCCGATGTGAAAACCGGGGTCATCACCTACAAAATCGCAGCGCACGCGGCTGACCTTGCGAAAGGGCACCCGGGCGCCAACGAACGCGACGACGCCTTGTCGAAAGCACGTTTCGAGTTCCGCTGGCGAGACCAGTTCGCCCTGTCGCTCGACCCGGTGACTGCGGAGGAGTTCCACGACGAAACTCTCCCCGCTGAGCCGGCGAAGACAGCTCACTTCTGCTCGATGTGCGGGCCGAAGTTCTGTTCTATGCGCATCTCCCAGGACATCCGCGACCAGTTCGGCGGCCTCTCGGAGCAGCAGATCGTCGCAGGAATGGAACAAAAGTCCGCGGAGTTCCAGAAGGCGGGCGGGAAGGTCTACCTTCCCGAGCCCACTATCGGGAGAAGCTGAAGCACTCCGGGTCTCACATTGTCCTGTTCGTACTAGTGAAAGGGACGTCACCTTTGTGACTTCAACGATCCCCCTTCCCTCCGTCGATGCTCGAGCGCTCGGCGGTGCTCTGGCCCGGCTGCGCGAGTCGCCACCCTTGGTGCAGTGCATCACGAACATCGTCGTCGCCCAGTGGAGCGCCAATGTGCTCCTCGCTTCCGGGGCGGCCCCTGCGATGGTGGACAATCCGAGGGAGGCCGGTCCGTTTGCCGCCGCCGCGGATGCAATCCTGATCAATCTCGGGACCCCTTACCGCGACACCGCCGAAGCGATGATCGCCGCAGTCACTACGGCGGCAGCGAATGCGACACCTTGGGTTCTCGACCCGGTCGCGGTCGGCCCCTTGGCCTGGCGGACCGAGATCGCGCTCACCCTGCTGGAGATCGGGTCCCCCGCCGTCATCCGCGGCAACGCCTCCGAGATCCTCGCGCTGGGTGGCGGAGCGGGGGGTAAGGGAGTGGACTCATTGGAGACCCCGGAAGCTGCGCTGGGCGTTGCGCAGTCGCTGGCGCTCCGGTACGGCACGGTGGTCGCCGTGAGCGGCGCGGTGGACCACATCACCGATGGCGACCGTATCGTGCGGGTATCGAACGGGCATCCCGTCATGACCCGGGTGACCGGCGTCGGCTGTGCCCTCGGCGCACTGATCGCGGCCTTCACCGGCACGGTCGACGACGCCCTTCTCGCGGCCACCACAGCGACAGCGATGATGACAGTGGCAGCCGACACTGCCGCCGTCTCATCCAGCAGACCCGGCAGCTTCGCCGTTGCCTTACTGGACGAATTGTCCGATCTGTCTCCGAACTCTCTGACTGAAAAAGTCCACCTCTCGTGAGCGGAGGGCGAGCCCCGTTGGACCTCTCCCTCTACCTCGTCACCGACGCACGCCTCTGCCGGAACAAGGGCGTCGTCGAGACGGCGCGAGAAGCCGTCGACGCCGGAGTGACCGTCGTGCAACTCCGGGACCCCGACGCCTCCGACGCAGAGATCGTCCGACAGGGCCGCGCGCTAGTTTCGGCTCTCGCCGGATCGGGAGTTCCAGTGCTCGTGAACGATCGCGTGCACCTCGTCGCGGCCATAGGCGCCGACGGTGCGCATATCGGTCAGAGCGATCTCAGCGTCCAGGAAGCCCGCCGGATGCTCGGCCCGGACAGCTACCTCGGGCTCTCCGTGCAGCACCCCGAGCACCTGGTGATAGCCAGGCGCGGGCGACCTGCAGATATCGACTACCTCGGTATCGGACCCGTCTGGGCGCAGATGACCAAGCCTGACGCCGCGGCACCGATCGGGCTCGACGGGTTGCGCGAGCTGATCGACTCGAGTCCGTGGGAATGTGTGGCCATCGGCGGAATCGACGTCGACAGGGTGCAGGCGGTGCGGGCGTCGGGAGCTGCTGGGGTCGCGGTGGTCAGCGCCATCTGTGGGCAGCCGGACGTCGGCGCGGCAACCCGGGAACTCCGTGCCGCGTGGCGGGCGCACCTGTGACTGCCCTCGTCTCGCTTTCCATCGCCGGCTGCGACCCCTCCGGTGAGGCCGGAATCCAAGCGGATCCCAAGACGTTCAGCGCGCTCGGCGCTTACGGCACGGCGGCCATCACAGCACTGACCGCGTAGAACACCACCGGTGTCACAGGTGTGCACGTGATGCGCGTCGACTTCGTGACAGAGCATCTCGAGACGCTCATCGTCGACGTGCGGATCGACAGCATCAAACTGGGCATGCTAGCCAACGCCCCCCAAGGGTGACCAGAACCCAATGGATTACGCCATGTGTCAGGCCTAGCGGTACGGCAAGTTTGCTCTCCGTAGAGTCGACTTCAGCGACGTGACTCTGGGTCGCATGAACCGGAACCCCGCGTCGTGCAAATCAGAGATAGTGACAACGTCGACGAGAGGGAACACCATGAGTGAGTTCTACGATAAGACCGAGGACCGCAAGTACACGAGCGTGTACAAGAAGGAGACGCCCGACATCCTCGCTGCGTTCGCCGCTTTCGACAGCGCCGTCTTCGCAGCTGAAGGTCGCTCCATTCCGCTGAAGTACCGGGAACTCATTGCCCTGTCCGTCGGGATAACGACGCAGTGTGTCTACTGCATCGACGCCCACGGCCAGAACGCGGTGAAGGCCGGCGCGACGCAAGCCGAACTGGCTGAGGCAGCCTGGGTCGCCACCGCGATTCGCGCCGGAGGCGGTTTCGCCCACGGACGCCTCGCCTTCAAGCTTTCCGGGGCGAACGAGCGCGACGTTGCCCCCACCGATGCACACGATCACGAACCCTCAGCAGCACACTCACACTGACAGCAGCGGCGCCGGAGGCTTGCGGCCCTCCGGCATCCGCCATCAGACCGCGGCGTTCGCGAAACGACTGATCGGCCGCTCAAGTCCAAGCCTGTCCCGCAAGGTCGCAGCACGCTCAACAGAACCGGCGCCAGACCGGAGCCGAGCCACTACACGGAGCACCTCTGGCAACACGGCAAGACCGCTCGCCCCGTCCGCCACGAACTCCACGCCGTCGACGACATCCCGCAGCGCCGCACTCTGCTTGAGCGCCGCGGCCGGATCCGCAGCCGAAACTCGTGCCCAGACCGACGGGTCAGCGGCACTGTTGCGTAGTGCGCCGACAACAGTGTGGAAAGCGCTCAGATCACCGGTCGCCTCGACGATCGCAACATCGGCTCGGGTGACTGTAAGTCCGAAGAGACCGGGCCATTCCTCCGTCGCCTGAGCCGCAGGGTCCAGCCGCACGGTCACGATAGGCTGCCCTTGCGGCGGGCGTGGCGTGATGAGCGGCCCCTTAACAGTGAAATATGCTCCAGAATGGTCGATGTGGTGGACTTTCGATGAGTCCACGTAACGGCCGGTGGACAGCTCGCGGATCTCCGCGTAGTCCTCCCAGGAGTCCCAGAGCGCACGGACCACGTCCACGAACTCCCCCGCCTGCGCGACGCGTTCCTCCGGCGGCAGTGGCGGCAAGTCCGGAAACCGCGCGTCGACGGCATCCGTCTGAGAGGCATCGAGAACGATGCCGGCGCGCCCAAGGCTGATGTAGTCGAGCGTCGCAATGGCCTTCGCCGTGTGGAAGGGCTCGCTGTAGTGGCTTGACGCTGCGGGCAGCAGACCGATCGTGTTCGTCTTGCGGGCCAGGTAGGCAAGCGTCTCGGCGGCGGCCAACCCTACGCCTTCCGACTCAGACGCCTCGAGCGGGTCACCAAGCGTGAGCACATCGATGCCGGATGCCTCAGCGAGGCTCACATAGTCGGTCAGCGTACGGATGCCGTCGGCACCGTCTCCAAGACGGTGACCGTCAAGCGACAGGGCGTAGATAAACGAGTGGGCGCTCATCGGGCGACCTCCGCCTGAGGGGCGACAGCCCAGTGGTCGGCCGCGATGCACTCCAGCCACGCCCCGATCTCATCCCCGGCCACCTGGCCGTCGATACCGGCCTGGAAGAGTGCGTGCGCGTCAGCACCTGCGGCTCGTGCGACCTCGTGTTCGGTGCCGAGGTCGGTGCCAAACATCGCCGGGTCGTCGGTATTGATCGTGATTCCGACGCCGCTTGCGATCAGGTCGGCGAGGGGATGGTCGTCGATGTGAGCGACGACCTTCGTCCGAAGGTTCGAGGTGGGACAGACATCGAGCACGATACGTCGCTCGATGAGCTCTGCGATGAGGTGGGAGTCTTCGATGGCTCGGAACCCGTGGCGGATGCGGGAGGCGCCGAGAAGATCGATCGCCTCACGGACCGAACGGGGGCCGTCGTCCTCGCCAGCGTGGGGCACGGCGGCGAGGCCAGCATCCCGGGCCAACGCGAAGACCTCTGTGAACATGCTCGTCGGGTTGGCGCGTTCACGGCCGCCGAGGCCGATGCCAACGATCCCGCGGTCGCGGAATGGGATCGCGTCGAGCACGATTTGACGACTGACTTCGATCGGCCGGTTGCGGTCGAGGTCGGGCGTGATCCGCACCTCTACACCGGTCTCCTCCCGTGCCTGCTGGATGCCGTCGGTGAAGCCCTCGAACAGCTCCCGTCCCTCGATCCCCCGGGTGTAGTACTGCCCGGGTGAGACGATCGCCTCGAGGTAGACCGCGCCGAACGAGGCTGCTTCGGCCGCGTAATCGACCACGACCCGGCGGAAGTCGTCCGCGTCGTACAGCACGTCGGTAGTGACGTTCCAGACGTCGATGAAATGATTGAAGTCGCTGAACTCGTAGAACCTTTCCAGCTCCTCGAGCGTGGCAACCGGCAGGGCAGCACCATTCTTTTCTGCCAGGGAGAACAGCGTCGCCGGGCGAATCGCACCTTCGAGGTGCACGTGCAGTTCGATCTTGGGGTAACTCATAGCTGCTCCTGAGCCGTGACGGCGGCCACATCGTGGCTGAGGATCTGATCGACGAAGCGCCGCGTGCGGTCGACCGTCGGGGCATCCAGGACCTGCGACGGTGGCCCCTGCTCGACGATCTCACCCTCGTGCATGAAGACAATCCGGTCCGCTACCGTGCGAGCGAATGCCATCTCGTGGGTAGCGAGAATAAGTGTCAATCCGAGGTTCTTCAGTTCGGCGATCAGGGCGAGCACTTCACCCACGGTCTCGGGGTCGAGCGCCGAGGTGACCTCGTCGAGGAGGATGACAGTCGGCTCCGTGGCAAGGGACCGGATGATCGCCACGCGCTGCTGCTGCCCGCCCGAGAGTCGGTCGGGATACTCGTCCGCCTTATCGGCGAGACCGAACCGTTCGAGCAGTTCCATGGCCCGGCGGTCGGCGTCGACCTTGCTCTTTCTGGCCACTCGCCGGGGCGCGAGAGTGATGTTCTCGAGCACCGTGAGGTGCGGGAACAGGTTGAACTGCTGGAAAACCAGCCCGACCTGCTGCCGCACGCGGTTCTTGTTGGTCTTCGGTGCGGTGATGTTCTCGCCGTTGAGCTCGATGCTCCCGGCGACGACGTCCTCGAGCAGGTTCACCGTGCGCAGCAGGGTCGACTTGCCGCACCCGCTCGGCCCGATCAGGGCGACGACCTCGTGTGACGCGACGTCGAGGTCGATGTTCCGCAGGACGGTGCGAGAACCGTACGCCTGATAGACGCCGCGCAGGCGGACCGCGGGAACGGCATCCGGAATCATACGGCTCCTCCAACCGTCCGGCGGATCTCGCTCCGGCGGAGCAGGTGGTCGGTAAGTCGGGTGAGTGGGATGGTGATGGCCACGAACAGGAGGGCAGCCACAAGATAGCTTGTGAAGTTGAAGGTTGTCGCTGAGTACGCCTGAGCGGCGCGAGTGGCCTCCATCGTTCCGATCACCGAGATGAGGGCGGTCTCCTTCTGAAGGGCGATGAAGCCGCTCATCAGCGGTGGAGTCACGCGTCGCACCGCCTGCGGCAGGATCACGAACCACATGGTCTGGCCGTGCCCGAGACCCAACGCACGCGCGGCTGCCCGCTGGCTCGGATGGATCGACTCGATACCGGCGCGGTAGTTCTCCGCCGTGTATGCCGATGACGTGAGCACACACGCGACGGCTCCCCAGAACAGAGGCGAGGTGCTGAGGCCTTCGATCCGCAGCGCGGGGATGCCCATGCCGAGCATGAGGATGACCAGGATCGCCGGCAGCCCGCGGAACAGGTCGATGAAGGCGATCGCGAAGAACCTGAGCGGAAAGAACACCGGCGACGACAGGTTGCGCAGGAGCGCGAGGACGAGGCCCACAATGAGGACGATCGGCTCGATCAGGACGAACAGCAGAACGTTGAGCAGGAACCCTTCCCAGATTTTTGGGAACGACAGAGCGAAGTGCTCAGGATTGAGGAACGCGCGTTGGAACAGCAGCCAGCCCTCTGAATTGACGGCGATCGTACCGAGAAGTCCAACCACGACGATCGTGCTGACGACCGCGATCGCCGACGACCCGAGAAAGTCCCGGCGCTGCCACCACGGTTTACGGGTGAGTATCACCGCTAGTTCGGCGTCGCTGAGAGGCCGGGAGACGGATGCTGTCACATGCGATGACATCGTCATGGTCGTACTCCAGCACCGATCGCTACGTCGCCGATGTGTGCGCGGAGGGTGGCTCCGCTGTATTCGGTCGGGTACACCGCCAGCTCTTGCAACTCGGGAACGACGCGGTTGACGAACTCATCCATGCCGCTCGGCACGATCGACGGGTTCACGACGAACCCGTCGGCGGCCCGCGACTGGACCCATTCATTTATCTCGTCGGCGACCTGACGTGGTGTGCCGACGAAATCACGGCGTGCGAGGACGACGCTGAGAAGCTCGCGCACCGAGAGCTTGTCACGCTCTGCGATCTCGCGCCACTGGCCAACGAGCACGCGCGCGTCTCGCTCTCCGCCGACACGGCCCCGTGTGTAGCCGTACGCATGGTCCCAGTTGGGGTCGAACGAAGGCAGCGGTCCGTCGACGTCGTAGTCGCTGAGGTCCACACCCCATACTTCCTCGAGGAGGAACGTGGCCACCTTCGGGGTCATCTCCAGCGCGCGCCACTCACGCAGCCGTTCCTCCGCATCCGCGGCGGTGTCGCCGAGGACAAAGGCTGTGCTGGGCATGATGAGCGGCGCAGGTCGCCCAACAGCTGCGGCGCGTGCATGCAGGTCGCGGTAAAATTCCTGCGAGCCCTGGATGCTGCTGCGACCGGCGAAGATGACGCTTGCGTGCCGGGCGGCCAGGTCCCGGCCTTCCGGTGATCCTCCGGCCTGCACGATGGTGGGACGGTCGTCGCCGAGCGGGGCGAATCCTGCGGACCGGTGTGCGGCATCCGCCTGTGACCACCACGCCTGCACCTCGGTAATGAAGCGGTCGGCGGCGCGATAGCGTTCGGCGTGCTCGACCATGCGGCCAGGCCGAAAGTTGGTCGAGGCCCCCTTGCCGAAGGTGGTGTGGGAGGTGACGACGTTCCAGCCGGCCCGCCCACCGGACAACCGCTGGACTGTGGCAAGCTGGCGTGCCACGTGATAGGGGTCTGAGAAGGTCGTCCCGATCGTCGCGACCAGCCCGATGTTCGTCGTTTCCGCGGCGAGGGCTGCGAGTGTCGTGAGTGAGTCGGGTTTGTCGAGGATGGCGTGCTCGACAACGGCCCCCCGGTGCTCCTGCAGCCAGTTCGCCTCCGCGAGGAAGACGAAGTCGAAGATCCCGCGCTCCGCACTCGTGGTGAAGTGGCGGAACGCGGAGTAGTCGATCTGGCTGCCGGCATCCGGATGCCCCCACAGGGTGTGGTGGTGGTCATTCGGGTAGAAGGCACCGAGGTGGACGCGTCGGCGAGCAGGCGCGCTCATCTACTGGTCGTATTCCCGCACATCGGCGGGAAGAGGTAGCCAGGTCTCAGCAAGTTCGTCGATGGTTCCCTCTTCCTCCAACTCGGCCAGGGCGGCGTTGACATACGGGGTCAGCGTGCTCTCGAGGTCGAGGACGAAGCCCATCCCTTTGCTCTTGCCGTTGTCTTTCAACAGACCGGCGATCGTGAGGTCGTCGTACTGGTTCAACACGACGTTCTGTGCGATCTGCAGGTCGACAACGATCGCATCAACCTGGTCGTTTTCCAGCGCCTGTGTGCTCAGAGCGACGGTGTCATAGCTCAGAACCTCGGCCGGTTGAATTGTGTCGGTGATGTAGCTGTCCTGCGTTGTGCCCGCGACCGTGCCGAAGGTGAGTTCAGCCAGTTCGTCGACGCTCGTGGCGGCAGCGGCATCCGAGTTCGCCTTGGCCACGACGACGCTCCGGGAGACATAGTACGGGTCGCTGAACGAGACCGCTTGGGCACGATCCTCGGTAATGGAGACCTCCTGAACGTAGAGGTCGAACTCTTTCGGGCCGGGAGCGTACGACGCAGAGAAGGCGGTGTAGCCCCACGTCACCACATCCTCGGAGAATCCAAGTTTCTCAGCGACGGCATAGGTAAGAGCGCTTTCGAAGCCCTTGCCATTGCTCGGGTCGTTGTCGACAAACCATGGAGACCACACCGGCTCGTCAGCGTGCACGGTCAAGGTACCGTCAACGACGAGGTCGAGGTCTGCCGGGTCGCCGAGGGTGATGGCGCTGCCAGCAGCCGGCTTCTCGGCAGACTCCGTCGCCGCGGTTGGCTCAGAGCAGCCGGAAAGAAGAAGGGCGCCGGCCGCGCCGAGCGCCAAAATGCCGGGTAGAGCGCGAACACGCGGATGCCGTGCAGTCGAGATATTCATAGGTTCCTCTGGATGTCCGATGGTGCGACGGGTGCGGTCACCCGCATGTGGCCTTCAGGTTATGCGCTGGTGACAGCAGAAATTCGTCTTATTACGGGATGTGACAACCGGCGTCTCCACCTGACGTGACTGCGAGCAAGATGATCGAGTGAAGAGAGCTCTCCTGTGACCGTCCCCTTGTCTGTGCTCGACCTTGTTCTGACCTCGAGCGGACAATCGGCGGCCGAGGCCTTGTCAAGCAGCATCGAGCTGGCCAGGCACGCCGACCGCCTGGGCTACCGCCGTTTCTGGCTGGCCGAACACCACCTGTACCCCGGCGGTGCGGGATCGGCGTCCTACCTGCTTGCGCCCACAATTGTTCACGCGACAAGCCAGATCCGGGTCGGCGTGGCCGTGCTCGTCATCGACAACTACAGCCCGTTGCAGGTTGCGGAGATCGCCGGAACTGTGGCGGCCCTCGGCGGGCGCGGTTTCGACCTCGGTATCGGCCGAGGCGGCCCGTCGGTCGAGCAGCGAGCGCGCGCAAAGGAGACCAACCGCAAGCTGGAGGCCGGGGAGATTCAGCCGGGACCAGTGGCACCGTTCCGCGAGGTCGACGGGGTCGTGATCCCGTCGTTCTGTGCCGCCCCGTTCGCCGACGTGCGGGCCGGGCTGAACGACAGGCTCCTATCGCGGACGCCGGGAAATCCGGCCGATTTCGGCGAGCAGACGCGTGACGTGCTCGGGTTCCTTGACGGGACATATCAGGCACAGGAGGGCGTTCCGGTGGTCGCGACTCCGGCGCACGGTGCGGAAAACGTGCAGGTGTGGGTTCACGGCAGCTCGGCCGGCGTCAGTGCGAGCGTCGCCGGTGCCCTCGGGTTACCGTTCGGTGCGAACTATCACGCCCTGCCCCAGCAGATTCTCGAGACCGTTGCGGCGTATCGGGAAGCATTCGTGCCCTCGCCCGAGCATCCGAACCCGTACGTCATCGTGTCGGCGGATGTGCTCGTCGCGGAGAGCGACGAGCAGGCCGCAGAGCTCGCGGCGCCATTCAGGCCGTGGCTTCACGGTATCCGGACCGAATACGTTGCGCAGCCGTATCCGAGCCCAGCGGAAGCGGCTGCTTTGCCTTGGAGCGACGAACATGAGGCGATCGTGTCCGACAGGCTCGCCTCACGGATCGTCGGATCGCCCAAGACCGTGGTGCGGCGCCTTAAGGCGTTGGTTGCGGCGACCGGTGCGGACGAGCTCGTAATCACGACACAGGCGCATGCTCTCGCGGACCGGGTGCGCTCGTACCGCTTGCTGGCCGATGCCTGGCGAAGCGAGCACCCCCGAGCGAGATCGCCCATCACCTGACCCACGGACCCAGACGCGTGAGTCCGGCCGACCTCGCCCAGTCCGCCGGAGCCCGCTGTGCCTCTGAAGAGACCCTCCAGCGCAGCAAAGGGCAGACCGGTTTGAATCAAAACCAGGTGCGTCAACACGCCGGCCGGTATCGGCGCATCACCCCCCCTCGATGCTCGCCCACGCCTTCCTGACCGTGACCCGGTCAGAAAAAGGGACGACAGCGACCTCGTCACCCTGAGCGCGCCCGAGATCAGACACCTTTTCGTCTGCCTAATCTTCATCAGCCACCGAACCCCGAACACATGCTGGACCGCTCGGGCTGGCGGCGCCGACATCAACAAACCGCGAAAAAGACACCACTACCGAACCCGCGGCCACCATCCATAAAAGCGACCGTCGTGCTAGCTCCGCCGCCACTACGAAACCCCGGGAACGCATCAATCCCGGGGTTTCACTCTCGGAGGAGCCCGCCTGGAGCCTAAGCCGACAGCTCACGTCGGAGGATGTCCGCGCCGGCGCCCAGCGAGGCAAGCTTGGCGCGGGCGACCCTCCGGGGCAGGGGTGCCATGCCGCAGTTGGTGGAGGGGTAGAGCTTGTCGGCATCGACGAACTGCAGTGCCCGCCGCAGAGTATGGGCGACTTCTTCAGGTGTCTCGACGGTGGTGGTTGCCACGTCAATGG
>NZ_JAODMP010000092.1 GCF_025464835.1 Mycetocola sp. | reverse complement strand
GAGATCTGAGTCGACATGGATGCCGCGTTGATGGCCAGCGCGTCGTAGAACTCGTCCGGAGCGATGCTCAGAACGGTGATGACGATCTGGACTTCGTTGCGCAGGCCGGTGACGAAGGACGGGCGCAGCGGCCGGTCGATCAGGCGGCAGACGAGGATGGCCTCGGTCGACGGACGGCCTTCGCGGCGGAAGAACGATCCGGGAATCTTGCCTGCAGCATAGCTGCGCTCTTCCACGTCAACCGTGAGCGGGAAGAAGTCGAAGTGGTCCTTCGGGTGCTTGCCAGCGCTGGTGGCGCTGAGCAGCATGGTTTCTTCATCGAGGTAAGCAGCGATGGCACCCTGTGCCTGCTGTGCGAGACGGCCGGCTTCGAACCGGACTGTGCGCTTGCCGAACTTGCCGTTGTCGAGGATAGCCTCGGCGAACTTGATTTCTGGACCTTCCATAGGTCTCTCCTTACGTTTAGCGCCGCCCCGTGTGGGCGCACGCTCTGCATAGGAGCAGGAACAGGCAGTAATTACTCAAACCGTGTGGTTTGGCTGATCTCCAGTAGAAAATCGCTCTCAGCGCCGCCGTGGGTGCCGGTGTACCGCAATGGGGTTTGTCGGGGCCCCGACGCGAGAGAAATCCACCACCGAGGACCAGCTTCCTGCCGGCCTGCTCCGTGAATATGTGCCCGATATCTCTACCGGACCATGTAAAGCCTAGCAGAGGAGCGGTTTTTCGCAGCGGGGAAGACCCAAATGCGCGTGTCCCTTCTGCGAACGGATGCCGCCGACTCTCCCCCGTCGGCAAGCGCCATGGAGCGCTCTTCCGCCGGCCTCGGCCGCGGGAGTACGGCGGCTCTCAACGCACGAGGCAGGGCCGCGGGGGTGAAAACGGAGAATGCCGGGCATCGACGACCGCACGGGCCTGCTCGCCCTGGCCCTGGACCCGGCGGGCCCGAGCGAGCCCCGGCCGCTCGCCGCTGACGAATACGCTGGCCTCACTGCCCGGCATGGCCGGATCCTGCGCGCCGCCCTCGCCATGAGGGGCGGGGTGAGCCTCGCGGTCTGGACCGCCGGCGCCGTCGCCGAAATCGATCTGTGGCGCCGCATCCGGATCCGCCGTTCGCCGGACGGCAGCACTGTCGCGGTACTCATCCCGCCTTCGCCGGTGAGCGCAGCATCCGACGATTCCTGGAGACGGGCCGGCCAGTACGCGCGGATGCTGCACTCCCGCGGGTTCGATTCGGTCGAGTTCGATGTGATGGCCGGGGCGAGCGGCGGCGGGCTCAACGTGGTGATGTACGCCGTGGCCCAGAGGGCGGGCGCGAGCGTGGACTCGCTCCTTGACACATGGCGGAACGTCGGAAGCGCGTGGCGCCTGATGCACCCGCCCGGTTTCGCCCGGCTCGATTCGGTGCTCAGGGGTGACGGGTACTTCTGGGTGGAGGTCCGGCGAGCGCTACGAGAGTTCCACGACCCGGCGGTGAGCCGGATCCATCACACGCACCGGGCCGTGAGGATCACGGTGGACCTGTCGGCGACGATCATCGACAAGGACGACCCCGTCGACGCGCTCGGCGCCGGCCTCGTCGTCACGCTCTCGAGGCGTTCCGGCGCGTGGGAGCGGCTGGTCACCCTGCTGTCGTCTTCGGCGACACCGGACTCGCGAATCCTTGCCCAGGTGCTCGACCTCCGGCGGCGGACCGCGCGGCAGTGTGCCGTCTACGCGGTCGGTTCGCTGGCGACCCTCCTGGCGGCAGGCTGGGCGCTTTGGGCGGGCGGGCTCTCGGTCTCCTCCTGGATCCTCGCCGCCGCTGCGGGCCTGCTCGCGGCGCGCGCCGGCCTGCGCGCCCGTTCCCCGGAAGAGGGAAGCACACCTGGCCTGGTGTACAGCGCCGGCACAATCGGTTACGCCGCCTGGGTTGTTCTGATCGTCTGGGTGCCTGGCTGGATCGAGTCGTTCCATCCGGATCCGGGCACCATCCTGCCGCTGACGGTCGCGGCAGCGGGTTTCCTTCTCGCCGCGGTACTGACCATCGGCTGGCTGCCGGTCATCCCGGATCTGCCGCGGACCTGGCTGATCAACTGGCTGACCGTCTCGCTCGTCGCCGCGGCGGCTTCCGGAATGCTGGCATGGGTGGCCACTCGACTGCGCGGCACGGGGTTCGGTGTGCTCGACACCGGTACTGCCGTGGCACTCGTGGTCCTTGTCTGGGGCTCGCTTGTCTGGTGGATCCCCGAGATACCGGAAGGGACAGTCGCTCGCTGGCGCTCATACGCCGTGTCGGACGACCTCCGGCGCACGTACCCGGTTTCTCCGGGTGCTGACCTCAGTCCCGGACCCGCGCCCACCAGGCCCAGCCGACAGCGAGAAGCACCAGTGCGACGGCGGCGATCAGCACGAACTTGATCGCCGCTGCGAGGAACGCGAGGGCGATATTGACGATCGCCCATGCGATCACCATCGCGATGACCAGCACCAGGATGCCGACAAGGAGGTTCTTTCTGGCCGTCTTCATGTCTCCAGTTGAGCACACGAGGGCGTGGGTGGCGTGCACAAACGACGATGCCGCCCCTGTCCGGGCGGCATCGAGCGAAAGCGTCCGATCAGCTGGGCTGATCTTTCGACAGGCTCAGGAACCACCACCGACCGCGCTGAGCGCGGCGTCGAAACCGAACGGGTCGCGTACCGTTGTGGATCGCTCGGACGCGATCACCAGGGGCACCAGCTCGCTCGCGGCACGGTCAATCCGGTCAGGCAAGGTCTTGATGGTGTCTGCGCCACTTCCCCAGTCCTCGGATGCCGCGAAGACGCTTGTCGGGACGACGACGGCGTGCAGGTACGTGAACATCGGCCGGATCGCGTAGTCGAGCGCCAGTGAATGACGCGCGGTTCCCGCCGTCGCACCGATCAGAACGGGCATATCGGTGAGCGCCCTGTTGTCGACTACATCGAAGAACGATTTGAACAGTCCGCTGTAGCTGGTCGTGAAGATCGGGGTGACGGCGATCAGACCGTCGGCGTTCGTGACAGCGTCGATGACGGCTTCGAGCTTCGGGCTGGCGAAACCGGTCAACATGTTGTTCATGATGTCCTGGGCCACGTCTCGCAACTCCACGGTCCTCACCTCGACCTCGACACCCTTCTCCTCCAGCCGGGCCACGGTGGCCGCTGCGAGGCGGTCACCGAGCATCCGGGTGGACGAGGGCTGGCTGAGGCCGGCCGAGATGACGGCGAGTTGACGTATGGTCATTACTTCACCTCCACGGAGTAAGTGGCGCCCTGGGCACCCGGAACTGCCGGGTCCTGACGCTCGGTCGCTGCCTTGAGCGCCTGGTGGGTGGGAGCTTCGGGGACATCCGCCGGGCGGTTCTTCGCGAACTCACGACGAAGCACCGGGACGACCTCTCCACCGAGCAGGTCGAGCTGCTCGAGAACGGTCTTCAGCGGCAGGCCGGCGTGGTCCATGAGCCAGAGCTGGCGCTGGTAGTCGCCGACGTAGTCGCGGTAGCCGAGCGTGTTGTCGATGACCTGCTGAGGGCTTCCAACGGTGAGCGGTGTCTGCGAGGTGAAGTCCTCCATGCTCGGACCGTGGCCGTAGACGGGTGCGTTATCGAAGTACGGGCGGAACTCGCGGATGGCGTCCTGGGAGTTCTTGCGCATGAAGGCCTGGCCGCCGAGTCCGACGATGGCCTGGTCTGCACGACCGTGGCCGTAGTGCTCGAAGCGCTGGCGGTAGAACGCCACCATCTTCTGGGTGTGGGATGCCGGCCAGAAGATGTGATTCGAGAAGAACCCGTCACCGTAGTACGCGGCCTGCTCGGCGATCTCGGGGCTGCGGATCGAACCGTGCCAGACGAACGGCGGAACACCGTCGAGGGGGCGCGGAGTGGAGGTGAACCCCTGCAGCGGCGTGCGGAACTGGCCTTCCCAGTCGACGACGTCTTCACGCCAGAGCTTGCGCAGCAGCGCGTACTTCTCCAACGCGAGCGGAATGCCCTGGCGGATGTCCTCACCGAACCACGGGTAAACGGGGCCGGTGTTGCCGCGGCCGAGGGTCAGGTCCATGCGTCCACCCGAGAGGTGCTGCAGCATCGCGTATTCCTCGGCGATGCGCACCGGGTCGTTGGTGGTGATGAGCGTCGTGGCGGTCGAGAGGATGATTCGCTCGGTCTTGGCGGCGAGGTAGCTGTTGATCGCGACAGGGCTTGACGGGAAGAAGGGCGGGTTGTGGTGCTCGCCCATCGCGAAGACATCCAGCCCCACGGCCTCAGCGTGCTGCGCGATGGTCAGGATGTCCTGAAGACGCGAAGCATCCGTCGGGGTATGACCGGTGGTGGGGTCGGTGGTGATGTCCCCGACGCTGAAGATTCCGAACTGCATGATCGCCTTCCAGCAGAATATGGAGTCCATTCAATTGAATAGACATGAGGGGTAACGAGGTGTCTCTGCAATCTATTCCGTCTGAGGATGAAACTTTTCCGCAATAGGGTGGAGGGGCGAACGATGCAGAGTAGGGAGCACCGATGAGCGCTGGATCGCAGGAACAACAGGCGGCAGCAGCGCCGAAACCACGGGTACCGTTCTGGGACAACGCGCGGTTCGCCTGCATCGTCCTCGTCGTCATGGGTCACGGCATCCAGAGGATCACGTATGACTCCGATGCCGCCCTCGTCACATACCTCTGGATCTACGCGTTCCACATGCCAGCGTTTGCGATTGTCAGCGGGTACTTCACGAAGAGCGGGCCACCGACCGTCCGCCAGATGAAGCGAGTGATCACCGACATTCTCGTGCCGTACGTGATCATGGAGTCGATCTGGACCCTGGTCAAGTTCCTCGTCGAGGGTAGAAGCGAACTCAACCCGACCCAACCGAGCTGGACGCTGTGGTTCCTCCTCGCCCTCGGCATCTTCAGGCTCGTTCTGCCGTATCTGGCGCTGCTGCGCTGGCCGCTCGCCTGGTCGCTGATCGTGTCGGTCGGCGTGGGTTATCTCGACAACGTCGACAGCACCTTCTCGCTCGCCCGGGCACTCGGCATCCTGCCCTTCTTCGTACTCGGCTGGCAGCTTCACCGCTGGAAGCTCGTCGACCGGTGGCGGGTCGTTGAACGCCAGACCTGGTTGATCCGTGCGACCGCGATCGTCTTTCTGCTTGCCTCGGTCGCTGTGCTCGCCACCTTCATCGACCTGTGGCGTGCCATCGACCTTCAGCACTGGTTCTTCTACGACCAGTCGTACGCAGGGTTGGGCGGTGACCAGTGGTGGGCAGGGGGTGTGCGGCTGGTGCTCATCGCCCTCGCGGCGCTGCTCAGCGCGGCGTTCTTCGTCCTGCTCCCCCGGCGTGAGACCTGGATGACGACACTCGGCCAGTACACGATGTATGTCTACCTGCTGCACAGTTTCGTGCTCTATCCGCTTCGCGAGAGCGGTGTGCTGAGGGGGGAGGAGATCCCCGAGCTCTACCTCGTCGGAATGCTCGTCTTCTCCCTTCTCATCGCGATCGTGCTGTCGAGCGGGCCGGTGCGCAAGCTGTTCCGGCCGATCGTCGAGCCGAAACCGAAGTGGATCTTCACCGACCACAGGGATGCCCCTCCCGGCCCGTCCCGACGCGACCCGACGGGTGCGCAGCGCGTTCTCCCGCCGACTGCGACGCCTGAGCGGTGATCCTCAGCGGGTCGCGCCCACCGGACGACGGGCGTTCGCCGCGCGGATCGCACGCGCCTTCCGCGCGGTGAGGATCAACCCGACGAGCACGCCGAGGACGGCGCCGCAGGTGTTGGCCAGGATGTCCCTCGGGTCGGAAACCCGGGCGGGAAGGAAGATCTGGGCGGTCTCGATGGCCACAGTGAGGCCGAAGCCGAGCATCATGGCGAGCCACCACAGCCTGCGGCCGAACAGCAGAACGAGGAACAAGCCGATCGGCAGGAACATGCCGATGTTGGCGGTGAATTCCAGTCCGCTGTACGTGATCCAGGACGTCGCCGAGTACCGATCGAAGAGAGCCAGCGACCGGAAGAGCAGGCCGTTGGGGTCGTCATCGAACGGCTGGGGGCCGAGCGTGATCCAGCCGACGAACGCCAGATACGCGACGGTGAAGAGGCCGAGTACCGGGTGACGATGCAGCATCCGCCTAGTCTGCAGTAACTTTCTGGGCGAGCGCCGCATCGGCCGCCTGCTCGCGGCCGAGAACCGAATGGCGGCGTCCGTACGCGAAGTAGATGACCACCCCGATCGCCAGCCAGACCAGGAACCGGACCCAGGTCAGCGTCGTGAGGTTCAGCATCAGCCAGGTGCACAGCACGGCGGAAAGGATCGGCAGGAACGGTGCCCACGGCACGCGGAACGCGCGCGGCAGGTCCGGGCGCTTCTTCCGGAGCACGAGAACGGCGATGCTGACGAGCACGAAGGCACTGAGTGTTCCGATATTGATCATCTCCTCGAGCACTCCGATGTCGGTGAGTCCGGCGAGGAGGGCGACGAGTACACCCGTGATGATCTGGACGCGCACCGGGGTGCGCCGCTTGTCACTGGTCACGCTGAGGGAGCGGGGCAGCAGACCGTCACGGCTCATCGCGAACAGGACGCGGGCGAGCCCGAGGAGGAGGACCATGATCACGGTCGTGAGACCGGCGAGGATACCCACCGAGATGACCTGCGCCGCCCAGTCGGCTCCCACCGCCACGAACGCTGTAGCGAGCGACGGGTCCTCGGCCTCAGCGAGGGTCGTGTACGGGACCATCCCGGTGAGCACCAGGCTCACACCGATGTAGAGCACCGTGACGATGGCCAGACCGCCGAAGATTCCGCGGGGCAGGTTCTTTTGCGGGTTGCGCACTTCTTCGGCACTCGTGGCGACGACGTCGAAGCCGATGAACGCGAAGAAAACGAGGGAGGCCCCGGCCAGCAGGCCGAAGACCCCGTACTGCGCGGGCGCCGCACCCGTCATAAACGAGAACAGCGACTGCGCCCACACGTCGCTCGAACCGCCTTCGGTCGCGCGGGCTTCAGGGATGAACGGCGTGTAGTTCTCCACCTTGATGAAAAAAGCGCCGACGACGATGACGAAGAGGACGATGGCGACCTTGATGATCGTGAACACGGCACCGACCCTCGCAGACAGTTGCGTGCCGAGCACGAGGAGGGTGGTGAAGACAGCGACGATGAGAAACGGCCCCCAACTCACCTGCAGCCCCAGAACGCTGATCGTGTCCGGCACGTTCCAGCCCCACAGTTCGAAGACCAGCGACAGGTAGATGCCCCAGTACTTGGCGATGACCGCCCCGGCTGTGAGCATTTCGAGGATGAGGTCCCAGCCGATGATCCAGGCGAGCAACTCGCCGAGGGTGGCGTAGGTGAAGGTGTACGCGGAGCCGGCGACCGGCACGGTCGAGGCGAATTCGGCGTAACACATGATCGCGAGCGCACAGGTGATCGCAGCGAGCACGAATGCGAGGCTGACGGACGGGCCCGCGTAGTCGCCGGCAGCCCGTGCGCCGACCGAGAAAATGCCGGCGCCCACGGCGACGGCGACACCCATCACCATGAGGTCCCAGGTGCCGAGCGTCCGCTTGAGACTGCGGTGTTCGAGGTGCGAATCGGCGAGGGAAGCCTCGATGCTTTTCGTGCGCCAAAGACTCATCGTTGTCCTTCCGATTCTGTGGCCCGAATGGGGCACGTACTGAGGATGCCAGATCTCGGCCCACACGTCGAGAACGCCGCGCGAATGAGAGGATCGAGTCCATGACGGATGCGACGACGAAGGTAATCGAGAACAACGAGGCAGCGGCGCCCTGGTGGACCCGGGCTGTGGTGTACCAGGTGTACCCGCGCAGCTTCGCCGATTCGGATGGTGACGGCATCGGCGACCTGGCAGGCATCCGCTCGAGACTCGGTTACCTTGCCGAACTCGGCGTCGACGTGATCTGGCTCTCCCCCGTCTACCCGTCGCCGCAGCACGACAACGGCTACGACATCCGCGACTACGAGGACATCGACCCGGTCTTCGGCACCCTCGCCGACTTCGACGAGCTGGTCGCCGAGGCACACGGGCGGGGCATCCGGATCGTGATGGACCTCGTCGTGAACCACACCAGTGATGAGCACCCCTGGTTCGTCGAATCCCGGTCGTCGACGAGCAATCCGAAGCGGGACTGGTATTGGTGGCGTGCGCCCCGGGAAGACGGGAGCGCCCCGAACGGCTGGACGAGCGCGTTCTCGGGGCCGGCGTGGACGCGCGACGAGACGACGGGCGAGTACTACCTGCACCTGTTCGCGAAACAGCAGCCCGATCTGAACTGGGAGAACCCCGAGGTGCGGCAGGCGGTGTACGCGATGATGCGCCGGTGGCTCGACCGCGGCGTCGACGGGTTCCGGATGGACGTCATCAACCTCATCGCGAAACGGGTCGAACTGGTCGACGGGCCGGAGCGTGGCTCAGGGCTGGGTTTCACGATGGGCCCGCAGATCCACGATTTCCTGCAGGAGATGCATCGGGAGGTCTTCGCGGGCCGCGAGGGCGAGTACCTCACCGTCGGAGAGATGCCCGGCGTGAGCATCGAGGATGCGGTGCTGTTCACCGACCCGGCGCGCGCCGAAATCGACATGGTGTTCCAGTTCGAGCACGTGTCGCTGGATTCAGGCAGCCACAAGTTCGACGCGATCCCGCTGGACTTCGTCGCCCTCAAGTCCAATCTGGCCAGGTGGCAGGACGGTCTCGCCGAACGCGGCTGGAACAGCCTGTACCTCAACAACCATGACCAGCCCCGGCTGGTGTCCCGGTTCGGTAATGACACCGAGTACCGGGTGGAGTCAGCGACCCTGTGGGCGCTCGTGCTGCACCTGCACCGCGGGACTCCGTACATCTACCAGGGTGAGGAGATCGGCATGACGAACGTGAAGTTCGAGTCGATCGAGCACTACCGCGACATCGAGTCGCTCAACCATTACCGGGAGGCGGTCGATGACTACGATCAGGCGCCGTCGAGTGTGCTCGCCGGCGTTCATGCGCGCGGGCGAGACAACGCGCGGACCCCGATGCAGTGGGATGCGACTGAACATGCCGGCTTTACCACCGGGACCCCGTGGATAGCGGTGAACCCGAACTACCCCGAGTTGAACGCTGAGGCGGATCGGGCGTCAGGCAGAAGTGTCTTCGACTTCTACCGCAAGCTCATCGCCCTCCGGCACGAGAACGAGACGGTCGCCCTTGGCGGGTTCGAGTTGCTCGAGCCGACACATCCGACGCTGTATGCGTTCATGCGCACGTCCTCATCCGAGCGCCTGTTCGTCGTGGCCAACGTCTCCGACGAGCCGTTCGACGGCGAACTCCCCCTCGACATCGGCGGCGCCGAGCTCGTCCTCGGCAACTACCCCGTCGACACCGACGCTCCCCTGCGGCCGTGGGAGGCACGACTGTACCGGCTGTGAGCGGCGCGGCTGCCCGCATCCGTACCGGTTCCCCGGCAGAAAAAACGGGCCGCCCACCTCGCGGTGGACGGCCCGTTTCTCTAAGACTGAATTAGCGACGCAGTCCGAGACGCTCGATGAGCGAGCGGTAGCGGTTGATGTCGACATCAGCCAGGTAGCCAAGCAGGCGGCGACGCTGACCGACGAGCAGAAGCAGGCCACGACGTGAGTGGTGGTCGTGCTTGTGCTCTTTGAGGTGCTCGGTGAGGTCTTTGATCCGCTGGGTCATCACGGCGATCTGGACCTCGGGGGATCCGGTGTCACCTGGGTGAGTTGCGTATGCTTCGATGATCGCCTTCTTGGCTTCGCCTTCAAGTGCCATAGGTGAATCCCCTTTTCTCTCGTTGCGCGGTGCCCGTCACAGAGTGTGCAGGCTCTCTTTATCCGCGGCCGTTGGACGGCAACCTCAAGAGTTTAGCAGGTTTCGATCCCCCGGTCGGCGCTAGGGTGAACCCGTCCAGCCGGAACAACGGACGTCGTGCTAACACTGTTCGAAAGGGTCGCCATGAACCAGCTCCTCTCTTCACTCCTACGGTCTTTGCCCAGCTTCCCGGATGACCTTCCGGCGTTCAGGACCGGTGACGCGCCGGAGGACCCGGTCGATCTCTTCGTCGACTGGCTGAGCCAGGCCGTCGACGCTGGTGTGCTCGCGCCACATGCCATGACTCTGTCGACGAGCGGGCCGGACGGCGTCGTCACCGCGCGAACGCTGATCCTCAAGGACATCGACGAGCACGGCTGGGTGTTCGCCTCGCGTGATGACGGTGTCAAAGCACGCGACCTGGGGGCGAATCCGTTCGCTGCACTGACGTTCTTCTGGCCGCAGCTCGGTCGGCAGATACGCGTGACCGGTCCCGTCCGCCAACTCCCGCAGGCGGACGGTGAGGCGGACTTCCTGGCCCGGCCGGAGGAGGCGCGTGCCGCCGCTTTCGTAGGGCACCAGAGCGAACCGCTCGGCTCACGCGAAACGTATGCCGCCGCGTATGCGGATGCGGCGGCGCGCATCGCTGAGAACCCCTCTCTTGTCGCCCGCACCTGGAACACGTGGGCGGTCGCGGCGGACAGCGTTGAGTTCTGGCAGGCCTCCCCCGACCGGGCCCACGTCCGGCTGCGATACCGGCTTCGCGGCCGGGCATGGGAGCGCGGTCTGCTCTGGCCGTGACCCTGGAGCCGCGCTCAACAGGGTGGTTCACCGGAGCCACGCACTCAACAGGAGAAACCGGCCGTTTCTCGGCGTGCGAACTCAGCCCCGGTCGGGGTAGCGTTCGAGCATGACCACGAGGCTGGCGCTCCTTCCCAGCCCGCTGCTGGGGCCGGCCGTGTGGGCTGCTGTCGGCTCTGCCCTCGCCGATCGTGGTTGGACGGTCACGAGCCCGCCGGTGTTCGGCCCGCTCCGGAGCCCCGCAGACCGCCTGGCCCACTGGGAAAACGCCCTACCCGAGGATGCCGCGTACGTTCTCGTGCCGCACAGCAACGCTGGCCTGTACGTTCCGGCACTCGGCGAGCGCCCTCATGTGCTCGGTACCGTGTTCGTCGACGCCGCGCTGCCGCCCGGATCAGGGTCTGCTCCGTTGGGGCCGCTCCGGCTGTACGAGATGCTCGCCGGACTCGCTGACGGGAACGGCATGCTCCCGCCCTGGACCGGATGGTGGGATGACGCCGAGCTGGCTGACCTGTTCCCGGACATCGGAACGCGCGCCGGGGTCGAAGCCGAGCAGATCCGGCTGCCCCTGTCCTACTTCGCTGAACGGATGCCCGTGGCCGCCGGTTGGACGGAGCGTCCCAACGCCTACCTCGCTTTCGGGGACACGTATCAGGAGGAACGGGAGGCTGCAGCCCAACGGGGCTGGCCGGTGAGGAGCCTCCCGGGCGGCCACCTCCTGATCCTCACGCAACCAGCGGCCGTTGCAACTGTGCTCGATGCGCTCCATGAGCTCGATACGGCTAGACGCTCCGCTCGAACACGAGCAGCGTCGACGTCGCCGTCGCGATCACCCGGCCGTCGGCATCCGTCAGCGCGGCCGATGCGAAAGCAGCACGCCGTCCGAACGAGATGAGGTTCGCCTCAGCGCGCACGAGCCCGGTCTCGGCGGTCATCGGCCGGTGGTATGAGGTCTTCAGCTCGAGCGTCGTGTAGCCCTGGGTGGGCGAGATGCGGGTGTGAACGGCAGCGCCGCAGGCGGAGTCCAGCAGCGTGGCGGCGAACCCGCCGTGCACCGTCCCGACGAGGTCCATCACGGATGGCCCTGGCCTGCCCTCGAGCACGGCATGACCCTTGCCTACCTCGACGAGATCGAAGTCGAGCGCCTCACCGATGGCCGGCCGCACTCCTGACGCGATGAGGGCCTGCAGTTGTTCGAGTCCGGAGAGTTCGCCGGTCGTTGCGTCGTCGAGGAGGTTCATCCGTCCAGCTTACGGATGCCGCGACGCCGGTCTGCTCGCTGTCACGACGACCGGTTAATAGGAGATCGCGGGGTTTGCAGGAGAAATTCGACGGATCGGCCCTGACAATCGTGCGATCCCCTCTTTCCAGGCGACGATACGGCCGCACGAGCGGCTTCAGCGCAGCCTGGGCAGTCGGGCAGCGACCTCGTCGAGGACCCGCTCGGAGCCGGCATAAATGCCCTCGGTGCGCGGCCAGTGGGTGATCACATCGGTGAAGCCCAGGTCCGCGGCCCGGCCGGCCGTGTCCTCGAAACGGCCGACACTCTCCAGCGCATACGACCCGCCGGCGTCGATCATGAGGTAACGGTCAACGCCGAGGGGATCCGCCCCGACGGACAGCGCAGCCTCTTCGAAACGACGGGTGAGGTCGCCGACCGACGTCCACCACTCCTCACCGACGGCACCATCCCGACCGGTGGTCACCCAGCCCTGACCGTACTCGGCTGCCACGCGCATCCCCTTCGGACCGTTGGCGGCGACCACGAAAGGCACCCGCGGGTGCTGCGCAGGAATTCCCACCATGCGCGCCTTGCTGGCGGTGAACCAGTCGCCGTCGAAGCTCACGCCGCCGCTGTCCGGCAACTCGTGCCGCAGGAGCAGATCGAGTCCTGACACGAACTCGGAGAACCGTTCATGACGTTCCCGTGGCGACAGCTCAGGCACCCCCAGCACGAACGCATCGAACCCGGTGCCGCCTGCACCGATCCCCAACCGGAACCGGCCGCCGGAGATGTCGTCGAGGGTTGCAATCTCTTTCGCGAACGGCACCGGATGCCGGAAGTTCGGCGAGGCGACGATCGCGCCAAGCCGGATCCTGTTCGTGGCGATGGCTGCGGCGGTGAGTGTCGGGACTGTCGCGTGCCACGGCTCATCCGCCAGCGTCCGCCAGGACAGGTGGTCGTAGGTCCAGGCCGTGTCGAAACCGTACTCTTCGGCGGCGGTCCACTTGCGTCGCGCTTCCGGCCAGGGATCCTGCGGGAGGATCGTGATTCCACATCGCATGCGCCCGAGTTTACGGTCGGCCCCGACCCGTTCGCCCCGCCGCCCGGTTACCCCGGCTGTCGGGGGTGAGTGTGAGAATTCCGGTATGGCAACGCGACCGATCCAGACTCCGACCGCACCCGCAGCATCCGCACATCGCTGCTTCATCGTGCCGCCGCACCTGCTCGCCCACCTCGCCTCGCTCGAGGACCCCCGGTTGCAGCACGCGCGGCATGCGGCTCGCCGGGCCCTCGAGAGCGAACGCGTCTTCCACGCCGTTCGCCCGGGCGAACCGACGACCCTGCCCCGGGTGCGCCAGCGGGCGTCGCCGGTCGCCGACCTGTCCGTGCCCAACCGCTTCATCTCGGACGCTGCAGGCACCGAGACCCTGCCCGGTCGCCTCGTCCGCAGCGAAGGTGAGGCACCGCTCGCCGACGCGAGCGTCAATGAGGCGTACGACGGCCTCGGTCACACGCACGCGCTCTTCCGGCAGGCGTATTCCCGGTCGTCCATCGACGACGCCGGGCTTCCCCTGGAAGCGAGCGTTCACTACGGGGACGCTTATGACAACGCGTTCTGGGACGGCAGCCGCATGGTGTTCGGAGACGGCGACGGACAGGTGTTCTCAGGCTTCACCGGCTCGTTGAGCGTGATCGGCCACGAACTCACACACGGTCTCATCCAATACACCGCCAACCTGGTCTATTCAGGCCAGTCGGGCGCGCTCAACGAATCGGTGTCGGACGTGTTCGGCGCTCTCGTGGAGCAGCACTCCCTCGGGCAGGACGTGACCGAGGCGAGCTGGCTCATCGGCGAAGGTATCTTCACCGATGAAGTGCAGGGCACGGCGCTGCGGTCGCTGAAAGCGCCAGGCACCGCATACGACGATGACGTGCTTGGCAAGGATCCGCAGCCGGCACACATGAACGATTTCGTCGAAACGGATGACGACAACGGCGGCGTGCACATCAACTCCGGCATCCCGAACCGCGCCTTCTACCTGGCCGCTGCTGAAATCGGGGGCAAGGGGTGGCAGACGGCCGGCCGGATCTGGTACGAGACGGTCACCATGGAGATCAAGGCGAAAACCGACTTCCGCGGCTTCGCGGATGCGACGAGCTCGGTCGCCCTGCGGCTCTTCGGCGACGGCTCAGCCGAGGTCGAAGCGGTCCGATCCGCGTGGGAGGCGGTAGGCGTCACCGGCTGAGCAGAGTACGATCGCGGGCATGAAGGTGACCGTTACCCGAAGCGGCGGATTCGCCGGCCTCGCCCGCCGCTGGCAGGTGTTCGTCGAGAGGGAACCAGACGAGGACTCCTGGATCCTCCTGCTCCGCCAGCTGCCGTGGGACGACGTGGCGGAGGAACCGGCCCAACCGGACCGCTACTTGTACCGGATCAACTGCGAGCCTCGGCCCACTGCCCAGGAGGGCTCCCCCGAAGTGTCAGGGCGCGAGGAGCAGGTCATCGCTGAGCCGCGCGAAGTCGTGATCCCCGAGCAGCGCCTGACCGGGCCCTGGCGTGAACTCGTCGACCGGGTGCGCGAACGCGATGAGCAGGAACGCGAGCCATACCCGGCCAATCTGCCGCGCAACGGCGGCTGAGCCTCAGACCCTGGCGAGTTCCGGCGGCAGCACGTCGTCGAGCGATGTGCCACGTTTGTCGGCGAGCGCCAGGGCCGCTCCCGCCGCGACGAGGAAGAAGACGGCGAACACGCTGAACAGCAGGACGTTGCCGCCCATCCCGGTGAGCAGCGGCACGGCGAGGGGCGCGAGGATCGATGCGATGCGTCCGACGCCGGCGGCCCAGCCGGAGCCGGTGCCGCGAAGCGCGGTGGGGTACAGCTCCGGCGTGACGGCGTACAGCGCACCCCAGGCGCCGAGGTTGAAGAACGAGAGCAGCATGCCGGCGCCGATCACCTGCCATTCCGCCCCGGCGAGCCCGAACAGCACGGCGGAGACAGCGGACCCGGTGAGGAACACCGCTAGGGTCTTGTTCCGTCCCCACTTCTCCACGAGCCAGGCAGCAACGAGGTAGCCGGGCAGCTGGGCAAGGGTGATGATGAGGGTGTAGCCGAAGGAACGGACGAGCGAGAACCCGGATGCAACGAGGATCGTCGGCAACCAGACAAACGCTCCGTAATATGCGAAGTTCACGCAGAACCACACCAGCCAGAGCGCCGCGGTCTGGACGCGGTGCGGAGCTGCCCACAGTGCTGTCACCTGCCGGCCGGCGCTGACCCGGGGCACGGCCGGCAGATTTTCGACAGCAACAGGGTGTTCCGGTGCCGAAACGCCGGCGGATCGTTCGAAACGCTGAACGGTCGTTTCGGCTTCGGCTATCCTGCCCCTCGACTCGAGGAACCGAACCGATTCCGGTAGCCCGAACCGGACGACGGCGGCGTACAGCGCGGGGACGGCACCGATGGCCAGCGCCCAGCGCCACCCCTCCGCGCTCGCTGGGACGACGACGAATCCGATGATCGCCGCGAGGGTCCAGCCGACCGCCCAGAACGCTTCGAGCAACACGATCACCCGGCCGCGGATCCGTGGCGGCGCGAACTCCGACACAAGGGTGGAGGCCACAGGGAGTTCCGCCCCGAGGCCAAGGCCGACGACGAACCGCAACGCGATCAGCGCCCCGACCGACCAGGCAAGCGCCGAGGCGCCGGTGGCGACACCGAAGATGAGCAGGGTGACAGCGAAGACCTGGCGTCTCCCGAACCGGTCGGCGAGCAGGCCGCCGAGGCTCGCGCCGATCGCCATCCCGATGAAACCCGACGACGCTATCCAGCTCAGCTCCGTGCCGGTCAGGCTCCACGTCACGGCCAGCTGGGCGAGAACGAAGGAGATGAGCCCGACGTCCATCGCGTCGAGCGCCCAGCCCATGCCTGAGCCGACGAGCAGTTTTCGGTGCTCACGGGTGAACGGCAATGCGTCCAGGCGGGACAGCCGCGTGTTCCGGGTTTCGGGTTCGCTCATTTCTTCATTCTCCCCGTGCGCGATGCCCTCCTGTGTCAGGGACGCGTGTCCGTCATGATCTGCTCGGCCAGGAGACGCAGTGTTCTGCTCCGCGCAGGGGTGCGATCGGCGGGCTCGGCGTCGAACGCTGAGGCACCGGGTGACACCATCACCTCGTCGACCTCGAAGCGCCTCGCGAACTCGCGAACCCGCTGGGCGGCGGCAACCGGCTCGTCGATGATCCAGCTGCCTAGCGATGCTGCGATGAATTCTTCCTGAAGCGCGGTCATCGTCGTCGCCTGCGCTTCCTCCACCGTCGCGATTCGACCAAGGCGCTCGTTGGTGCGCAACCGGGCCATGTGCTGCAGGTTGGGCAGGGCAAGCGCGAGTGCCTCGGATGCCGTCGGAGCGACGACCACATTCGCGGTCACGAACGTTCGTGGCGCGTCGAGCAGGTGTGACGCCCGGAACTGGCTCCGGTAGATCTCCAGGGCGCGTTCCGCCCCTGCTCCGGCGAAGTGATGGGCGAACACGTACGGGAGTCCGAGGGAGGCGGCGAGGGTCGCCGAATAGTCGCTCGAGCCGAGCAGCCACATGTCAGGCGAGCTCGTCGCCGCTGGGGTCGCTCGCAATTCGTACTCGGTGCCGCTGGTCAGCCGGACGGTCGCCCCATCGGGGCTGAGCAGGGTCGCGATGTCGCTGACGTAGTTCGGGAAGCTGTTCACATCGCTGGTCGCGCCTGAACGGTTGAGCACGGCGGTCACCACCGGGTCGCTGCCCGGGGCCCTGCCGAGACCGAGATCGATCCGTCCGGGAGTGGCCGCTTCGAGGAGGGCGAACTGTTCCGCGACGACCAACGGCGCGTGGTTGGGAAGCATCACGCCCCCTGACCCCACCCGAATCCGCTTCGTGTGGGCGGCGAGGATCCCGATGATCACCGCGGGGTTCGTCGACGCCACCGACGGCATGTTGTGATGCTCAGCCACCCAGTAGCGCTCGTAACCAAGATCGTCCGCCACCCGGGCGAGATCGATGGATGCGGCGAGCGCATCGGCGGAGGATTGCCGGGAACGAACAGGGACGAGATCGAGAACAGAGAGTTTCACAGACACAACCTTTCCCTGGCTCCAAGCCACTCCTCCCGCCTGGCATTCCCTCCGGCAGCCGGGGAACCGCCGAGCCGGCGAAACGTCAGGTGAGCAGTTGCTGCCAGCCGGTGCCTGCCGCGTGTTCGAACACGAGGTTCGTCTCGGTGTGGGCGACGGCCGGGTGACCGGTCAGGTACTGGACCACGAACTCCCGGAGGTCCGCGGTGCTGCGTGCAGCGACGTGCATGAGGTAATCGTCCCGACCGCCCATGTGGAACATCGACAGCACACCGGGCCAGGTGGGCGCTTCACGCCGGAACTTCTGGATGTCCGCTCGATTGTGCTGGGCAAGCTGAACGGCGATGAGCGCCTGGAGCGGAGCGCCAAGCACGGCGAGGTCGATGTCAGCGTGGTATCCGGTGATGTGGCCCGACTGGTGCAGCCGGCGCAGCCGGAGCGAGACCGTGGACTCGGCGAGCCCGAGTTCGGTCGCCAGCTGGGATCCGGATGCCCGCGCATTCATCGACAGGGCGCGGAGCAATGCGCGGTCGGTACTATCGAGCTGCGGCTTCTTCGGTTCCATCGCTGCTTTCCCTCGCGCCTACGCATCATCTGCGGCGAGAACGCCGTATGCCCAGAGTACCTGTTACTGCTCGTGCGGGCGATTGAAGAAAATGCTGAGATTCCGCATGCTCAAGGACGATGCACGGCTCGGAACGCTTGCGGTCCGCGGCGGAATGGATGCTCTCCGTGACGAGGGCACCCACGTACCCCCGATCGATGATCCGTCGACCAGCGGATGCCCCGTCGCGAGGTTCTCGTACCAGTCAGCACAGGGATGGCTGCGCTCTCCGCCGTCCTCATGGCCGCCGTTCGTGCCGGAACCGGACACGTCGTCGCCGCCCGCTGGACGGCGGAACCGACCATGTGCTCGAGTCGCCGGCCAATCCCACTCGTGAGCTGCTGGACATCGCCGCCATCGAGACCAGGCCCGGTACCCGTCCTCGTCGACAACACCTTCGCCTCCCCCGTGCTCCAGCCGCCGATCCGGCACGGTGCGACGCTCGTCATGCACAGTGCGACCAAGTATCTCGGCGGCCGTGGTGTCGTCATGGGCGGCGTGATAGCGGGACCGGAGGACTGGCTCGAACGGCTGCGCCAGGTGCGGCGCCCTCACCGGTGGGCTGCTGCATCCGTTCGCCGCGTATCTTCTCCACCGCGGACACGATCACTGCGACGCTGTCCGCCGCGGTCCACGTGCTGATCTTCTACTGTGAGTCACTGGTGTGGAGCCGGCCGGCGGTCTCGAAGCGCCTCGGGCTGGAGAGCGCTGAGGACGCGGAGATCACCGGGGTGTTCGCATACAACCACGGCTGCTACAACCTTTTTCCTCGCCGTCGGCGCACTCGTCGGCTCCGTGCTCTATGAGCTCGCCATCAGTGCTCTACATCGTGAGCTGGGCGAGCCGACGCTGACGCGTTTGTCGTGCGCGTTTCGATTCGGAACCAGAACTCAGGTCGGTTCACGCACGACGAACGGATGCCGTGAAGCACAGCCGCCAGCGCCATCAGGCAGGTTCGGTGACGATGGCGTAGAGGTCGTACGCGGAGAGCCTTTGCCGCCCCCCGAGCCCTTGCAACTCGAGGACGAGACCGAGCCCGGCGACGGCGTATCCTGCGCGTTCCACGAGCCGTGCGGCGGCACTGCAACTGCCCCCTGTCGCAAGCACGTCGTCGAGGATCAGCACGCGTGAACCGGCCGGGAGCTGCCCTGGTCTGATCTCGAGGGTGGCGGTGCCGTACTCGAGGGCGTAGTCCTCGCTGAAGACGTGCCCGGGCAGCTTGCCGCCTTTCCGCACCGGCACGAGCGGAACATGCGCGGCATAAGCGAGCGCTGCAGCCAGGAGGAACCCTCTGGCTTCGACACCGGCGACAGCATCGAAGCGACCGGCGAACCGTGCCGCGAGGTCGTCGATCACGGCGGTGAAGGCATCCGCGTCGGCGAAGACGGGTGTCAGGTCACGAAACACGATCCCGGGCTTCGGAAAGTCCGGGATCGTGTCGCTTCGTTCGAGAACGAGGTCTGAGACGTTCAAGCGCTACTTCACACCGAGGAGGTCGATGACGAAGATGAGGGTCTGGCCAGACAGCGGGTGGTTGCCACCGGCGGCACCGTAGGCCAGGCTCGGCGGAACGGTCAGCTTGCGGCGACCGCCGACTTTCATGCCGGGGATGCCTTCCTGCCAGCCGGCGATGAGGTTACGAAGCGGGAAGTTGATCGACTCGCCGCGGCTCCAGGATGAGTCGAACTCATCGCCGGAGTCGTACGAGACGCCGAGGTAGTGCACGTTGACGGTGGAGGAGGCCTGAGCCTCGTCGCCGTCGCCGACGATGAGGTCGACGACCTCCAGTTCGGTGGGGGCTGGGCCCTCCGGGGCGTCGATTTCGGGCTTGGTGTTCTGCGATTCGGTCATGTGACCATCCAACCGCTTCGCCGTCCACGCGTCAAAGCGAGCCGACGATATGCTCGGGCGAGTGCCAGACAGAGACTACTCCGCCCTCACCCGAGCTGTGGCCGCTGGAGAGGTGAAGGCGTTCCGCCGGTGGGCGCGAACGTCGGGCTGGATCACAACGGCGCGCCCACCGGTCTCCGCCCTGCAGATGATCGTTCTCGTCCTGATCGGCGCGTTCTTCCTCGTCATCATGTCGACAGTGGTGTCATTCATGGGGTTGCTGCTGCCCCATGACCTCGGCACGGTCGTTGCGATTCTTACCCCGGTCGCACTGCTGGCACTCGTCACCGCGGCTGCAGTGACCGGGTGGCGCGCATGGACGGGAAGCGCCGCAACGTGGGAGAAGCGCCTGCGGCTCCGCGAACTCGCCGCAGCGCGAGACTGTTCCTATGGCGGGCACGTCCCCGCTCCTCCTTACCCGGGCATGATCTTCGACATCGGCACTGACCGACGGTCATACGATTCGGTCCGCGCCCTGTCCGGTCGTGCCCTCGACGTCGCCAACTACCGCTACACCGTAAGACGGGACAGGAGCAGCACTGTTCACCGCTGGGGTTATCTGGCGCTGAAACTCGATCGCCGGCTGCCGCACATGGTGCTCGATGCGACGAGCAACAACCTGCTGTTCGGCTCCAACCTGCCGCGCCGGTTCGGCAAGGGCTCCGTGCTCTCGCTCGAAGGCGATTTCGATCGCTACTTCACGCTCTACTGCCCTCCTGAGTACGGGCGCGACGCGCTGTACGTGTTCACGCCCGACCTCATGGCGCTTCTGATCGACGAATCATCCGCGTTCGACGTCGAGATCGTCGACGACTGGATGTTCGTCTACTCGACTGAACCGTTCGACCTGCTGCAGCCGGCCGTGTGGCAGCGACTCGAGCGGATCGTCGACACCGTCGGGTCGAAGACGCTCAGCCAGACGGAACGCTACGCGGACGAGCGGGTGCCCGATCCGCGTCTCAACGTCGTGGCGCCGCAGGGCCGCCGGATTCACCGGGGACTCGCACCGGGCGCCCTCGTCATGTCGCTGATCGTAATCGGCGGCGTCACGGCTTTCCACGCCCTCCGCCTGTGGGGCTGACGGAGAAAAACCTTGCGCTCAGGTCGGTTTCGATGCATGCTGGATCGGAACCACTCATCGCCCCGTCGACCAGCCGGCACTGCCGCGGCACAGGGCGATGAGTTTGTTAAGGGCCGGATTTCAGGCGGCTGGAGCGCCCGCGTATGTGCGGACCGCGCGGGCCAGTTCCGCGGCGATGTCCTCATCCGGTTCGTCGAGGGCCATCCGGCTGAATCCCGCATTCACTCCCTGCAGTCGCAGTCCGGCCTTCATGCGTGCCGGGTCACCGATCACCGTGTCAACGACGTCATTCACGGCGGATTGTGTCTTCTCGATTCGCGATCGGTCTCCGCTCTCCAGAGCAGCGACGAGATCGAGGAACGGGCGCGGGAAGACCGAGGCGATGCCTGACACCACCCCTTGCGCGCCATGGTCCGCCGCACTCGCAAGGTCACGGTCTGCGCCGGTGAAAAGCTCGAAGCTCTCCGGCACGGCCGCACGGTACGCGCTCACCGACTCCAGGCTTTCACCGCTGAGCTTGGCGCCGACGATGTTCGGCAGCTGCGCGATTCTCCCGAGCATGTCGGGTGATACCCGGATGCCGGTGCGCGCCTCGAAGAGATAGACGAAGACGCGCAGACCGGAACTGGCTTCGGCGACCGCTTCGTAGAACCGCATCACCGCGGCCTCACTCGCCGGCAGGTAGTACGGGGTGAGAACAGCGATCGTCGTCGCGCCGGACCTGACGGCATCCGCGATCAGGTTTCGCACCTCGAATAGGCTCGGTGCCCCGACATGAACGACGACCGGGAGGTCCGACAGCACGGCAAGACTGAGCCTGGTGAGGCCGTCCCTCTCTTCTCGGGAGAGGGAGGCGAATTCGCCGGTCGTGCCGAGCACGAATGCGCCATCGACGCCGGAGTCGCGGACGAACTCCAGGATCTCGCGGGAGCCGCCGAAGTCGACCTCTCCCTCGGCCGTGAATGAGACGGGAACGGCGGTGAGGATGTCCCGCCGGATGGTGTTGCTCATGCGTGTGGTCCTTTCGATGATTTCACGAGGGCGTTCCCGGCCTCGGTGCGCGCAGCAGCTGTCGCTGTGCGCTTCTGCCTGACCCTGCCGACGATCGGGGCGATGATTGCGAACAGCGCCAGGGCGATGAGTGCGGCGGAGATCGGGTGACTGACCAGCCCGATGGGGCCTTCGATGAGGAGCGCCCGGCGCAGATTCGATTCGGCGAGCGGTCCGAGCAGCAGGCCGAGCACGAGCGGGCCAACCGGGAAGCCGGTCCGCTTCATTATGAGCCCGACGATACCGGCGATCAGCATGATGACCACGGTGAAGATGTTGTTGGTTGTCGCGTACGTGCCGACGATGCAGAACATCAGGATCGTCGCCCACAGGTAGTGCACCGGCACGTCGAGCAGTTTGACCATGCCGCGCATCCGGACGAGACTGATGGCCAGGGACAGGATCGTGGCGATCAGCATGATCGCCGTGATGCTCACGACGAGGTCGGGGCGGTTGGTGAACAGCGACGGTCCGGGCTGAATGCCCCAGATGATCATCGAGCCGATCATGACGGCCATCACCGAATCACCCGGGATGCCGAGGGCCATAGTTGTGGTGAGAGAACCGCCGAGGGTGGCGCTCGACGCGGTGTCCGACGCCGTGAGACCTTCGATCGAGCCCTTACCGAACTCCTCCGGTCGCTGGGATACGCGCCTGGCGCGATCCCAGCCGATCAGGCCGGCGATGTCGCCACCGGCCGCGGGCACGACACCGACGATCATGCCGACGACGCTGCCGACCGCGAGCGGCTTGCCCATCTGGCGGTACTCAGCCTTGTTCGGCCACCAGCGGCCGAGTGACGAGATCGGCCGAACTTTGGAGGCGTGGTGCGTAAGCAATTGGTCGAAGAGTTCGGCGATGCCGAACACACCGATGATGACGGCAATGAAGTCGACGCCACTGGACAGGTCGTTGATGCCGAAGGTGAATCTCTGGTCACCGGTGATCGGATCGCGGCCGACCGTGGCGAGAGCCAGGCCGGCCACACCGGCGAGGACTCCCTTGATCATCGATTTCGACGAAATGCTGATCATCACCGTGAGACCGAACAGCACGAGCGCAAACATCTCGGATGGCCCGAACTCGAGCGCCAGGCGGGCGATGGGGATCGCCGCAGCGGCGAAGAGGATCATGCTCGCGAAGATACCGATCGCCGACACAAGGGCAGATATGACCAGGGCAAGTCCTGCCCTGCCCTGTTTCGCCATCGGGTAACCGTCGAGCGTGGTCGCGATCGACGCTGGAGTTCCTGGCGTGTTGACGAGGATTGATGGCACCCGGTCGCCGAAGTTCGCGGCGACGTAGATGGTCAGCAGCACGGCGAGGCCCTGGACGGGTTCCAGCGTGAGGGTGAACCCACTGGCGAGCGCCACCGCCATGGTTGCGGTTATGCCGGGGAACGCTCCCACGAGCATTCCCAGGACGAGGCCGAGGAGGAGGCAAACGAGGACCGTGGGGTCGATAAGCGCCTCAAGGCCGGAGACGATGGGATTCATAGGGGCACCTTGAGCAGTGTGTGAAAGAGCACGTACGTGAAGGCAGTGGTGAGAACAGGAAAGATGATCAACGTCTTCCAACTGCGACCACCGAAGACCCACAGCAGTGCCGCGAGGAACAGCGCTGTGGCGACGAGGTACCCGGCCAGTTGCCAAAGAACCACGTAGAGGATGGCAACCACGAGGGCGACAACCAGCCGAATCGCGCCCTGACGGTTGGCGGCCTCGAGATCGGAGCGGTCGAAAGGCGGGCGCAGCACGGCGATCAGCAACAGCGCCACGGAGAGAGCTCCGGCGAGCAGCGAGAGCAGCGTAGGCCAGAATCGCGGGTCCACTCCCCCGGTTTCGGTGCGGAGTTCGATGGCCAGCGCGAGCGCGAACCCCGCGACGCTCGCCCCGAGCGCGATGGCTGCGGTGACGATTTCGAGGCGGCGCGACGGCTGGGCGGCGAGCTCGGGTGCCACATCCGCTGGAGAAGGCGTGCCGGCCACCCCGGCCGCCGGAATGACGGTCGGGGTGGCCTTCGCTCGACGGCGAGATGACATGTGCGGGTCCGCCTACGGGAGAAGGGTGCTGAAGCGCTCGGATTCGGAGTTGACGAACTCGGTGAACTCCTCCGGCGACTTGTAGACGGTGAGCGCACCGCTCGGCGTGATGGTGTCGGCGAAACCGTCGGACTGAGCACCTTCTTCGATGGCGTCGGTGAGGACCTTCTTCACATCGTCCGGGAGTCCGGCCGGAGCGTACACGCCTCCCCAGCCGCCGAAGAGGACGTCATAGCCTTCGGACTCCGCGGTCGGTACCCCTTCGAGCATGGCGTGTTCCTCATCGTTGAACAGAGCCAGGACTCGGAGTGTCCCGTCGGCGTGGGCCTGGGCGGTTTCTCCCGCTCCGGCGACGACGGCGTCCACCTGGGAGCCCAGCGCGGCGGCGACCGCAGGTGCCCCGCCGTCGAACGGCACGGGGGTCAGGTCTGCTCCGGCTTCGTCGGCGAGGGCGAGCGTCGCAGCCTCCCACACCGACCCGGCGCCAGAGTTGGAAACGGTGATCGCTTTGTCCTTGGACGCATCGACGAGATCTTCGAGGGTCTCATACGGGCTGTCTGCCGGGACGGCGATGACACCGGGGCTGAACATGATCTGGCCGAGGAAGTCGTAGTTGTCCGGCTTCACGTCGAAACCAAGGTGCTCGAGCATGGCGATCTCGACCGGAACGAAACCGATCGTGTACCCGTCCGGTTCGGCTCCGGCGACGTACTGCATCGCCGTCGATCCGGATGCTCCCGGGCGGTTCTCCACGACGATACTCACGTCGAGGATCTCCTCGAGTTGAGCGGCGAGCGCACGCGATGACAGGTCTGAACCCCCGCCAGCGGCTGCCTGAACAATGAAGTTGATGTCCTTCTCCGGAAAGCTGGTCTCTTCGGCCGCGCTCGAGGAGCCGGGCGACTCCGCGGGCGACTCAGCGGGAGACGAGCAGGCCGACAGGCCGGCGACGGCGAGGCCGGCGCTGACTGCGATGGCCAACGTGCGTCGAACGGCGGTGTTGCGAACTAGTTGGTGTGACACGTTTTACCTTTCAATGAAGCGGCAGCGTGGCGCTGCCGTGAGTTAGCCGGCAGCGGATTCCTGCTGCCGGTCGACGGTGAGGCGATAGGACGAGACCATCCGCTCGCACGAACGCTTGATGTGGGCGGTGGCCTCGGCGACAGCACCCTCGACCTCGCCAGAGGACATCAGGTCGAACAATGTGGCGTGGTCATCGGCGGACGCGTCCAGGTCGGTGTCGACCTGGACAGTGAACTCGAGGAGCGCTGTCAGAATCGGTTCTGACTGATTCCAGACTGCCTGCAGGCGCCGATGACGGGCGAGTTCGAAGGTGTGGGCGTGGAACGCTGTGTCCGCGTTGGCGAAGGCATCGTGGTCGCCTACCCGGGCGGCAGCGAGCATCCGGTCGACGAGCGTTCGGCCCCGTGCCCAGTCTTCGGGCGTGGCGCGTTCGATGGCCAGGCGGACGGCGAGGGTCTCGACGGCCTCCCTGAGGGCGTAGTGGTCGCTGATGTCCTCGGCGGTAAGCCCGAGCGTGAAGATTTTACGGCGGCGAGATTCTACGAGCCCCTCGGCTTCGAGACGCCGCAGGGCATCGCGGACCGGTCCCCGGCTCACGCCGAACTGCTCGGCGAGCGTGTCTTCGGCCAGGTGAGTTTCCGCTGGGTACTCGCCGCGAACGATGCGGTCACGCAGCCGCTTCGCGACGAGGGTGCCGAGCGCTTCCGCCCGTACGGGGACGATGTCTGAAACCACGTTGTTCCACTCCGTAAACTGTTAACAGTTCACAGTGAAATCGATTGCACAGTGGTTGTCAAGCATTCCCGAGAAATCGATTCGAGGCGTCGCAGTAAACGCACATCACCAGGGGCAGCGAGTCAGCGCCCGAGGAGTTGTTGCCGTGCGGCGGCCACCGCGGTCAGAAGCTCGCCTTCGGTCCTGCGGTGAACGAGTTCGTTTCTTCCGGTGATCATCCGTTGGCGGGTCATCGCCAGCCGGGTGGCATCCCGGGTGAAGGCATCCATCGCCGCTCCGCGGTTGCCCGGCAACGTCCTGGCCCACGCGCGGGCCTGTCTGCGGCCTGGCCAGGTGGCGAGCATCTCGACCTCGGTCGGCGTGAACCAGCCAGCCCGCGCGTACTCCCCGAGCCTCGCCCGTGTCAGCCGGATCTCATGGCGCCTCACCAGCACTGTCATGAGAATGAGCGCGAGGAAGATCGGAACCTGCACGACGACGAAGTACGCCGCGTACGACTCGAGCGACGTGACGAGGAACGTTGCACCGTTCCAGAGGGCGTGGAGCAGAATCGCGCCGGTGAGACCCACGAGGAAATAGCCGAGCGCGCTGATTCCGGCATGCCGCCGCGCCGCAACGCCGAGAGCGAGACCGGCGAGCGCGGTGAAGGTGGCGTGGGCGAATGGCGACATGATGGCGCGCATGAAGAAGGTGAGCCCGAACTCGTCCGGCCCGCCTTCGATCAGTGCGAGCCCGAAATACTGGATGTTCTCGGTGAACGCGAAACCAGCGGCGATGACGATGGCGTAGACGAGCCCGTCGACCGGGCCCGAGAAGTGCTTGTGCGCCGCGAAGAAGAGAATCACGAGCCCCAGCCCCTTCGCCACCTCCTCGACGATCGGCGCCTGAACGGTCGCTCCGAGAACGGCATCGGCATTCTGCCCGGTGGTCAGGAGTGCGGTGACCTGCACCCCCAGGTCAACGAGAAGGGCGATCGCCACCGATGCGGCTGCGCCCCAGAGGAAGGCGAAGAGGAGGGCCAGCCTCGGCTCCGGTTCCCACCGATCGATCCAGGCGACGGCTGCCAGCACGACGACGAGCGGCACGAGCGCCGCGATGAATCCGACCGCGACAGCTCCCGGCCCGAGGAAGACCGTGAGATAGCCGAAGACGACGAGGAACACCAGGCCGAGAACCACCACGCCCAGGACGCCGAGGATGGTGCCGGTCGAGTTCGGTGATACGGGACTGGTCCAGACGGGCAGAGCCTGGTTCGGTGCGCGGACAGGCTGCGGATGCTCGGATGGCGAGTACGACATGCGAAAAGAGTAGCGCTACGTACCGCTCTCGCGATGCGTTCACCGGCATCCGGAGGTCGGCTAGCCTAGGACGGTGAGATTCTCGCATTTCGTCAATGAGGCGAACACTGGCTCCCCCGTCCGACTTGCGATCGTGCACCCAGAGGGTGCTCTCTTTCTCGACGAGATTCTCGACGATGCACCTGAGACGCTTCAGCAGCTGATCGAACGGGGTGACGACGAACTCCAACGGGTTCGCAGCCACTCGCACGTGGCCGTCAGCCAGGGTGTCGAGCTCACGCCGGTCGCCGGGCTCCGCCACGCGTCCGCTGTGCTCAGAACCCCGCAGATCATTGCGATCGGCCTCAACTACTCCGCTCACTCCTCGGAGTTGAACCTCAAGGCTGACAAGGCGCCGACGGTGTTCGCGCTCTGGCCGAACTCCCTCACCGGACACAACGGCACCACGACATGGCCGCGTGCGCTCAGTGAAGCGATCGACTACGAAGCCGAGCTCGGCGTGATCATCGGCAAAGCAGCAAAGAACGTTTCAGAAGCGGATGCGCTCGACTACGTGTTCGGATACACGGTCGTCAACGACATCACGGCCCGCGACATCCAGTACTCGGAGGCGCAGTGGTCCAGGTGCAAGTCCTTTGACGGCTTCACCCCCACCGGCCCCAGCGTCGTTACCAAAGATGAAGTGCCTGACCCGCAGAACCTCAAGATCAGCACGGTACTCGACGGCCATCTCATGCAGGATTCGTCGACCGGGATGATGATCCGGTCGGTGGCGACCCTGATCTCCTACCTGTCCCGATCAGCGACGCTGCTCCCTGGCACGCTGATTTCGACAGGCAGCCCGGGCGGCGCCGGCTACTCCCGCGACCCTCAGGTGTTCCTTCGGGACCGCTCAACGGTGACGGTCTCCGTCGAGGGGCTCGGCGAACTCACCACCCATTGCCGGATGACCTGAGCAGATCAGGGCTGCCCGCTCCCCTCCAGGCTGGTGTGCACTTCACCCTCGGTGCTTTCAGCGACGGTGCCGTCGAGGATCGGGATGGCGGTCGTCAGCGATTCCAGACCTGAGAGGCGTGCCGGTGACAGCTGTTTCATCACCTCGTCGCGCGTCATCAGCTCGGATTCGACGACGAGGTCGGCGATATTGCGCTTGGTGAGCAGCGCCGTCTTGGCAAGTGCGGCTGCCGCCGAGTAGCCGATGAACGGTGTCAGGGCGGTGATGACTCCGACGGAGGAGCCCACCATGGTCTGGAGCCGTTCCTCGTTGGCGGTGATGCCGTCGATGCAGTTGATCCGCAGGGTGTGGCAGGCCTGCGCCATCCAGGTGATGCTCTGCAGCAGGGAGTGAGCGATGACAGGCTCGAAGGCGTTGAGCTGCAGCTGGCCGGCTTCGGCCGCCATGGTGACCGTCATGTCTGCGCCGACGACGGAGAAAGCGACCTGGTTCACGACCTCCGGGATGACCGGGTTGACTTTGCCTGGCATGATGCTCGACCCCGCCTGAACGGCGGGCAGGTTGATCTCACCGAATCCGGCCTGTGGCCCACTGGACAGCAGACGCAGGTCGTTACAGATCTTCGACAATTTGATCGCGGAGCGTTTGAGTGTGCCGCTGAAGGACATGAAGCCGCCGGCATCGCTCGTGGACTCGATCAGGTCAGGCGCGGTTTCACAGCTGAGCCCGGTGATCCGGTTGAGGTGACTGACGACGGTCGCCGCGTATCGGGGATCCGCGGTGATGCCCGTTCCGATGGCGGTCGCGCCGAGGTTGATTTCAGCGAGCAGCCAGCGAGTTTCGATGAGCCTGGCGTGGTCCTCGCCCAGGGTGGTGGCGAAGCCATGAAATTCCTGCCCCAGCGTCATCGGGACGGCATCCTGCAACTGGGTGCGTCCTACTTTGAGGAGGTGCCTGAACTCGGCTGACTTGCGCGAGAACGAGTCTTGCAGAAGGGCGAGTTCGTCGAGCAGCGTCTGCAGCGAGAACGACAACGCGATCTTGATCGCCGTCGGGTACACGTCGTTCGTCGACTGGCTGCGGTTGGTGTGGTCGATCGGGGAGATGAACGCGTAATCGCCCTTCGGACGGCCGGCGATCTCAAGCGCGACGTTGCTGATGACCTCGTTGGCGTTCATGTTTGTCGAGGTGCCAGCACCGCCTTGGATCACACCGACCACGAATTCCTCGTGGAATTCGCCGTCGATGATGCGCTGGCAGGCCTGGTCGATCAGTGAACCCTTTTCAGCGCTGAGCACTCCAAGTTCGACGTTCGCGCGAGCCGCCGCCTGCTTCACGCTGGCAAGGGCGACGATGAGGGCCGGGTAGACCGAGATCGGCCGCTTGCTGATCGGGAAGTTCTCAAGCGCTCGTGCTGTGTGAATCCCCCAGTAGGCCCCGGCGGGAATGTCCATCGACCCGAGAGAATCGATCTCGGTGCGGGTTCTTTCGTCGGTCGTCACCTGGGACCTCTTCTCTTGCGGTTCAATCTCGAGGCCGCGATTGGCGGGCGTGATCAGTCTCACTATGGCTCCATTGCCTTGTCGGTGCTTGTGGCGGGACTCTTCCGACTTTACCCTGCCGCACCGCGCCCGGGGCTGGCCCGATTGGCAGAACAGCCGTCCACGCAAGCCACTGTGTCGGCGATCGTGCAATGCCACGGTATGACCGCCGGATTGCGGCTACATTACTCACTATGTCCGATGACGCACATCGACCCGGCTCCGCCGAACAGCCTTCACCCGCACGCCCAGGCAGCCCTGCAGAGGGTCTCTCAGGGCCACGCGAAAAGCCCCCTCGGCCCGAGATGTCTGACACCACGCCGCCTCCCGTGAAGCGCCCAGTGACGCCGACCGGTCCAGTGAGGATCGCGCGCCTCCTCTGGCTCGCCAGCTTCGTGGCCGGGCTCGGCGTTCTGGCTTTTGCTTTTCTCTCACGGAACGACCAGGTCGAGCGGCTGGGCGACGTCATCGCCGACGTCGACCCGGGCAGAGCCGCCGAGACCCTCACGAGCGCTGCGACGATTGTGTTCTGGTCAAGCCTCGCCGCGATCGTGGCGGTCGTGGTTATCGAAGTCCTCCTGCTGCAGGCGGTCATCCGCCGACACGGCTGGGCGAGGTGGGTGCAGCTCCTGGTTCTGCTCGCCCATGCCGGCGTCGCGGCGCTGGGCGGAAGCTTCCTCGCGCTGGGGGATCAGGGAATCGTCATCGGGGCGTTACTGACCGCGCAACTCGTGCTCGGCGTCGTCGCGCTCATCATCAGCGTGCTCCCGGGATCCGGCGCCTGGTTCCGGGCGAAGCAAGGGCCGCACGGCGGCTCCTCGACCTGAGCGGGCTGCGATGCCTGCCACGGCCGCCTCACAGCTGCGGACCACAATCCGGCATACGTCTGCGGAGGCCCGGTCGGTCAGGGGGTTCTCGGCCTGTGAACGCCAGCGGCGGAGATTCTCCAGGGCCCGACCGCGCAGTTCGTCCTCGGTCGCCGAGTCCGGCAGGCCCAGGCGGTGTGGCAGGTCGACGCCCGAGCCCCCGACGATCCGTTCGGCTTCTTCCGTCAGCTCAGCGGACAGGATCGACCCGGCGGTGCGAGCGGTCGCCAGCAGCCGCATTTCGCGGAATTCGTGAGCGCTCGCCTGGATTCGCTCCAGCGAAGCGGACAGCGCCCCGGTTCCTGTCCGTGGTCGTTCTCGAAGAAGCGACTCGACGGCGACGAGCGCGGCGCGTGCCTTGAGCGCCGCGGCGCGGGAGTGGAACTGCCCGTTGATCAGCTCCAGCAATTCATCGAGGCCGCTGCGACGGGCGAGCTCGTGCGCCAGAGCCGTGGAATCGGCGATACCACCGCGCAGGAGCGCGGTCGCCAGCCGGATCCCGAACAGCCCGAACCGGTCAAGCAGCACGGTCCTCATCTCCGGACTGACGTCGGGCGGCTGGGAGCTCCTGGCGAATCGATCCACGGAGACGAGCAGCCGCTCACGCTCCGCCCGCTCCAGTTTGGCCAGCTCCACCAGAGCCGTGTACTCGCTCTCACGCAGGCTGCGCGCGCTCTGCGCGAGCAGACCAGCGACGGGCACGACGCCGAGGGTCAACGCTCGCAGACGGTCGTCATGTCGGTACCGTTCAGCGATCACGCGGGCTGACAACAGCGAGTCAATGCGACCGGCGCCGATCTCATCGGCGCGGGAGAGCACCGCGAGCGCGTTGACGGTGCCGGAGTGGCCCGCCGTCGTGTCACGGAAGGATTCGAGGAACTGCAGGTCGGATGCATGCATGTGCCGCAGGAGATAGACGATCGCGTCTGCCTCGGACGGTGCGTCTTCTGGAGTGAGGAACCGAACCGACCGTGCGGAGACGTCTCCGGATGCCGACGCCATGCCTGGCGTGTCGATGAGTGTGATGTGACGCAAGCTTTTCGATGGCCAGTCAACGACCAGCCGGTCCACCTCTTCGGCGTTGGCGTTGCCGACGTCCAGCAGGAGCCGGCCATCGATCCGCCTGACCGGCAGGTTCTCCGGCTCCCCCTCGACCGGATGCAGCGTCACGCGGGGAGTGTCGGCGTACCGGTACCAGGTTACGATCTTCGTGCACTCCGCGGTGTCCGTCGGGGCTATCTCCTCGCCGAGGATGGCGTTGAGCAACGTCGACTTTCCTGCCTTGGCCATCCCGGCGATGGCAATGCGCAGGGGTTCTTCTTGACGCCGCGCATACGTCTCGAGCATGCCGCGCCCCACCGGGTCATCCGCATAAACGGCTATCGCCTCGCGAAGGAGTTCGACGACAGCAACGCTGGTCGCATCGCTCACGCTGAAGTCGCCCGCATCGGCTGCTTGTCGGCGATCGACGGGGCCTGATTGCGCAGCGCCGCCACTCTCTTGAGTTCGACCTTGATTTCCGCGATCCGATGCGCCCGCTCCTGCGTGAACGAGTTTGCGGCCTTCTGGGCCGCGAGCACTGAGTCCGCCAGCGAACGGTGGTGTTCGTCAGCGATCCCGGTGAAGTGATCCCTCGTGGCGCGTTGCACGAACCTCAGCCGGTCCTTCAGCTGCTTGCCCGTCTGGAAGATGACGTCGTCGATCTGGCGTCTCACCAGTTGTTTCGCCTCAGCGCGACGACGCTGCAGCCGCGCCTCCTTGTCGTCGCGGAACGCCTTGCCGCCGATCAGGACCCCGGCGGCAAGTGAGAACGGGTTGATCAGCGACATCCCGACGATTCCGGTGACCAGACCGACCATCAGCACGCCGCCATAAGACCCGCGGGCCCCGATCAGGATCTTCTGCATCATCCCGAGTGTCCCTGGGTCGAGGGCTGGCATGACCTCGACGGGGTCGAGCACCCCTGTGGTGTCATCCACCCGCAGCACGGGCAGCGCCACGTCATCATGGGCGAAGAGACTCGCCACTTCGCCAGAGAGCCATTGCGCTCGTTCATTGGTCCAGACGAAGGTATCGGAGACACCCGCCGCAACGCGCTGCTCCAGCCAGTCGACCAACTGTTTCCACATCGGGCCAGGGTCTCCTGCGTCGATCGCCGCCTCGGCTTCGCGCTGGATGCTGCGCATCCTCTCACGCAGGTCGTGATCCATGTCTGCGATCAGATCGCTCATGCCGTCGTTGAGAGTGATCTGCCACCGGGCGGATCGTTGGCGGAGTTCGTCTGCCTTCTCCTTGGCGGCTTCGAGCTCGACGATCAGCTGGGGGGTGCCGTCGGGGTTCTCAAGCGCTCGGAGTTCCGACTGGAGCGACAGGCTGAGGTGCTCGGTGACTGACACCAGATCCTGGGCGACGGAACGCGACTGCAGTCGCTCCGCTTTGCCGACGATCTCCGTGCGCAGGTACGTCACCAGTTCAGGGAACCCGGACTCCGTGTTCAATTCCGCGTCACCCAGGCGGGCTGCGCTGAGACGCACATCAGAAGAGACAGGGAAAAGGCGGATGTCCGCCCTCACCCGGTCGAGGTGGGAGCGATCGAGTTCCGCCACCTGTCGCCATTGCGGGTAGAGGTCCGTCTTCGAGAGCACACACGCCACATTCGGCGAGACGCGAAGCGCCTGCCGCAGGAACTGGATTTCGGGCTCGGTGTACTCCTGGGAGGCGTCCGAGACAAGGAGCATCGCGTCGGCCGTCGGCAACGTCGAGAAGGTTGTCAATGAGTGGGTCGAGTCGAGTCCGCCGACACCGGGCGAGTCAACGAGAGAGAGTCCGCTGGCGAGAATCTTGCGTGGGAGAAAGACCTCCGCCGCCATCAACCGTCGGCTGTTGTCGGGGTTGCCCCGTTCAGAGACGTATGAGGGCAATTCCTCAAGCGTGATCTGCTTTCGCTCCAGCACAGGTTCCTCGCCCGCGTTCGCACTGTCTTTCGGTATCAGGATGACAGCGGATGGCGGGTTGCCGTAACGCACCACCGTGGGCACTGAGGTTGCGATGTCGTCATCGACAGGGCAGACCGGCGCGTTGATGAGCGCATTGATCAACTGGCTCTTGCCTTGCTTGAATTCCCCAACCACGATCACTCGAATGCTCGGGTCGAGCAGGCGCTGACGTGTCTGCTCGAGGCGTCCGCACAGGTCGGGCCTTTCCCCGTCCCTCGCCAACTCGATTCCCTGCTCAAGCAACTTGACCAGTTCAACCACGATTGCCTCCCTTGGAAATCGGTTCCCCTATCAGAACACACACATCGGCCCAACAGATAGCTTTCGCTGAACTGCTGGGCCGATGTGGGTCGGGTCTTCGTCGGTATGAACCGATGTCAGGGGAGCATCACGTCTGCGTCTTCGACGACGATCGATTCCTCGATCACTTCGTTGCCGATCGCGTTGCCCGAGTCCACGACGTTGTCGTTGAACAGCTCGTTGTCCTCGACGTTGATGTCGGTGTTTCCGGAGTCCTCCACTGAGTTGTCGGTGTTGCCGACGTTGATGTCGTCGACCGTTGTGTTGCCCGAGTCGTCGACCGAGTTGTC
>NZ_JAODMP010000068.1 GCF_025464835.1 Mycetocola sp. | reverse complement strand
AGGCCGTCGACGTACTCCTGGTTGTCTTCGATCCACTTCTCGACGATCGGGGCATAGTCGTCACCCTCGTAGTCGATGAACATGGCCTTGACGAGTGACATCAGAGTTTCGCTGTCCATTGTGAAGTTCTCGAGGTAGCCAGCAGCCGTGGGCGAGGACTCAGCGAAGTCGGTGCTTCCGTAGCTTGAGAGGCTCTCGGTCGCACCGAATGCTCCCTCGGGGTCTTCGAGGTTCTTCAGCGGGAACTGCGCGTAGGCGCGGTGCGGCTCCCAGAGGGTGACGACGACGTTCTCGCCCTTGTCGGTCGCGCTCTTGAGCTCAGTCAGCATTGCGGCGGTCGACGAGGTCACGAACTCCATGTCGTCGAGACCGTAGGTCGGGATGACGTCATTCGCCATGGCGGCGGTGAGGCCGGCGCCAGGCTCGATGCCGACGATCTGGTTACCGAAGAGATCGGCGTTGTCGGCCAGTTCCTCGATGGAGTCGATCGGTGCATCCTCGTTGACGGCGAGGGTCAGCTTGGACTCGTCGTTCCAGGCCCCGAGCTTGACGATGTCGTCGCCGTAAGTGTCGATGTACGCCTTGTGGGTCACGGGCAGCCAGACGTCGGTGGTGAAGTCGTAATCGCCCGAGGCGAGGCCTTCGAAGACCGGAGCCGGGTCAGCGAATTCCAGCTCGACCGAGTAGCCCTGTTCTTCCAGGATGGTCTTCCACAGCCAGCTGGTTGCGACTCCTTCATCCCAGCCGTTGAAAACGGCGAGGGTGAGGTCCTTCTTTTCTCCACCCGCGCCGGATCCCGTTCCGGGGCTCGCGCAGGCAGCGAATCCGACGACGCCCGCTGTGAGGAAAGCGATGATGCCGATGCCGATGCCGATGACTTTCTTCTTCTTTCTCTTCTGCATGAGCTTCACGCTTGACGCAGCAGAGCTGGCATGGAGGGCTCCGGCAGTGGCGACCTGGTCACCGGACGGGGCGCTGGATGCGATCGCGTCGGAAGCCGCGGCGGCATCCGCCTTCTTCGTCCGCTTCTTGCGGTTGCCGAGTGATGCCGTCAGCCGGTCGAGCACGATGGCCAGGATGACGACAGACAGTCCCGCTTCGAAGCCGAGTCCGATGTCGAGACGGTTGAGGCTGGCGACGACCTCGCCACCCAGCCCGCCCGCGCCGACCATACCGGCGATGACGACCATGGAGAGCGACAGCATGATGACCTGGTTGATACCGGCCATGATGCTCGGCATCGCGAGCGGCAGCTGGATTTGGCGCAGGATGCGGAAGGGCGACGACCCGAAGGCGTGGCCGGCTTCGACGACTTCCTTGTCGACACCGCGGATGCCGAGTTCGGTCAGCCGGACACCGGGCGCCAGAGCGAACACGATCGTCGCAACGATGCCGGGCACCACCCCGACGCGGAACAGGATGAGCGCGGGGATGAGGTAGACGAGCGCCGGCATGGTCTGCAGGAAGTCGAGGACCGGTTTGAGTATCCGTGACGCTGTTTCGGAGCGTGCCGCGAGGATGCCGAGCGGCACGCTGATGAGCACCGCGAGGATGCTCGCAACGAGCACGAGCGACAGTGAGTCCATGGCGTTGTCCCACTGGTCGACCGCGACGATCAGCCCGAATCCGACGAGAATGCCGACGGCGAGCTTCCAGCCTTTGGCGAGAAAGCCGAGAACGGTCACAACGAGGATGATCACCCAGAACGGTGGGGCCTGGAAGACGAGGTTGACGAGCTCATAGGCGCCGAGGAACACGGCGCGGAGCACGTCGAAGAAGGGCTGTGCCCAGTCGGTGAGCCAGTCGACGAAGTCTTCGACCCAGGTGCCGAGTGGAATACGGAAATCCATTAGCGGAGGCTTCCTTCTTTTGTGGCTTCGACATTGTCGGCGTTCAGGCTCCGGCCTGCGTCGACCTCGTCGGTCATGCCGGCTGTTTCGCGGAGGGTCTGGGTGATGATCTCAACCGCGACCGTCGCCGGCGTCTCGATGACCTGGTTCTCACCGGTTGTCGTCGGAACGTTGGCGAGCGCGGCAAGGAGCGTGACCCGGGGAATGACACCGAGCAGCCGGCCCTTTTCGTCGACAACGGCGACCGGCAGCTGGCTTTCGGCGGCCGGCTCGAACAGGTCGACGAGGTACTGGTCCGGACCGACGGTTGCCGGGTCGTTGCGGACGATCGTCATGAGGTCCCGGTTGCCGGCCTTGACGTGCTTGAGCACGTCACGGTCGTGCACGACACCGAGGAGTTTGCGGCCGTTGCCGACGACGAAGGCTGCGGATGTCTGCATGTCGCGCATCGTGCGCAGCGCGGCTCGGGGGCCGGCTGAACCGGACACGACGGCCCGCGCAGGTTCCATCACGCCGGCGGCGGTGAGCACGCGTGCCCGGTCGACGTCCTGCACGAACTGGGCGACGTAGTCGTTGGCCGGGTCGGTGAGGATCTCGTCGGGCGTGCCGACCTGAACGATGCGGCCGTCCCGCATGACCGCGATGCGATCACCAAGGAACATGGCTTCGTTGAGGTCGTGGGTGATGAAGATGATGGTTTTGCCGAGTTCCTGCTGCAGCTCGACGAGCTGCTCCTGCATCTCGCGGCGAATGAGCGGGTCGAGGGCCGAGAATGCTTCGTCCATCAGCAGAACGTCGGTGTCGGATGCCAGCGCGCGGGCCAGGCCGACACGCTGCTGCATTCCACCGGAGAGTTCGCCCGGCAGCTTGTCTTCCCAGCCGGAGAGACCGACGCGGTTGACGACATCCTGTGCGCGCTTGCGGCGCTCATCGAGGCCGACTCCCTGGACTTCGAGTCCGTATGCGGCGTTGTCGAGCACGGTGCGGTGCGGGAGCAACGCGAAGTGTTGGAAGACCATCGAGATCTTCTTGCGTCGAACTTCACGCAACTGCTTCGCTGGAATGCCACTGACCGGCGAGCCGTACACGGTTACCGTGCCTGCTGTCGGCTCGAGGAGTCCGTTGAGCATGCGGATCAGCGTGGATTTGCCCGATCCGCTGAGCCCCATGACGACGAAGATCTCGCCCTTCTTCACCTCGAACGAGGCGTCGATCACGGCTGCGGTTCCGAGCGCGGTGAGTTCATCGCGGTTGGCGCCGGCGTGAAGTCGCTTGAGGACTTCACGCTGCTTCTTGCCGAATATTTTGTAGACGTTGTTTACTTCGAGGGCAACAGTGTCGCTCACGTATTCTCCGGGGCGCGCAGGCGCGCGTCATCGTCCGGTCGAAACCGGATCGATGCGAACAGCTGCTCGCGTAAGTTACGACCGGGTCAGGGACGAATGCGCACACCCCACCCATCAAGCGCCGACGACCACTGCGTCAGGAGCGAATCGGGGAGTGCGCAGGCGCGGCCATGGGGCCGCCTCCAACGTCGCAGGACCATACGCTCGGATGTGCGGCATTTCTGCGTCACATCCGCTCGCGGACTAGCGTTCCGGCCATCATGGCCTCCACTGATCCTAACAGAATCGGCCGGAGGGCCCTATTCGGAGCCGTTCGACTCCCGCTCCACCGCGCTGTCGATTCATGGCGCGTTCACGGCATCCGTTCGTAGACTGTGAAGGTCTACAGGCGGAAGATGGGGAGAACACGATGGGCTTTTTCAGCAGACTCTTCGGCATGGGCCAGCAGGAGCCGGAGCCGGTGCGGCGGCAGTACGTGCCCCAGCCGCAGGGGCGCAGCGACGACGAGATCGCGGTCGAACGCTACCGCTATCTGCTCAGGACGGCGCCGCCTGAGGCGATCGAGCAGGCCCACGAGGAAGCGTTCCAGCGGCTCACCCCCGAGCAGCGCCGCTTGCTGTTCCAGCAGCTCAGCGCTGATGCAGCACCCGGCGACGCCCCGCGCGGCGACGACCCGCATTCGCTTGCCCAGTCGGCGACCCGCTCGGAACTCCGCCAGCCCGGCACCATGGAACGCACGATGTCGGGCCCGAGCTTCGGCAGCATGGTCGGCAGTTCGCTGCTCGGCACTGTGGCCGGTTACTTCATCGCTTCGGCCGTCGTCGGTGCCTTCATGCCTGACATGTCCGGCGGCGAGGCCGGCTCGGACGGCGGGGATGCGGGCGCGGATGCGGGCGCGGATGGCGGCGCGGATGGCGGCGCGGATGCGGGCGCATCCGAGTTCAGCGGAAGCGGAGGCGACTTCGGCGGCTCAGACTTCGGCGGCAGCGGCGGGGACTTCGGTGGCGGCGATTTCGGCGGAGGGTTCGACTTCTAACCCGCCGCCTTCCGCAGCTGCGACGCAGGCTCATTGACGCAGCGCGGGCGCAACAGCGCCCGCGCTCCGACCCGCGCCAGGCTCGTGCCGGCGCGCTCCGGCTCAGTCGAGCAGGAGCGCCGGTTCCTCGAGAATCGAGGAGACATCGGCCAGGAACCGGGATGCCACATCGCCGTCGACGACACGGTGATCGAATGACGCACCGAGCGTCGTCACGAACCGCGGACGCACCTCACCGTCGACGACCCACGGCTTCTGCTTGATCGTGCCGAGGGCGACGATGCCGACTTCTCCTGGGTTGAGGATCGGTGTGCCGGTGTCCATGCCGAAAACGCCGATGTTGGTGACGGTGATGGTGCCGCCCTGTTGGTCGGCGGGCGGCGTCTTGCCATCGCGTGCGGTCAGTGTGAGCTGCTCGAGCGCCTGCGCCAGCTCGAGCAGGCTCATCGCCTGTGCTTCCTTGATGTTCGGGACGATCAGCCCGCGCGGGGTCGCGGCGGCGACGCCGAAGTTGACGTAATGCCGCACGATGATTTCCTCATCGGTCCACGTCGCGTTGACCGTGGGGTTCCGGCGCACCGCCCAGATCATCGCCTTGGCCATGATCAGCAGCGGCGAGACCTTCACACCGGCGAAGTCCGTCGAGTTCTTGAGCCGCTTGATGAACTCCATCGTGCGGGTAGCGTCGACGTCGACGAACAGGGAAACGTGCGGCGCCTGGAACGCCGACTGGACCATCGCGTTCGCGATCTGCCTGCGCACGCCCTTGACTGGGATCCGCTCCTCGCGGGTGTCGCTCCACTCAGGAGTTTCGATATTGCGGAAGACGCTCGCCTGGCCGGCTTCACGCACGACGTCGTCCCGGGTGATCTCGCCGCCGATGCCGCTCCCTGCCACGAGTTTGAGGTCGACGCCGAGGTCCTTGGCCAGCTTGCGGATCGGCGGTTTCGCGATGACCGGGCCGGCGGAAACCGGAACGGATGCCGGCCGGGCGGCCGGGGCGACGGCATCCGACCTGCGGCGACGGGAGGTGACAGCGCCGGCGTTGCCGTAGCCCACCAGCACAGCGCCGGGTTTCTCATCGTCGATGGAGTTGCGTGTATCGGCTACAGCCTCTTCGGTTTCGCTGGAGAGTGCGATGGGGGCGACGGCGGCAGCGGCGGGGGCCCCCGCATCGGCTTCGTCGGCGGCCGCACGAATGCTGATGATCGGTGTGCCGACGTCCACCGTCACACCTTCGTCGACGAGGATCGCCGACACCGTCCCCTCGTACGGCGACGGCAGTTCGACCAGCGACTTGGCCGTTTCGATCTCGACGAGAACCTGGTTGAGTTCGACGGTGTCACCAGGCGCGACCCTCCACGAGACAACTTCGGCCTCGGTGAGTCCCTCACCGGCATCCGGCATCAGGAACTGGAACTCGCTCATGGTTTCTCTCTTTCAGCGTCCAAGGACGCTAGTAGGCAAGTGCCCGGTCGACGGCCTCGAGGACGCGGTCTGCGTCAGGCAGGAAGAGCTTCTCGAGTTTGGCAGGGGGGAACGGGACGTCGAAGCCTGACACCCGCAACACCGGCGCCTCGAGCGAGAAGAAGGCGCGCTCGGCAACGGTCGCTGCGATCTCCGAGCCGACGGACACGTTTCCGGATGCCTCCTGCGCGACGATCAGGCGGCCGGTCTTGCGCACACTCTCGAGCAACGGTTCGTAGTCGATCGGCGAGAGGGAGCGGAGGTCGACGACCTCCAGGCTGATCCCGTCGGCTGCGGCGAGTTCCGCGGCCTGGAGCAACACGGTGACCATCGCACCGTGGGCGACGAGAGTGGCATCCGTTCCCTGCCGAACCACCCTGCTGGCGTGCAGCGGAGCGGCCGAGCCGGACAGGTCCACGTCGCCCTTCGGCCAGTAGCGGCTCTTCGGTTCGAAGAACATCACCGGGTCGTTCGAGGCGATGGCCTCCTGGATCATCCAGTAGGCGTCGTTCGGTGTGGACGGACTCACCGAGCGGAGCCCTGCCGTGTGCGCGAAATACGCCTCAGGGCTTTCCTGGTGGTGCTCGACAGCTCCGATGTGGCCGCCGTACGGCACCCGGATGACGACGGGCATCTGCAGCGAGCCCTCGCTGCGGTTGGTCAGTTTCGCGAGCTGCGAGGTGATCTGGTTGAACCCTGGGTAGATGAACCCGTCGAACTGGATCTCGCACACCGGGCGGTAGCCGCGCATGGCGAGGCCGACGGCGGTGCCGATGATGCCGGATTCGGCGAGGGGGGTGTCAAGGACCCGGTTCTCACCGAACTCGGCCTGCAGGCCCTCGGTGATGCGGAAGACGCCGCCGAGCTTTCCGATGTCCTCCCCCATCAAGAGAACCTTGGGGTCGGCAGCCATCGCCTGGCGCAGCCCTGCGTTGAGCGCCTTCGCCATCGGCATCGTCTGCAGCGTCTTGTCGATACTCACGGTCATGATGCGCTCCCGTCCAGTGCGGCCTCGTACTGCTCGAGCCACTGCTTCTGCTCGATCATCAGCGGGTGCTCGTCCGAGTACACGCCATCGAACATGAGCCCGATTTCGGGGTCGGCGATCGCGTGAGTGCGCCGGCGGACATCCGCGGCGTAGTCCTGCGCGTCAGTGCTGACGCCCTGGAAGAACGCGTCAGACGCGCCCTGATTGCGCAGGAACGCCTGGAACCGCACGATCGGGTCGCGGGCGATCCACGAGTCGGTGAGCTCCTGGGTGCGGTACTTGGTGGGATCGTCGCTCGTGGTGTGCGCGCCGATCCGGTAGGTGAGAGCCTCGATCAGCTGTGGCCCGCCGCCTGCGCGTGCGTCGTCGAGATGCTTCGCCGTGACGGCGTAGCTGGCGAGAACGTCGTTGCCATCGACCTGGACGCTCGGGATGCCAAAACCCGCGCCGCGCTGGAACAGCGGTGTGCGGGACTGCGTTGTCACCGGGACGCTGATCGCCCAGTGGTTGTTCTGCAGGAAGAACACCTGCGGGGTCTGGTAACTTGCGGCGAAAATCATGGCTTCGTTGACGTCACCCTGGCTGGTGGCTCCGTCACCGAAGTACACCATCACCGCCTGGTCGGTGTCGGGGTCTCCGGTCGCGGTGGCGCCGTCGAACGAGACGCCCATCGCGTAGCCGGCGGCGTGGAGCGCCTGCGCGCCGATAACGAGCGTGTACGGCCGGAAGTTGCCATTCGACGGGTCGGAGACGTCCCATCCCGAGTGGGTGGTCCCGCGCATGACCTCGATGATGCCGAGCAGGTCGACGCCGCGGACGAGGCCGACGGCGTGTTCCCGATAGGAGGGGAAGATGTGGTCCTGGGCGCGGGCGGCACGGCCCGAGCCGACCTGGGCGCCTTCCTGGCCGTGGCACGGCGGCCACAGCGCAAGCTGGCCCTGGCGTTGCAGGTTCGCGGCTTCGGCATCGAATGCCCGGGCAAGCACCATGTCCCGGTAGAACTGCTCGTGATCCTCGGACGTGAGACGGTCGAGGTATTCGAGGTACGGTTCCGCGGATGCCGTCGGTGCGACGGTTCCGTCGGCCGCGAGGACCTGCACGGCTGGCGCGGGTGAGGTGCTGTCAGTTTCCGCCATTGATCTAACCTAACCGCCGGGCCGGATGCCCCGCTGGTAGAGACTCGACAATTCGTCCGGTGATCGATAGGAGTTTCTCCACAGACTCTTCTTCCCCAACGCTGACCCGGATCCCGGAGCCGGAGAACGCTCGGGCCACGATTCCACCGCCCAGCAGCGCCTCGTTGACGGCATCCGTCGAGTCGCCGGTGGCCAGCCAAACAAAATTTCCCTGCGCTTTGGGCACGTTCCAGCTCTGGTCGAGAAGGCCAGCGGAGAGCCGGTCACGCCGCGCTGCGAGGGTGGCGACCCGCTCGAAAAGCTGATCCTCGAGCTTCAACGACGCGATGGCGGCCACCTGTGCCGGTTCCGTCACCGACAGCGGGATGGCCGCTGCGCGCGCGGCGTCGAGGATCGCTGCCGGGCCGATCGCCCAGCCGACGCGGAGGCCGGCGAGGCCATACGCCTTCGAGAAGGTGCGGAGAACGACGAGGTTCGGGTAGCGGGCCAGTAGAGGCAGCCCGCGGACGGCATCCGGATCGGTGACGAACTCCGTGTAGGCCTCGTCGAGCAGGACCAGAACGTCGCCTGGCACGGCAGCCATGAACGTCTCGAATTCGGCGGCGCTCACGGTGGTCGATGTCGGGTTGTTCGGTGAGCAGACGATCACGACGCGAGTGGTGCCGTCGACAGCGGCGGCGAGTGCTTCCATGTCATGGGATCCGTCGGCGCGGTTGGGCACCTGGATGCTCGTCGCCCCGGAGACCGCGACGAGGCTTGGGTACGCCTCGAAGGAACGCCACGCGTAAACCACTGTGTCGCCCGGGCCCGCTGCTGCGTCGATGAATTGACTGAGGAGGGCAACGGATCCGGACCCCACGTGGATCTGCTCGGCGGAGACACCGTGCCGCGCGGCCAACACCTCGCGCAGGGCGAGCGCTGAGGCATCCGGGTACCGGTTGAAGGCGCCCGCGGCGGTCACCGCCTCGAGAACACCGGAGAGTGGCGGGTACGGGTTCTCGTTGCTGGAGAGTTTGAACGCGTCGGGGCTTGCCGGCTTGCCCTGCCGATACGGCGGGCTGGCGAGAATCTCGGGACGGAGCTTGACCGTGGGGGCGACGGCGTGTTCGTCGTCGGAGGGTGGGATGAACGTCACGCACTGAGTCTAGACAGGGGCGATTTCCGGCGGTGGCATGCTGGGCGGCCCGGCGGGCACATGCGGAGTCACCGAAGGAGAAGCGGTCGCGCGCAATCGGTGAGCCTGACATCATGGTGCGATGGCCAGATTCCTCCTCCGTGTCGTGATCAACGCCGTCGCAATCTGGTTGACGACCTTCATCGTCGGCGGCGTGCACGTCACCCCGTACCCGCCTGGCGACACGCTCGCCACTGTTTTGACCTACCTGCTGATCGCCGTCATCTTCGCCATCGTCAACGGCGTCGTCGGCACGCTGATCAGGATCGTTGCGTTCCCGCTGTACATCCTTACCCTCGGGCTGATCTCCTTCCTTGTGAACGGGGTCCTCCTGCTCCTCGTCGAGTGGATCATGTCCTTCTTCGGCTTCGGGCTCGACACCGACGGCTTCTGGTGGGCGGTCCTCGCGGCGATCGTGATCAGCATCATCAACGGGATTTTCGCTCTGCTGCTGCGACCCCAGCTGAAGGAACGCCGCCGCCGCTGACCTCAGTTCCGGTCGCGTTGCGCGCGGTATGTCGTCGCGGTTCCTCCGATCTCTGCCGCGCCCAGGCCGGCCAGGGCTTCTCTCATCGGGCCCAGTCGTGCGTCGGGGGAACCGTCGATGAGTGCGGCGGTTTCGGTGTAGCGCTCCATGTGGTGCGCGCTCCCGAGTGAGGTGCCCTGCGGCGGCCCGCCCTCATCGAAGAGGGCGCGGGTCACGACGATCCTGTCGCGCCCCGCCGGGCCACCGAGTGGCTCTCCGCCCAGCGCCGGTGTGATGTCCTCTGCGTGTTCCACCGCCACGTGGGCGATCTGGTCCGGGATCGGAATCTGACCCGTCGGAGATCCGAATGTCACGAGGGTTTGTGTGGAGTAGGTTTCGGAGGCGGCAATTCGCGCAGCGACGAGGCCGCCCTGGGAATGACCGAAGAAGGAGACCGGGTCGCCTCGCCGTATCCCCGCCTCGTTCATCGCTTCGATGGTCGCCTGGAGGGCTGCTGTGTCTGTCCCGGCGATCCCCGCGAGGTTGCCGGCCATGTCGAACGGTTCATCGCCGCCGGTGGAGAACTCGCTTGTTCCGGCGATGTAGACGGCGTACGACGCGTCACCGTGCCCGTCGGGATAGCGCTCGACCCTGACCTGAGGGTTACCGGGCCCACTCCGGGGAATTCGTGCAGCGGCGCCGGCGAGGGACACCGGCGCGCTCACCGCGGCGGGGGCCGCTCGGGTCACCCTCAGCGGCGTCGGGGTGTAGGCGTTGCGGCCGGCGAGGATGAGCAGCGCTCCGGCCATCGAGCTCAGCCCGACAATGCGAGCGCCTTCGTCGCCGAGAAGATGTGCCACCCCCGGGCCGACCCCCGCTGCGCCCAGAGCGAAGTCGTCGGCGGAGGAGACCAGAGCACGAACCAGACTGACGAACGCTGGATTGACCAGCAGGTGCGCGTGTTCGGTGAGTGCGCTCGTCAACGGCTCCCCGGCTAGCGCGGCGAGCCGGCGAATCTCAGGGTGCTGCGCGATCACGAGAGTGAGGCCGAGCGCCGGCGCCAGGGGGAGAGTGCCGAGGATGAGATTACGGAAGAATCCCCCGCTGATGAATCCCGCCACGGCAGCGAGCAGCCGGGAGGCATCCCTGCTTCGCTGCTCCCCGTCGGCGTACTCGGCGGCGGCGCGTTCCACAGCGAGTGCGAGGGATTCTGCGCTCAAGGCGGCATCCTGAAGGATCGCGGCCGCGCGGGTGAGCTCTGGCTCGGCGAAGCCGAAAGGAGCGGCGCTGGCCGACCACTCGGTGACGTATCGGGCGATTGCTGCTTCGTGCGACCAGTCGCGTGCTTCGCCGGCCAGGGCGGACAGCGTCGCTGCGAGCAGGAACAGGTCGTCGGTGTCCACTCTCGTGGTGGAGCCGTTTGAAATGTCGATGTCGTCCTGCACCGTTCTCAACTCCCGGTTGAGCGGGCGGCGTAGCCTACGAAGTCCCGGGCAGGGTGACAGTCGCCAGCCGCGAGCCGCGAGAGCACCAGGTCGCGAGCACGGTCGCACTCGGCGAGCGCCGCGGAAAGCACACGGGAACCATGGCTGAGAGCACTCTGGATCTCGGTCAGGCGCAGATCGAACTCGAGCCGGGCAGGCGACCGCCAGAGAAGCTCGGCCGTGGAGTTCTGCAGCGTTCGCTGCCCCACCGATACGAGGCTGGACAGGTCGAGGATGCGGCGGCGCTGCTGGCCGAGCAGATCGAGAGCCCGCAACAGCTCAGCGGGCATGATGCCTGGAACCTCACCGGCAGTTGGAATCATCAGTCCTCCCTCTCGGGATGCGGGAACGGTCGAATCGTCAACGATTGTCGGGGGTGGAAGCAGCCGAGCCGGACGGCCGGGCGAGAACGTGCGAAACTTTCGCCTTGGCTCCCTGTGTGAAGGAAGGGAGCACTCCCCGAACGGGGCGCGAATTGGGACTGCCGCGCACAGCCCATGCGGTACACAATGGGGGAATGATTTCTGACCCGGTCCTTACCGAGGTCCAGCCCTTCCGAGTGTGCTTCGTGTGCGCTGGCAACATCTGCAGATCCCCGATGGCAGAGGTTGTGTTCCAGAGCATGGTGCGGCAGGCAGGCCTCACCCGCTATGTCGAAACTTCTTCGGCTGGCACCGGTGACTGGCATGTCGGCGAACAGGCCGACTCGCGCACCCTCTCCGCTCTCGCCAGGAACGGCTACGACGCCACCCAACACCGTGCCAGGCAGTTCAACCCGGAATGGTTCGGACGGCTTGACCTCGTCGTCGCGCTCGACCGGGGTCACGACCGGATCCTCAAAGCGTGGGCTCCCACCGAAACCGACCGAGGCAAGGTGGCCCTGCTGCTCAGTTTCGACGACGAGCAAAGCCATCCGACCGATGTCCCAGACCCCTATTACGCCGGCGATGAGATGTTTGACCGAGTATTGGGCATGATTGAAGGTGCAAGCCGCCAACTCTTTCGGCAGCTTGAACCGGCAATTCGACAGGGAGCCATTCGATGACAGCACTACCCGCCCAGCCACTCAGCCCACTGGACGGCCGCTACCAGGCCGCCGTCAGCGAACTGGGTGAGTACCTCAGCGAGGCGGGTCTGAACCGGGCACGGGTGCAGGTGGAGGTCGAGTGGTTGCTTTACCTCACCTCACACAGCATGTTCGGGTCCTCTCCGCTGACCGCTGAGCAGGCCGGGTCCCTCCGTGGCCTCTACCTCGACTTCGGGCAGCAGGACATCGACTGGCTCGCCGAGAAGGAGGCGGTCACCCGCCACGACGTGAAAGCTGTCGAATACCTCGTCCGCGACCGGCTGGCATCCCTCGGTCTGGACTCGATCGCCGAGCTCACCCACTTCGCCTGCACGAGCGAAGACATCAACAACCTGTCTTACGCTCTCACCGTCTCAGCCGCCGTGCAGAACGTGTGGCTGCCGAAGCTGCGCACCGTGATCGGGCTTCTCCGTTCCCTCGCCCAGGAGCACCGGGCGGATGCCATGCTGGCACGCACACACGGACAGCCGGCAACCCCGACCACCATGGGCCGCGAGCTGGCCGTCGTCGCCTGGCGGCTGGAGCGTATCGCCACCCAGGTGACCGGTACCGAATACCTGGGCAAGTTCTCGGGCGCCACAGGAACGTTCGCCGCACATGTCGTCGCTGACCCCTCGGCCGACTGGACGCGCATCTCGCGGGAGTTCGTCGAGTCGCTCGGCCTGACCTGGAACCCGCTGACCACCCAGATCGAATCCCACGATTGGCAGGCCGAACTGTACAACCGGGTGTCGCACGCGAACCGGGTGCTGCACAACCTCGCCACTGACATCTGGACGTACATCTCGATGGGCTACTTCCGGCAGATTCCCCAAGCCGGCGCGACGGGTTCGTCGACGATGCCGCACAAGATCAACCCGATCCGCTTCGAGAACGCCGAAGCCAACCTCGAGCTCTCCAGCGCCGTGCTGGACTCCCTCGCCGCCACCCTGGTCACCTCCCGGCTGCAGCGCGACCTCACCGACTCAACCACCCAGCGCAATATCGGCGTCGGCTTCGGCCACTCCCTGCTCGCCCTGGACAACCTCGCCCGTGGTCTGGGTGAGATCGATCTGGACCGCGGAGCCCTCGCTGCCGACCTGGACAGCAACTGGGAGATCCTCGGCGAGGCCATCCAGACGGTCATCCGTGCGGAGGTGGTCGCCGGCCGTTCGAGCATTTCGGACCCGTACGCGATGCTCAAGGAACTCACCCGCGGCAAGCGGATCGGCCGCGATGATCTCGTCGCTTTCGTCGAGAAGCTCGACATCGGCGACGAGGCAAAAGCGCGGCTGCTCGAGCTCACGCCGGCGACCTACGTCGGTCTGTCCGACGAACTGGTGAACCGCCTGCCCTGACCCGCTCAGCGGCGCTCGCGGCATCCGGGCCTTTCGCCGCCCGGATGCCGCGCGTACCCTGTGGAGAGGGAGGCCAACATGCACACAGCGGCAGGTGAGCGAATCATCATCCGGGGGCAGACGGTCGGGGCGCCCGACCGGCACGGTCAAATCATCGAGGTACGCGGCGACGAGGGGAAACCGCCCTATGTCGTTCGGTTCGATGACGGGCACGAAAGCCTCGTGTACCCGGGACCGGACTGCGTCATCGAGCACGCACCGCGCACGAGCTGACGGCTGGCTCGCGGGTCAGTGCCCGGAGTCCTGCTCGTGTATGTCTTTCTTCTCGAGGTCGCCGGGTTTGACTGAGAGGGCGAACATCGCGATGCCCACGAGGGTGACGATGAAGGCGACGCCGAAGAAGATCATCGCGAGGGTGATGTCGCGGGTGGACATGAGCACGATCAGGCCGGCGAAGGCCCCGGCGACCGCGGCGAAAACGAGCAGCTCGATCGGCTTGAGAATGTCACGACGGCTGGGCTTAGGGGAACTCATGATTGCGACTCCGTTTCAGGGGTCACTCGGCCGCTCGGATCGGTGCCCCACTTGAGTGAGAACCCTCCGATCACGAGCAGAACGGCGACGATGGCGGCGTAGGCGCCGAAGACACCCACAGCGACGATGGATGCTGTGAGGCTGCGCTCGACCCCGTCAGGACCGGTGAAATGCTGGTCGAGACCCTGCGGCACCACGAGAAAGGCAACGGCGAGGAGCACCGTGACAATGCCGGTGGTCGTCCAGTCACGGGCGAGCGGCGAGCGTCCGCGCAGGCGGAAGCCGTTGTACAGTTCGAGCGCGCCGGTGAGCAGCGCCCAGATGAGGACGATGGCGAAGAACGCCGGCAGGCTGGCCGACGCCGCGAAGGCAAGAGCGACGGCGCCGGCAACCAGGGTGAGGACTGCCTGGGCAACGAAAGTATGGTGGGCGACCCTGTCGGCCTTCAGGCTCGCGGAACCCGCCAAGATCGCCGACGCCGTGAGCACCGCGAAACCGCCGAAGACCGCGAGGCCCAGCGCTGCCGAGTGGTTCTGCGAGAAAGTGATGACGATGGCCGCGACAGCGGCGACAACGGCTCGGGTCACCGGGACCAGCCAGTACCGTGAACGCGTCTGCACAGGGCCGGCGGATGCGGCAGCGACGGGGGTGGCCACGGTTGAAGCCTCTTTCAGGTGGAGTGCGGGCGAACACCTCCAGTCTACGCCGCGTAGAACTGGGCGATCCCCGAGCGGTCATGCGTCAACGCCTCGGTTGCTTCTTCGCCTGGTTGCACAGCGTCGCGCCTCTGCGTGGCACAAATGGTCGAAGCATCCGTTGTGTTGCCACAAACGGTCGAAGCATCCGTTCCTGTGCCACAAACGGTCGAAGCATCCGTTCCGTTGCCACAAACGGTCGGGATACGACGCAAACTACAGCAGTTTCTGGCACAGCAATGCCCGCCCGCACGACGGCAGGTGGACCTCAGTGTCTAGGCAGGCGCCAGATCCGCGAACCGCGAGTAGTGCCCGTGGAAAGCGACCGTGACGGTTCTGGTCGGGCCGTTACGGTGCTTGGCGACGATGAGGTCCGCTTCACCTGCCCGTGGGTTGT
>NZ_JAODMP010000039.1 GCF_025464835.1 Mycetocola sp. | reverse complement strand
CCCAGAGCGACACGGACCCAAGCTAACGATAGCGCGACGGCCGCCATCATGATGAGGAAATCTCAACCGGGCACCGCGGCGGCCGGGCAGCGCGGCGGCGTGACGGCGGACCTGATCGCAATCGCCTGCTACTCACTTACCCGAGGTGCTGTACAGCACCTGCGTTCGGGCATTGCGGGTTCGTGCAGCACCATCCGCGTTTCTCACGCACGCCAGACGCCAAAGAGGGCACGAGGGAAAGATTGCCGCAGTATCGGCAGATCCGCGCTTCAACGTTCCCCATGGACGGGATCGTAGCCCCGGATGGACCACAGCGCCAGTACCCTGCGAACTACAGGCGCCGACTCGCTGACGCCTGCACCAGCGGGCCCTGAGCAACCTGAAACCGGTCAAGTGCGAGATGATTCACATGGCCGCAGATCAGGCAAGGCTCTACACCTCCTCGGCCCAAGCGAGCAGAAGGAGCAAGCAGATGACGCGAACCCGCATCCACAACCTCTCCATATCGTTGGATGGTTTCGCGACAGGTGAGGGTCAGTCTCTCGACTCGCCCATGGGGCACGCCGGCCACCGACTGGCTGAGTGGATGTTTGCTACCCGCTTCGGTGCTCCCATCCTCGGGCGCAAGGGCGGCACCGCGGGCGTGGACGACGCGTTCGCCCAGCAGCACGAGCCGGGTATCGGCGCCGAGATCATGGGCGCGGGTAAGTTCGGGCCACCGGATTGGCAGGACGACCCCGACTGGAAGGGGTGGTGGGGGCCGAACCCTCCGTTCCACACGCCGACATTCGTGCTGACCCACCGCCCCCGGCCGTCGATCGAGATGGAGGGTGGCACCATCTTCCACTTCCTGGACTCCGCCCCGGCCGAGGCGCTCGAAGCGGCCCGAAAGGCGGCCGACGGACGGGACGTCCGCATCGGGGGCGGCGCGACCGTCGTGCGCGACTTCCTTGCCGCTGGCCTTGTCGACCACATGCACCTCGTCCAGGTGCCGATCGTGCTCGGCCGTGGCGTCCGGGTGTGGGACGGCTTAGAGGCGTTGGAGGAGGAGTACGACATCGAGGCCGTGTCGGCGCCCAGCGGTGTCACCCACCTGACCTTCGATCGGAAGACCCGTGATTAGAGCTGTGTCGCAGCCAGTGGTGAGACTTCGGGAGCCAACGCTCGGCAACGCACCGTTCGGACTCTGCCTGCACCTCGTGGCCGGGCCCGCCCCATGCATGCGACCAGGCCAAGCGACCCTGGGTTGGTGGGCCAGTCAGGTTCCGCAGAAGGTCCGGTATGCACCGAAGTGTTCCGGAGCGGGAGCGGCGTAGCGCGCGAACCCGTGACGCTCGTCGTACGGAGAGGGCATCCCTTCCCGCAGCCGATCACTTTCGACCTCCTCAACGGCGGTGGCTTAGAAGGATTGGCGAAAATCCATAATTCCGCCTAACCAGATACGAACGCGGCGTCCTCCGATCTGCGTTGCAGACGTGGAACAGAGTCGAGCAGCTCCCGAGTGTACCCATCCTGCGGGTTGGAGAACACCTCCCGGGCGCTGCCGCTTTCCACCACCGAGCCGAGCCTGAGCACCGTGATCGTGTCGGCGATTTGGCGCACCAGACCCAGGTCGTGGGTGATGAACAGATAGCTGAGGTTGTGCTGCTCCCGAAGGTCGAGAAGAAGCTCCACGATCTGTGCTTGCACTGTGACATCGAGGGCGGATGTCGGCTCGTCGAGCACGAGCACGTCTGGCGCGAGCACGAGCGTGCGAGCGAGAGCCACGCGCTGACGCTGACCGCCGGAGATCTCCCTCGCCGTCCGTCCGAGCACCGTCGACGGCAGCGCAACCTGGTCGAGGACGTCACCCACCCGCGCCCGTCGGCTCGCTGCGTTCCCGATGCCATGGATGCGGAGCGGCTCTTCGATGATGCGGCGCACGCTGTAGCGCGGGTCGACCGCGGAGAGCGGGTTCTGGTAGACGAGCTGGAGGGTACGCGCGAATGGGTTGGCGTACGTTTCGTGGCCGGGCAACTCCCTTCCTTTCACGACGGCGGTGCCCGTGTCGAAGCCGGTCAGCCCGGCGACGATACGCGCCAGGGTCGTCTTGCCCGACCCCGACTCACCGACGAGGGCGTGGATCGATCCCTCTGCGACGGTCAATGACACGTCGTCCAGAGCCCGCGTCGCCACGTCCGCCTTTGCTCGACCTCCGAAGGTCTTCGTGACGTTGGTGACCGAGACGATCTCGCGGGCGGATGCTCCCGGCTGGCGCACGCGATCCCGGTATCGGTCGGGTGACGCGGCCGGGGCATCGGAGAGCAGTGTGATCGTGTACGGGTCCCGGGGCGACACCAGGACAACATCTGCCGGTCCTTGTTCCCGCACAACCCCGTCCTTGAGCACGACGATCTCGTCGCTGCGCTCCTGTGCGAGTGCAAGGTCATGGGTGATGAACAGAACGCCGAGCCCCAGCTCCTCGCGAAGCCCGTCGAGGAGGTCGAGGATTCGTTTCTGTACGGTGACGTCGAGTGCCGAGGTCGGTTCATCCGCGATGAGCAAGGCCGGGTCGGCCGCGATGGCAATGGCGATGAGCACCCGCTGTAGTTGACCGCCGGACAGCTCGTGCGGAAAGGCGCGGGATCGCGCCCGGGCATCCCGGATGCCGACGTGTTCGAGGAGGCGGATGACACGAGCAGGAATCTCGGAGCGCGGGATCGATGCCTGGTTCAGGGCGCCGGCGATCTGCACTCCGATCCGCTGCAACGGGTCGAGAGAGCTGAGCGGGTCCTGGGGCACGAATCCGACTGAGCTTCCGCGAAGAGGGCGCCATTCGGAGGCGCTGTACCGAGTGACGTCACGCCCGACGACCTTCACCGATCCGGCGGTGAGATCTCCGTTGTGTGGCAGAAGACCCGCGACGGCGCGGGCGATGGTGCTTTTTCCCGAGCCGGACTGCCCGACGAGCGAAACGGTCGACCCGTGCGGCACGGTGAACGAGACATCGCGCACGACATCCTCGATCGGACCGCGCCTTCGACGGCGATATCCGATGGAGAGGTTGTCGACGACGAGCGGAGCAGGGAAGTCGGGCGCGAACAGGGTCACGGTGTGTTGCCTTCCTTGAGGACGCGGCTGAGCCGGCTGATGGAGAACACGGTCACGGCGATGACCAGCCCGGGAAGAACCACGAGCCAGGGGGACGAGACGACGTACTCGCGACCTTCGGACACGAGAAGCCCCCACTCCGGCTGGGGCGGCGGCGCTCCGTAGCCGAGGAAGCTCAGGGAGGAGATCCAAATGATCGAAATGCCGAATTGCAGCCCAGTGAGAGCGAGGACAGACGAGTAGGAGTTCGGGAAGATGTGACGGGCAAGCACGTACAGTCGTTTCCCCCCGAGGTGGTGACTCGCTTCGACGAACGGGAGCCCTTTGACTGTGAGTACCTCGGATCTCATGATCCGGGTGAACGCGGCGATCGACGCGATGCCGACGGCGACCGCTGCGTTGAGGGCGCCGAAGCCGAGGGCGACGACGACAACCATGGAGAGCAGCAGCCCTGGAATCGACAACAGCACGTCCACGAGCCGGCTGATGATGGCATCCGTGAGGCCGCCGAAGTACGCGGCAAGAAGCCCGAGGATCGTCCCGACGCCCAGACCGATCACCACGGCGACGGCTGAACCGAGGAGGGTTCTGCCGGTACCGTGGACAATTCGCGACAGTAGGTCCCTGCCGAGATAGTCCGTGCCGAACCAGTGCGAGAGGGACGGGGCGGTGAGGATGCTGGCGTCGTCCCCCACCAGCGGATCGTACGGAGAGAGGATCCGCGGTGCCAGCAGCGCGAGAAGGACGAGCGCGACGACGGCGAGTGCGAGATAGTCGACGGGTTCGAGCCGGGCGAGAAACGCACGGAACGAGCCGGCTTCTGCGCTTCGCCGCCGACTGCCGGAAGCCGCCAGAATGGGGGCGCTCATGCTGTCACCTTCTGTCTTCTGGTTGGGCGTGCCGCCGGTGCGCCACCGGGTTTCGCTCCGTGGCGGAGGATACGTGGGTCAAGGGTGGGGTAGAGCAGGTCGGTAATGAGGTTGATGACGACGTAGACCGTCGAGACGAGGATCACGACGATGAGGATGACCGGTGTGTCCTGGTCCCGCACGCTCTCGTAGGTGACGAAGCCGAGGCCGCGGCGCGAGAACACGGTTTCCACGACGACGGCTCCGGCGAGAAGCTCCCCGACCACGAGCGCCAGCACCGTGATCGACGGGATCGCACCGTTTCTCAGGATGTGACGGATCGCGATGGTTCCCTCACCCGTTCCCTTCGCTCGCAGCACAGTGACGAACGGCTCGGCGCGTGCTCTGCGGAGCCCCTGGATGAGCACCTCGGAGAGCACCCCGTTCACGGCGATGGCGAGGGTTGCGGCGGGCAGGATGTATGACACCAGGCCCTGGTCCCGGATGGACGACACCCAGCCGAGCTGGAACGAGAAGATCGTCAGCAGGAGAAAGCCGATCAGGAAGCTCGGTGTCGAGATCGAAATGATGGGGAGTGAGGCGGCCGCGTTCCGAAGAGCCGCCCAGGGTGCGAAAACCGTGGTCAGCGCGATTGCGAGCGAGAGCGCGAGGGTGAAGACGAAGGCCATGGCGGCCAGAACGATGGTGTCAGAGACACCCTGCGCGATGAGCTCGCTGACCGGCCTGCCGCTGACGAGGGAGTATCCGAGGTCGCCGGAGAATAACCGTCCGACGGTGATCGCGAACTGCTCGATCGGAGACTTGTCGAGCTGGTAGTAAGCGAGCAGCGCCTCGGCGGATGCCGGAGGCAGCGGGTTCAGCGGACTCGTCAGCTTGTTCTCGATCGGGTCACCGGGGAGGACGAAAAGCGTGAAGAACACGATGATGTAGACGAGGGCCACGACGAGGATGGCCTGGGCGATGCGTCGAGCGACGTACTGTCGAGCTGCCACTGGGGTTCCAATCTTGGAGGGTGCGGTGCACGAGGCGCCGCACCCGCGGGTCGCTAGTCGGTGACAGAGACGTTGTAGAACTCGGGGAGAGCTCCGTCGCTCAGTTGGAAGCCGTCGACCCGGTCCGCTGCAACGAATACCTGGCTGTCGTTGAGGATGGGAATGACATACGCCTGGTCGATGAGGTAGTCCTGGATCTGGCCGAGCAGGGCGGTGCGCTGGGCGTCGTCGGTAGCCGCGTTCTGCGCATCGAGGAGTGCCTGCAGCGTCGCATCCGATCCGGCGAGGCCGAGGAGGTCTGATCCGTCGGCGCTGTAGTACTCGCTCAGCCCCTTCGACGGGTCGGGGTGCGGCCAACCGACCCGGAGCGCCGCCACCTCAGGGTCGGCGAACGCGGTAGCCCAGTACGTCGAGTAGTCGAGTTCGTTGAGCGACAGTTCGATTCCGGCCTCGACGAACTGGTTCTGAATTGCCTGGAACAGACTCTTGGCCGTGTTGTCGTACACGTCGATGTAGGTCTTCACCACGAGCCGCTCGCCGTCCTTCGTGCGGTACCCGTCGGAGTCGCGTTCGGTGAATCCGGCGGCGTCGAGCAGGGCGTTGGTCTCATCGAGGTCGTACGCGAACTTCTCGGACTCGTCGAGGTAGCCGAAGGTGCCAGGAGCCAGGACGGATGTCGCCGGTGTCCAGCTTTCGGTGTACTGGTTCTTCACGATCGCGTCGCGGTCGATGACGTGCTGCAACGCCTTGCGGACGTTGATGTCTCCGAGGAAGGGAGCATCGGGCCGGAGGAACCATTGGTTGGAGAGCCCGACTCCCGTAGCGGCGACCACCTGGTATCCGGCATCGGCAAGTGCCTGCTCCTCGCTGGGCTGCACGTAACGGATGAGATCTCCCTCACCTGATTTGAGCGTGCCGAGGCGCACGCTGTCTTCGAGTACCGGAATCACGGTCACCTGTTCGAGGTGAGCCTCGCCCTGGTTGGCTGAGCTGGGCGGCGCCCACGCGTATCCGTCCCGCCGTGTGAGCACGATCTCCTTGCCGTATACCTCCGAGTCGACGACGAACGGGCCGCTGCCGATGAGGTTCACGAACTTCGATTGTCCTTCCTTGCTCGCGTCGATGGTCGCGTCGGCGACGAGGCCGGCCCCCCACCCGGTGAGCACATTGAGGAACGGGGCATACGGCTCGGGAAGCGTCACGACGACGGTTCGCTCGTCGTCGTCGGCCACCGCGGTGAGGCCGGATGGGAACTGCGCGTTGGGTGTGGTGCCCTTCGCGTCATCACCCCTCGACTGCCACTCGAGGTTCTTCTTGACGCTCGACGCATTCACCGGGGTGCCGTCGCTGTAGGTCACGCCCTTGCGGAGAACGAAAGTGTAGGTCAGGCCGTCCGGACTCGCCGTCCAGCTCTCGGCGATCCAGGGCTCGAGTTCCCCGGAGTCAGCGTTGCGGTAGAGGAGGCGGTCGGTGATGTTCTGCTGCAGGGCACGTGTCTGCCACGTGCCGGACTCCTGCACCTGGGCGCTCGTCGCGATCTCCGCGTCCAGGTAGGTCAGCGTGCCACCGTCGGAGGACGCCGCAGGTGTCTGCGCTGCGCAGCCGGCGGTCAACAGAGTGACGGCGGTGACGGCTGCGGCGAGCCAGATGTTCTTCTTCACGGATGCTCCTGAGTTGGGTGATGTGCCGAGCCGGCGTCGTGAGCCGAGTCGTGCTGCGGGGGGTCAACGGTTCTCATGCTGCAGTCATGCGCGACCCAGTGTCGACCTGTGTTGCGGCATGTGTCGACATATTCGGTCATAAAAAAACCAGGTAGAGCCGTATTTCTAAACGCCGGAGACCACGGTCACGCCGAAGACCACGGTCACGCCGAAAGCGTGCTCGTGGGCTCCACGACTCGACGGTCAGTTCTGCGGGGCGTGAGCCTCGTGCTGCCGGGCCCAGGGAGACGGGTCTGCCCGGTTGATGTACCAGTCCCCCACGAGCCGCCCCTTGTAGCCGCGCGGGTTGTGCGAGACGAGCGTGCGAGCGTTACGCCAGTGCCTGTCGAGACCGGTGCTGCGTTCCACCGCTGACGAGCCGAGAGCGTCGTAGAGCTCCGTGGAGGCCCGCAGGGCGGCATCCGCTGCGACGAGTTGCGCCTCCCAGGTCGCGACCGCCGCTGCACGCAGCTGGTTGGCCGTACCGGACGAGGCGGAGTTCTCGAACGAGGCGGCGGGCTGCGGGATCGGGGAGGTGACCGCGTCGCGTTCCAGCTCCGCGAGCCCTGCATCGAGCTCGGATGCGGCGTTCAGGACGATCGAGCGTGCGGCTGCTGCCGCGGCCGCAACGCCGCCGATGGCCTCCTGGACGATCGCGTCGTCGCGTGGAGCGGCGGCGAGCCCCTGCGGGTAGTTCCGCACCCGCGCCCGGACGGCGGCAGCTCCCTCATCCCGGGCCGAGAGGGCGACGCCGGCCAGGGAAGTGAGCAGCACGATCTGATAGATGATCTCCTGGTGCGGCGCCCTCTCGTCCGACCGGAACACCGCATCGCCAGCGACCGCTGAACGGTCGAAGACGGTCGTCCCGCTTCCCGTCAGCCGCTGGCCGATGCCGTCCCAGTCGTCGAAGAGTTCGACACCCTCACCGTGGGCGTCGACGAGGACGAACACGTCGCTGTCGTCCGCGGCCTTTGCCGCGACGGAGATCCAGTCGCCGTAGATGCTGCCTGTGCTGTAGTACTTCGTCCCAGTGACCGTCGGCGGCACAGTGGTCGCATCGAATCGAGTGGAGTTTCCGGCGCCCGGGACCGTCGCACGCTCAGACCACGCGCCTCCCACGATGTCTCCGGAGGCGATCCGGTCCAGCCATTCGCTCCACCGCGGGCATCCCGGTGCCACACCCTGTCTTCAACGAACGCAATGTGGTTGCGCCACAACTGCGGCTGATTGGCGTCCGCAGTGCCCAACTCGATGAGAAGGTCGGTGAACTCGGTGACCGTGAGCCCGGCACCCCCCGCGTCCACAGGCAGGCGCAGCGCACCGAAGCCTGCCTCAGCGAGCAATCGCACCTCCTCCAACGGGAGGGATCCATCCTGGTCGTGTTCTGCGGCTCGACTCGCGATCGTCGCGAACACCGGCCGCAGTCGTCGACGCGCCTCCTGGAGCCCCACGGGAACCTCAAGCGTCTGAGTTGCGATGGAATTCATGGACGTGCTCCTTCCAGGAGAGCATTCGACCCCGCGAGAAGGCCATGGCCACCGCGGTAGGCGGCGGCGGGGTGGGTGGACGGGAGGCGGTCTCCCGCCCCAGTGAGGCGGTCCCGCAGGGTCTCCCCCCGGACATATGACTCACGCACCCGTCCGCGTCTGCGGAGTTCCGGTACGACGAGGTCGACGAAATCACGGACAGTGTCGAAGCTGTGGTACTGCCGTAGGTTGATGCCGTCGATGCCGAGTTCATCGAGCCAGCGCTCGATCTCGTCGGCGACGGCGCGCGGGGTACCTGCAACGAAGAAGTCGCGTTCGAGCTCGGTGGCCGCCGATGCGGCGAAATCCTCGATGCTCTGGCCGAGCACGGCGGTTGGCACGGCCTCTTCAGCGACACCCTCGCGCCGGAGTGCTTCAGCCACTGTGATGTCGCCGGGGTGCGCGGTCGGGTCGAAAGGCAGGCTTGCGTGGACGTAGCGCCCGATCGTACTCGCGTGGCGGCGGTAGACATCGAGTTTGTCGGCGACCTCAGCGTCGGTCCGGCCGACAATGACCGCGGCCTGCACGATCACTTTGAGTGAATCCCCTGGTCTGCCGTTAGCGCGGGCTGCCTCTCGGAAGCGGCCGACCAGCGGGGTGATCCCCGATTCCCCCCTGGCCCCGGTGAAGACCGCCTCAGCGTGTTTACCTGCCTGGCTGATGCCGGCCGGCGATGCCGTCGCCTGGAACAGCACAGGAGTGCGCTGCCTGGATGGTTCGGAGAGGTGAGGCCCGGCGACCTGGAAGTGCTCACCGGCATGGTCGATGTAGCGCACCTTGGCCGGATCCGAATAGATCCCCCCTTCCGCATCTCGGATTACAGCGTCGTCGTCCCATGACCCTTCCCACAGCTTGTAGAGCACATCGAGGTACTCCTCCGCGATGGCGAAACGGGTGTCATGGGAGATTTCACCGGAGAGACCGAAGTTGCGGGCGGCGTTCGGGAGGTAGGAGGTGACGATGTTCCAGCCAATACGACCGGACGTGAGATGGTCCAGGGTGCTCATCCGGCGCGCGAACGCAAACGGGGGTTCGTAGCTCGTCGATGCGGTGACACCGAAACCCACGTTGTCGGCAACGGCGGCCATGGCTGGAACGACGAGCAGCGGATCGTTGTTGGGAATCTGCAACCCTTCACGGAGAGCATCCTCCGGGCCCCCGCGGAAGACGTCGTATGCACCAATGACATCGGCGATGAAGATGGCGTCGAATCCACCGTCCTCCACGATCCGTGCGAGTTCGGTCCAGTACCGGATATCGGTATAGCGATGCCGGTTGTTTCCCGGCAACCGCCACAGCCCGTGGGTGATGTGACTGACGCAGTTCATTTCGAAGAGATTCAGGATGAGCTTCTTCTGGGTGTTCGGAGACATGGCGCTGCCCTTCCGGCTGGCGTGCATGAACCGTTCAGTCGCATGCAGGGGTGGCGATCGGGTCCTTTGAACGCGCTCTCTCGGCGTTAGGACTGGCCCCATGTTAGAAGCGCTCGGCACAGGATGATCCGGTTTCTAACGGAGTATGTCGCGGGATGTCGTCATGTGTCCTCCACACACGTGTTCGACCTGTCTCCCACCCCGCTGGCCCGGTGGAGCCAGCGGAGTATTCCTCACGTGGTACCGCGTCGTTCGCCCAGGCCCTCAGCGTTGGCTCCACGATCCGCCAGCGCACGGGCCGCGCGCGCTCCGCGCTGAAGGGCGACAGGCCGGATGCCATGATGCACAGCCGCAGATCGGCCGCTCGATGCCCCTGGGCCACAGACCTCTAGCCACGACGCGGTGCACCGTGCTAAACCGGGGAGGCGAGACAAGTCGCAAACCCGGAACGGGGAGACCCCCGGGAGGCATGCCGGGACCGGCCGGACGATGAAAGGAACAAACTCATGCCCACGTATCAGATCGGCTACTTCGTCGGAAGCCTGACCACCGGATCCATCAACCGAACTCTCTCTGAGGCACTGGTCAAGCTCGCCCCGGAAGGCTTGGAGTTCAATGAAATTCCTATCGGTGGCCTTCCTCTCTACAGTGGCGACTACGATGCCGACTACCCTGCAGAAGGCCGAGCTTTGAAAGAAGCGATCGAAACCGCAGACGGCATCCTGTTCATTTCCCCGGAGTACAACCGCTCCATTCCCGGCGCGCTCAAAAACGCGATCGACTGGGGCTCACGGCCATGGGGCACCAACTCCTTCGCCCGCAAGCCCACCGGCATCATCGGGGCTTCGCCTGGTGGCATCGGTACGGCTGTCATGCAATCCTCAATGCGCAGCGTCCTCAGCTTCCTCGATGCCCCGCAGCTGAACTCCCCAGAGGCTTACATCAGCTTCCGGCCCGAAGTCTTCGGGAACGACGGGGAGGTGAAGGACGAAAGCACCCGTGACTTCCTGCGCCACTACATGGACGAATACGGCGCATTCGTCCAGCGCGTCCTGGCAGCGAACGCACCGGGTCACATTGGCGACGAAGAGCCGGACTCCCGCAAGTAACACGGCGACCGGGGAAGTCCGGCTGAAAGGCGGTTCTGCCGCCTTCTTGCCGAGGACGTGACCTGCGGGAAGCTTGCATTGCGCTGGCCAGCTCGTTCCCCCTGCTTCGAGAACGAGCGCTGCATGTGCCCATCTCGCGTCTGCGAGCTACCGGCTGAGCATGAAATCGGCCATGAGCTTCTCGACGGCTTCGACCATGTCGGTGCCAGATGCCGTCTTGCAGCCGGCGGCTTGTGCAGCCGCAATGAACGGGGTCATCAGCGTCCGGTGATGACCTCGCCGACGAACACGGATCCGCGCGATCGGCGCCACGAGCACGAGTAACGCGTCGAAGTGAAGCGAAAGCGTGATCGTGGACCGAGTCACGCTGAACGCATAAGGCGTCCCTTTCTTACCGAAGCGCTTCACGATGCCGCCGACGATCCGCTCGATGGCCCCGTAGCTCGAACAGGGAGGGTGAGGACGCGGACAGGTACGGATGAGTACGGGCCGATTCGGTCACGGGGAGGGTTTCTGGCGCGTTCCTGGTCACGTCCTTCCGTCAGCGGGTCAGTTCAGCGCTTGACACTGTGGAGGCCGACGTTCGCCCAGAGCTCGTAGAAGTGGTGGACCGGTCCGGGTCCGTGGCCGATCTCGAGAGAGTCGGCGGCCCTCAATGCCCCGGTCAACCAGCGCTTCGCTTGGCTCATGGTCGAAGTCCACGATCCGCCTCGCACGGCCAGGGCCGCCATTGCCGAGGACAGCGAGCAGCCGGTGCCATGGGTGTTGATCGTGGACACCCGAGGCTCGGTGAACAGGTGTTCGTTCACGGCGTCGAGCCACAGATCGGTTGCGTCCTCCCCCGTCAGGTGCCCACCCTTGAGGAGCACCCGCCTGGCGCCGAGGCGAAGCAGATTCCCGCCTTGCTCACGCATCTCCGCGAGGTCGGTGGCCTCCCGTTGCTCGAGCAACACCGCGGCCTCGGGAATGTTCGGGGTGATGACGGATGCCAGGGGCAGCAGGTCACGCATGGCCGCCACAGCGTCGTCGGCAAGGAGCCGGGAGCCGCTGGTGGAGACCATCACCGGATCCAGCACCACCACGGGCCCGCCTTCGGAGGTGAACTCGCGCAGGAAGTCCGCTACGGCACGCACGGTCGCAGCGTTCGCGAGCATCCCGATCTTGATGGCATCCACCCTCACATCCGCCACGAGGGTGTCGAGCTGCGCACGCACGAACTCCGAAGGCACCGTGTGGACGCCGGTCACCCCCTGGGTCGACTGGGCGGTCAGCGCCGTAATCACTGCGGTGCCATACGCCCCCAACGCCGAGAACGTCTTGAGGTCGGCCTGGATGCCGGCCCCACCGGACGGATCGGAGCCGGCAATGGTGAGGATCACCGGTGGCCTGCCCCCGCGTTCCCCACCGTCCCATGGGTCGTTCGGCGTGGAACTCGCCTGGACGGAACCGTCATCGGACAGGACAGAATCGGCAGCCACGGGCATCCGCGGTGCTCCTTTCACTGGCAGGGGGTGGGCCCTGAAGGCTGGACAGGGTTTTCTGATCCGACGTGGTTTACCCAGGCCAGTATTCCGCCGTCGAGGTGGCGGACGTTTTCTTCTCGTTGTGCGAAGTGATCGCGCAGCCGAGCCAGCGCGGCGGCGGAGCGGCCGCCCGCCTGGCAGTGCAGCACGAGGTCGGTGCCGCGGACCTCTGCAGGGAGGGCTGCTTCCCCGGAGTCGAGCAGTTCCTGTAGCGGAACGGACAGTGCACCCGGGATGCTCGCCAGCTCGCGTTCCCAGCCCTCCCGAACGTCCACGAGGGTGAAGGCCGCCTCCCCGCGACCCCGCCGCTCGAGGAGGTCCGCCAGTTCGGCTGCGGTGAGGATCTCGTGCGGGGCGACCGCGGCGCCCCCCGGCACCGCACAGGACGAGTCGATCTCCTGAACGGCCGTCACCGGCATGGCATCCGGATCCCGGACGAGGCGCAGTTCTCGCCACGTCATCGCCATCGCGTCGTGCATCAGGATGCGCCCGATCAGGGGTTCCCCCGTGCCGGTGATGAGCTTGATCGCCTCGGTGGTCATGATGGAGCCGATCGTGGCAGGGAGAATTCCCACCACCCCGCCTTCGGCGCAGCTGGGCACCTCTCCGGGCGGCGGCGCCTCCGGGTAGAGATCCCGGTAGGTGGGCCCGTGCTGGGCCCAGAAGACGCTGACCTGCCCCTGGAAGCGCAGGATCGAACCCCACACGCACGGACGGCCGGTCACCGTCGCCGCGTCGCTGACGACGTAGCGGGTGGCGAAATTATCCGTACCATCCAGCACCAGGTCGTACTGCCCGACGAGCTCCACGGCGTTGTCGGCGGTCAACCGGACGGGGTGCGTTCGCACCTCCACCAGCGGATTGAGCCGGGCCACCGCGTCGGCTGCGGAATCTGTCTTGAGCCTGCCGAGGTCAGCGACCGTGTGGATCACCTGGCGCTGCAGGTTGGTGAGCGCCACGACGTCGTCGTCGACGATCCCCAGCGTTCCGACCCCGGCCGCGGCGAGATATTGCAGCGCGGGTGCGCCGAGCCCACCGGCCCCGATGACGAGGACGCGGGCGTTCCGGAGCCGCCGTTGCCCGAGGCTCCCGATCTCGGGGAGGGACAGGTGACGGGCATAACGCTCGAGCTCGTCGCGGGTCAGCTCGGGGCCGGGCTCGACGAGCGGGGGCAGCGCGCTCATCGCGCTCCCCCGGTCGGCGCCCAGTCGCCGCGGGGCACGCTCGCCGGCGTGTCAGCGTCGATCAGTCCATCCATCGGCGAGGAGGCGACGGCGTGGCGGCGCGCGGGGATGCGGCCGGCACCGGCGGCCAGCCGTCCGGCGGCCACCGCGTGCCGCATCGCCGTGGCCATGGCGACGGGGTTCTGGGCCCGGGTCACAGCGCTGGCCAGCAGCACGGCGTCGCAGCCGAGTTCCATGGCAAAGGCGGCCTCGGAGGCGGTGCCAATGCCCGCGTCGAGGACCACCGGCACTCCGGCCCGGGAGGCGATGAGCTCGATGTTGTGCGGGTTGAGAATGCCCAAGCCGGTGCCGATGGGCGACCCGAGGGGCATCACGGCAGCCGCACCATAATCCTCCAGTCGGCGGGCGACGGCCGGGTCATCGGAGGTGTAGGCGAAGACCTTGAAGCCACGCGCGACCAGCTGTTCGGTGGCGTCCAACAGTTCGACGACGTCAGGCAGCAGTGTGTCTTCGTCGGCGATGACCTCGAGCTTGACCCAGTCCGTCTCCAGCGCCTCCCGGCCCAGCTCCGCGGTCAGCAGGGCATCGCGGGCGGTGTAGCAGCCGGCGGTGTTCGGCAGGATGCGGATGCCGTTACGCTCCAGCAATGAGAACAGCGTGTCTCCCTGCCCGGGGGCGTAGCGGCGCAGAGCCACGGTGGTCAGCTCGGTCCCAGAGGCGAGCAGGGCCTGCTCCAGCGTGTGGAGGGAGCTCAGTCCCCCGGTGCCCATGATCAGGCGCGACGAGAACTCCACCCCGTCGACGAGGAGCGGGTCCGGGTGCGAGGCGATGGTCACGGGTCAGCCTCCCTGCACGGCGGTGATGATTTCGATGGTCTGGCCCGCAACCACCGGGGTGCGATGCCACCGGCTGCGCGGGACGACGACCGCGTCGACCGCCACGGCCATGCCCAGACGGCTGCCGTCCAGTGCGTGCCCGTCGGATCCGATGGGCCGCCCGGCAGCCTGCGCGACCAGATCAACCAGGGTCGTGTCCTCGGACACAGCCTGGCTGGTGCCGTTGAGGGTGATGGTGGACATCAGATTCTCCCGTTCTGGTGGGCGGCGGCGTGGGCGGATGCCCCGCGATGGCCGGTGGCCGCCGCGTCGAAGCGGTGAGGGTCGGTGGTGGTCAGATGCGCGGTGTCAGCGTCCGGATCGGTCCCTGCCTGACCGGTGACCAGCTGGGCGACGAGGCGAGCGGCGAGCGGGGCAAGCAACACCCCGTGGCGGAAGTAACCGGTAGAAACCACCACACCGGGCACCGGTTTACCGTCAGCGTCCCTGATCCGCCCGAGGTAGGGCGCATCGTCGGGGGTACCGGGGCGGGCGCGGGCCATGACCTCGGTCAGCTCCAGGTCGGCGACTCCCGGTACAAGGGCCTGGGCATCGCGCAGCAACTGGAAGACCCCGCCGGCGCTGGCTCCGGCGAGGTCGTCTTCGCGGGAGGTTGCCCCGATGACGACGGTGCCGTCGGCGCGAGGCACGAGGTACACCGGGCGCCCGTGCACGAGGCCGCGGACCGTTCGCTCGATCAGGTGCCGGTTGCCCGGTGGGAGGCGGGCACGGAGGATGTCGCCGTGGACGGGACGCAACGGCATCCGGCAGGTGGACGGGAGGCCTTCCAGCCCGGCGACGCCCAGCCCCGGCGCGAGGATCGTCTCTGCGGCGACCACAGTTTGCCCGGCCGCCAACTCAACACCGGCGACGGCGCCCTGTGCGCCCCGTCTCAGCGCTCTGGCCTGCGCGCGCACGAGGCGCACCGGGCCCCCGTCGGGCAACGCACCGGTTGTGTGCGGCCCGGTCAGGGCCGTCAGCAGTCCGGTCACCAGCCGACGCGGGTCGATCTGGTGATCGGTAGGGATGCGGAACACGGCGGACAGCCGCGGGGTCAACGCCGGCTCGAGAACGCGGGCTTCGCGGAGGGTCATCGACTCCACCGCCATGCCATGGCGTTGCTGCAGTCGGCTCAGGTCGGTCAGGGCCTGCCGGTCGGCCGGGTCGACTCCGCAGACCAGGGTCTCGGTTGCACGGTAGCCCACGGTCTCTCCGGATGCCTGCTCGACGGCGGCGGCGAAAGCCTGGTATTCGGCAGCGGATGCGCTCATCAGCGGGTACAGCGATTCCTGTTGGTACTGGACCTCGCTGACGGGGGCGAGCATTCCGGCAGCCGCGCGCGAGGCACCCTCTCCGGGCGCGGGGTCGACAACGGCGACGGATCGGCCGCGTCGGCGCAACTCCCAGGCGGTGGCCAGTCCGATCAGCCCGGCGCCGACGATCACGACGTCGACCGCTCCGGTCGCGGCACGCGCAGGAGAAGCCGGGTGCGCAGAAGTCACCGCGTGTCCTTTCCTCCGGCGGCATGACCCGCATCAGGTGTGGCGGTCGGCGTTCAAGCCCTCTCAGCCCCGCTGGGACTCCCGCAGAACCCCCTGACTATCATCAAGGGTGTGACCCATCCTATCCCCGCCTTCGCCGTGCCAGCCGACCGGGGCCCCCACTATGGCCGCGCCGAGAAACTCGCCGATGCGCGTCTGTACCTCTGCACGGATGCTCGGAGCCGGCAGGGCGACCTCGAGGAGTTCCTGCACGCCGCCTACGCCGGCGGGGTCGACATCATCCAGTTACGGGACAAGGCGCTGGACACCGATGCGGAGATCGCCGCGCTGCACCTGCTGGCCGGCGTGGCGCGTGAGCACGGCAAGCTCTTCGCCGTCAACGACCGGGCCGACATCGCCTCCCTCGTGAACGCTGACGTCTTCCACATCGGCCAGCGCGACCTCTCCCCCGCGCAGGCGCGGTCGCTGCTCGGCACCGAGGTGTTGATCGGCCGTTCCACCCATGACCTCGACCAGGCCCGTACGGCTGCCGCAGACCCGGAGGTCGACTACTTCTGCACCGGACCGTTGTGGGAGACCCCCACCAAGCCCGGCCGCGCCGCAACCGGACTGGGCCTGGTCCGGGAGGTGGCCCGGTTGCGCACAGGGTCGCCCGCGGCTGCCGGCATCCCGTGGTTCGCCATCGGGGGCATCGATGCCGGGCGGCTGCCTGACGTCCTCGAGGCAGGAGCGAACCGCGTGGTCGTGGTACGCGCGATCACTGAGGCGGCCGACCCGCACGCCGCTGCAAAGAAACTCCGCGAGCTACTTCCCGCCTGAATACACCGCACGAGACAGAGGCACCATGAGCGGCCCGGCGCAGGGCTCCGGATGCCCGCCGGTCCCGTCCAGGTGTCCGCGCAGCGTATCGTCGGTGTACGCGGCGCGAAACAGTCCCCGCCACTGGAATACCGCGACGACGTGGTCGACAAAGCTGTCGAGGTCATCCGGTAGTCACCGAGACATGAGGTTGAACCCGTCGGCCGGACTGTTCTGAACCCACTCCTCGATCTGGTCGGCGACCATGGTGGTGCTGTCATCCGACGGATGTTATGCGGCTCAGTCCATGACGAGGCCGCCGTCGACGACGAGGTTCTGCCCGGTCACCGACCGGGCCCAGGGTGACGCGAAGAAGAGAACCGCGTCGGCGAACTCCGCGGGGGTGGTGACCCGGCCAAGGGGTGTTCCCGCGGCGATGGCGTCGAAGACCTCCTCTGGGGTGGCCGCGCTCGCGTCGGTAGTGCGCAACAGCCCGCCGGAGACCATGTTCACTGTGATGCCGTGCTGGCCAAGGTCCTTGGCCGTCGTGCGGGTAAGCGACAGAAGTGCCGCTTTCGCCGCCGTGTAGTCGTGGTAGGGCACGACAGGGTTCTGGAACAGGTTGGTGCCGATGTTGACGATCCTCCCGAAACCCTGCTCCTGCATGTACGGCAAGGCCGCCTGGGTCGTGTTGAGCGCCCCGCGGACGCTCCCCGCGAACTGTGCGGCGAAGTCCTCCCAGGCGATCTCGGCGACGCCCGAGCGGGCATCCCCGTTGAAGGAGAAGTTCATCAGCGCGCTGTTCACCACAGTCGTAACCGGCGCCCCAAAGCACTCCCGTGCCGTAGCCAGCATGGCGGCGACCTGCGCCGGGTCGGTGACATCGGCGGCCAGCGCCACTGCCCGGTCCGGACCGAACTGGGCGGCCAACTCCTCAGCGGCTTCTCGACTGGTGAGGTAGTTGACGATCACCCGGGCGCCCTGACCGGCGAAGGCTTCGACGATGTTGCGGCCCAAGCCGCGGCCGCCTCCGGTTACTACGACAACTTGCTCTGCGATATTCATGGGCGCTCCTCAAGGCGGGGCGAAAGAGCGCAAGCCCGATGGCGACGCCAACCGAGCGGACATCCCTTCGCCAGTACTAACTGGATCAGGTTCGACGGGTTTATCTCAGCTGGTCCCCAGAACGGCACCGGCACCCCGTGTCACTGGCCATGAGCATAGCCGATCCGGCCCCTGCGGCGAGTC
>NZ_JAODMP010000006.1 GCF_025464835.1 Mycetocola sp. | reverse complement strand
GGGCGCTGGTCGCTCTGATCACGGGATGAGCGGTCGGCAAGCGCTCAGGGCGCCCGGCGTAGGATGGCACCGTGCCAGCAGTTAATTTGGGAATGCCCAAGGTCCCCGAAACCCTCGCTCCCCGTCGGAAAACCCGCCAGATCAAGGTCGGCAAGGTTCTCGTCGGAGGCGACGCTCCTGTCAGCGTCCAGTCGATGACGACGACACCGACGCCGAACATCAACGCGACGCTCCAGCAGATCGCCGAGTTGACGGCATCCGGCTGTGACATCGTCCGTGTCGCCGTGCCCAGCCGTGACGACGCCGAAGCGCTTCCGATCATCGCGAAGAAGAGCCAGATCCCGGTCATCGCAGACATCCACTTCCAGCCGAACTATGTATACGCGGCCATCGACGCCGGTTGCGCCGCCGTGCGGGTCAACCCAGGGAACATCCGCAAGTTCGACGACCAGATCGCCGAGATCGCCCGCCGCGCGAAAGCCGCTGACGTCTCGATCCGGATCGGCGTGAATGCAGGCTCACTCGATCCCCGCCTGCTGCAGAAGTACGGCAAGGCAACCCCTGAGGCGCTCGTTGAGAGCGCCGTCTGGGAGGCAAGTCTGTTCGAAGAGCACGACTTCCACGACTTCAAGATCTCGGTCAAGCACAACGACCCGATCGTCATGGTGAAGGCCTACCGGCTGCTCGCCGAGCGTGGCGACTGGCCCCTCCACCTCGGGGTAACCGAGGCCGGCCCGGCATTCCAGGGCACCATCAAGAGCGCGACGGCGTTCGGCATTCTGCTGTCCGAGGGCATCGGCGACACCATCCGCGTCTCGCTCAGCGCCCCGCCCGCCGAGGAGATCAAGGTGGGCCTGCAGATCCTGCAGTCGCTGAACCTGCGTGAACGCAAGCTCGAGATCGTGTCATGCCCGAGCTGCGGACGGGCCCAGGTCGACGTGTACAAGCTCGCTGACGACGTCACTGCCGGCCTCGAAGGCATGACCGTTCCCCTCCGCGTCGCCGTGATGGGATGCGTCGTGAACGGTCCGGGCGAAGCCCGCGAAGCGGACCTCGGTGTCGCGTCCGGCAACGGCAAGGGTCAGATCTTCGTCAAAGGAGAGGTCATCAAGACCGTTCCCGAGTCCGAGATCGTCGCAACGCTCATCGAGGAGGCCAACCGACTCGCCGCCGAAATGCCGCCGAGCGACACATCGCTCGGCGCTCCCGTCGTCAGCGTCAGTTAGCTTGTTGACGAGTCCGTCAGCGGGCTGACGAGTCTGTCGCCGCGCTACGGCGCCCGGTCCGTGTCGCTGTCCTGGCCGTCGAGCAGACCGGCCTCCTCCATCGCCTCCTGGGCGCTCGGCACATCCGGCTCCTCGTTGTGCCCGTCACGGAGGGGCAGGTCATCGGGTGAGTTGCCCTTCATCCCTTCACGTTCCTTCGGCCCTCCGAAATCGGCCTTACCCGCGTTTGGAGTCATCGTCATCCTCTCTATCCGGCTCGGATCCGGCTCGTCGAGAAGAACCGAATCTGGGACAGCCGGTCACCGCGCGAGCACAATCCGTAGCGCTTCCTACGGTATGCGGCCCCCGAGGGACCTGTCGAGAGGGAGCGGACGCCTTTGTGTGGCAGAGGCTTCCAGCCCGCGACGTGCGCGCGCCGAGCCGGGGTGGAAGAGTCCGTGATCTGGAGATGTCAAGGACTCACCGGAGTCGCCCCTGAGGCGTAACGTTGCGGGCCAGACGAACGGAAAGGAATCACAGATCATGGTTACCGCACGCGAGATCATGACGCCGGGCGCCGAGTGCATCGGGGAGAACGACAACCTCGTGACGGCCGCACAGAAGATGCGCGACCTGGATGTGGGGGCGTTGCCTATTTGTGGTGAGGACGGCCGGTTGCACGGCATGCTGACCGACCGAGACATCGTCGTGAAATGCATCGCCGCGTCCGGTGACCCGTCGTCGGCGACGGCAGGGTCATTCGCCCAAGGCAAACCCGTCACGATCGGCGCTGATGACGATGCCGCCGAGGCACTCCGCACGATGGAGAAACACCAGGTCCGCCGTCTCCCTGTCATTGACGGGCACACCCTGGTAGGGATGCTTTCCCAGGCGGATGTCGCTCTGTCGCTCAACCCCACCGACGTGGGTGAGACGGTCGCCGAGATCTCGGAGTGACCCGGCGCTCCCGCTGGCCGTCGTGCCACGTCCGGCCTGCGCCGGCGACCGCGGAGAACGTCGCGTCTCATGGCATCCGTGGTCATTCCTGCCCTCGTGGTCATCGCCCGTCTGCTCGGCCTTCTGGCGCCGTGGCCGTACCAGCAGGGAACCGAGAACTGGGCGATGCAGGCACAGGGACACGATCTCGGGAACCTGATTGCGGTTGCCGTGCTCGTCACGGCTCGGCCGGATCGAGCGGCTCGTCGTTTCGCAGCATCGGATCCGCAAGATCCTCGAATCGCTGCCGCACACGCTGTGCCATCACGACGCAGTCGGCGTGAACGTGTTCTCGACGGACGGGGAACCGTGCTCATCGATTGGGAGTCCGCCGGCCCAGGACCTGTGGCGGACCTGGCGTCCCTGTTGTCTCCTCCGCCCGCCGCGGGTTCGACGTGGTGCCGTTTCTCGCGTGACCGGCCCCGCGGCACGCCGGGCGAGGCAGGAACGCGCGAACGTATCAGAGCGGCAAATTCCCAGCGGGCTGGCGTATCCCGTCGATTAGACTGACCGGATCGTGGGCGGCAACGGTGCTCCCCGCGCGACTTCCCGGGAGAAGCCTGCCGTGACCCTGACCGCAGAACCCAGCACGCCGGTACAGCCGGCCGAGCTCGCGCGTGCCCATGACATCCTCACAACGATCGTTCGGGCCTACGGTGCGAAGGTCGTCGGGCAGTCCAGTCTTCGCACCAGCCTTCTCGTCGCGCTGATGACCGGCGGGCACGTTCTGCTCGAGAGTGTGCCAGGCCTCGCCAAGACGACGGCAGCCGAGTCGATCGCCGAAGCCGTCCAGGCGCGATTCAAGCGAATCCAGTGCACGCCGGATCTGCTGCCATCCGACATCATCGGAACCCAGATTTACGATCCGGCGACAGGACGTTTCGACACGCAGCTCGGCCCCGTCCACGCGAACTTCGTGCTGCTCGACGAGATCAACCGGTCAAGCGCGAAAACCCAGTCGGCCATGCTCGAAGCGATGCAGGAGCGCCAGACCTCGATCGGCGGAGTCAACTATCGCCTTCCGCAGCCGTTCCTGGTTCTGGCGACGCAGAACCCGATCGAGCAGGAAGGCACCTATCACCTGCCCGAGGCGCAACTGGACAGGTTCCTGATCAAGGAGAATCTGGACTATCCGAGCCTGACCGAGGAGGCGGAGATCGTTCGCCGGGTCAATGCCGGCATCTACGACGAATCGGCGCCTGTGCTTGCCTCCGCGTCGATCGACGACGTGCTGTTCCTTCAGTCGCTTGTCCGACGGGTCTACCTGGACCCATCGATCCTCAACTACATCGTCCAGGCTGTTTTCGTCTCCCGGAACGCCGACCAGTACCTTGCCCCTGACCTCGCCGGTTACATCCAGTACGGCGCAAGCCCGCGAGCCTCGATCGCTTTCAGCGCCGTCGCGCGTGCCCTCGCTCTGCTGAACGGACGGGAGCATGTCATCCCGGAGGACGTCAAATTCTTCCGGCACCAGGTGCTCAGACACCGCCTGATCCTGGGCTTCGAGGCGGCCGCCGACGACGTCGAACCCGAGACGATCATCGACGCGATCTTCGCGGCGATCTCCGTCCCCTAGGGCGCACCGTGGACGAGCTGCTCCACCGAGTGAGAACGCGACTGGCGATCCGCGCCCACCGCAAGGTACGCGGACTGCTCGACGGCGAGTATGTGTCACTCTTCCACGGCAAAAGTCTCGACTTCGACGACCTGCGCGCGTACATACCCGGCGATGACGTCAAAGACATCGACTGGAAAGCCACAGCGCGCGTGGGCTCTCCGCTCACGAAGAGATACATCGCCACGAAGAAACACGCCGTGCTCCTCGTCGTCGACACTGGCAGGGACTTTGCCGCCCTCTCGGAAAGCGGAATGCTCAAGCGTGATGTCGCGATCCTGGCCGCCGGGGTGCTCGGCTACCTCGCCGTTCGTCACGGCGATCACGTCGGACTCGTCGCCGGCGATGCAGACAGCACTGAATACGTGCCACTTCGCGGCACCGAGTCGCACCTCGAACGCCTGCTCCGCGTGATACACAAGCGCACAAGCCTCAGCGCGGCCCCCAGCTCCCTTCTCGCCCAGCTCGACTACGTCCGGCGCACGTTCCGCCGCCGGATGCTGCTGATCGTGCTCGCCGACGACGGAGCCATCGCCGCCGACCGGGCCGGTGAACTGCAGCTCGTGCGACGGCTGCACGCCCAGCACGAGATCCTCTGGATCACCATCGGCGACGCCGATCCCACCCGCGACGAGTACGCCGACCGGGACATGATCGACGTCGCAGACGGGCGGGAGCTTCCGCCGTTCCTGCGCAGCAACAGCGCTCTTCGCGCAGAATTCGCCACCGCGGTCGCGAGCCGCACAGCGGCATCCGCCGAGTTGCTCGATCGGATCGGGATCTCCAGCCGCCGCATGTCGAGCGACGATGAGGTCGTGCCTGGGCTCTTCCGTCTCCTGGAGGTGCACAACCATGCCAGGCGGTGAAGGTTTCTACCCGCCAACCATGTATGCGCCGATCTGGGCGATCCTCGGCGTGATCCTCCTCGTGCTGATCGTGGCCTGGTACGTGTTCGTCTGGTGGTGGCTCAACCGCAAACACCGGATGCCGCAACCGCCTCCGGCGGCCGACCCGCTCGTCGAGGCGGCGCGGTTGAGGAGCAAGTATTACTCCCTGATCGAGGAGGTGGAGGAAGCCTGGCGCGCAGAGGAACTGAGCACGCGGGCAGCTCACCAGAAACTCGGCACTCTTGTGCGGTTCTTCGTCTTCGAATCCAGCGGCCGCAAGGCACAGGTCATGACGCTTGAGGACCTCAACCAGGCCAACCTCCGATCGGTCGCCGACGCCGTCGAACATTACTACCCGGCCGAGTTCGCCGCCGTTGAACAGGGCGACGTGCGGTACTCCGCTGACGTGGCGCGGGAGGTGGTTGGCACGTGGAGCTGATGTACTGGTGGATGCCGGTCCTCTGGCTCGCCACTACGGCAGGGGTCGTTGCCCTGGCGCTGTGGCTGCGCGCGAGACGCAGGGCCAGGGCGCTCGCGACTGCCGTCCCGGTTGCCCATTCCGACCGGCTCACCCAGCTGCCCGCTTACCGTGCAGCGCTGGTCAGGTACCGCGCCGCCCTGTACGGTGCCGTCGTCGTCGTATCGCTCGTGCTCGTCGCCGCGGTGCTGATGAGCTCCCGGCTGGTCAGCATCAGCAGTTACCAACCGGAAATGCGCAACCGTGACATCGTGCTCTGCCTGGATGTCTCCGGATCGATGATTGACTACGACGCGGCGATCGTGCGCACGTTCCGTGACCTCGTCGACGAATTCGACGGTGAACGGATCGGGCTCGTGCTGTTCAACGCGTCAGCGGTCACCCATTTTCCCCTCACCACCGACTACCGCTTCGTCCGCGAGCAGCTCACGCGTCTCGAGAACGACCTGTCGTCGCCGCTCTCCGACTACGCGTTCATCAACGGAACCCTGCTCGGCGAAGGTTCATCCCTCATCGGCGATGGACTGGGCTCCTGTGTCATGCGCTTCGACGATGTCGACAGGGAACGGTCCCGCTCGATCGTGCTTGCCACCGACAACTATGTCGCAGGCGAACAGATCCTCACGCTGCCGGAGGCCGGGGCTTTCGCGGCCGAGCGGAAGGTGCGGGTGTACGGGATCAACCCGGGAGACGTCACGAGCAAGGACTACATCGCCGAGTTCGCCCGCGAGATGGAACGAGTCGTCCTCGCCACCGACGGAGGCTACTTCGCCCTCGCCGACCCATCCGCGATCCCGTCGATCGTCGATGGGATAGAGGCGCAGCAGACCGAGCGGTTGACGGGGGAGCCGCTTCTCGTGCGCACGGACGAGCCGACCTGGCCGTTCCTCCTGAGCGTGCTCGGCACAGCGCTGATCATGTATTTCGGCTGGAGGCTCAAGCGATGACGTTCTCTCCGCTCCTCCCGGTCGGGATGCTCGTGGTCGTCCTCGGCGCGCTCGCCCTGTTCGCGATGGTGCAATACGCCAGGGCGCCGAGACGCCACGGCTCCTGGCACTGGCTGATCCGTCTGGGCATGGTGCTCCTGCTCTTCGGGCTGGCCATGCGCCCGGCGCTGCCCTCGAACCTCCAGCCCCCGACTGCGTCAGGCGATGTCGACGTTTACTTCGTTGTCGATACAACGAGCAGCATGGCGGCCGAGGACTACGGTCCAGCCGGCGAGCCACGGCTCGTCGGGGTGCGCGCCGACATCGCGGAAATCGCTTCGAAGCTCGCAGGCGCCCGGTTCTCACTGATCACTTTCGACGCCGAGACGGTGCAGCGGCTGCCTCTCACCACGGACACGTCTGCCCTGGTGTCTGGCACGGAGGCACTGAACCAGGAAGTGACCATCTACTCGGCGGGCAGCAGCATCTCGGCCCCCGCCGGCTACCTCGCCGAGCGATTGGCGGGGGACGCCGAACAATACCCTGACCGCACTCGCGTCCTGTTCTACCTCGGCGACGGCGAACAGACCTCATCCCGGGCGCCCGAGTCCTTCGAGCCGGTCAGGACCTTCATCGATGAGGGCGCCGTGCTCGGCTACGGAACCCAGACCGGTGGCCGCATGCGTCAGTTCAACGGATACGACGACAACGACGCCACCCGGCCATACATCACCTGGTTCAGCGACGCGGGTGTGCAGGACGCCGTGTCCAAAATCGACGAGGTGGCGTTGCAGTCGATAGCGACGCAGCTCGGTGTTGATTACCAGCACCGTGACGTGGCGGAACCCATCGACCCGGCCCTGGCTGGCATCACCGTCGGGAACGTCGACGCGAGAAGGGAACCCGTCGTCGACACCCCTGAGTTCTATTGGATCTTCGCGATCGGGTTCGGGATGCTGGCGCTCACGGAAGCAGGCGCGCTCGCCGTCGCTCTCCGTGACCTTCGCCGGCTGGGAGGGGGAGACAGTGCTGCTTAAGTCGAACGCTTCCGCGAAACGGACCAGGCGGAGACTGATCCTGTTCTCCCTCCCCGTCGTGCTCCTTGCGCTTTTCGTCGCCTGGAAGCTGTTGAGCATGCCGCTACTCGCGCAGCGGGGAATCGACGCATACGATCAGGGGCGCTTCGAATCGAGCGTTGAGGCATCCGATTCGCTGATGTTCCTCAACGTCGCCGAAACCTGGATCCCCTACTTCAACCGCGGGACCGCCCACGCAGCCGGGCAGGCGTACTCGGATGCGACAGATGACCTCGCGAAAGCACTGGAGAGGGCACCCCAGGAGCGCCGCTGCGACGTCCGGGTGAACCTCGCCCTCGCCTGGGAGCTGCAGGGCGACTCCTACTTCCAGGCGGGGTACTTCACCGGAGCGATCAAACTCTACGAGACCGCCAAGGCGGTGCTCGACGCCGGGGCGGACGAAGGATGCTTCGAACAGCAACCGTCTGAGGGACGGAACGAACAGCAGCCTTCGCCCCGGGAGCCGGACGAGACAGCGGAGAGGCTCCAACAGGCCGACGAGCGGGTCGCCGAGAAGCTCCGGCAGAGCGAGCAGCAGGAGGCTCCTGCGCAGCCGGAGGCGGATGCCGGCCAACCGGGGGAGGCGAACGACGGGGCAAAGGGCAAGGTCGACGAACTCAAAGAGCGAAGCGACGAAGCCGAGAAGGAGAAGCAGAACCAGGATTCCACCCAGCGCGGGCAGGACGGCAGCAGGGACTACGTCGAGAAGCCGTGGTGACCCTGCGGGAACCGGAGCGACGGGGCGCGCCTCCGCTCGGCGATAGCATTGACGAATGGTTACGCGCCTCACCAACTTTTTCCTGAAAACTCTCCGTGAAGACCCCGCCGACGCCGAGGTGGTCAGTCATCGCCTCCTCGTCCGAGCCGGGTACATCCGTCGGCAGGCGCCCGGCATCTTCGCCTGGCTGCCGCTCGGCCTCCGCGTCAAGGGCAAGATCGAGCGCATCGTCCACGAGGAGATGACGAACGCCGGTGCGCACGAGGTGCACTTCCCGGCGCTGCTGCCTCGCGAACCGTATGAGATAACCGGCCGGTGGGACGAGTACGGTGACGGGCTGTTCCGGCTCAAGGACCGCAAAGGCAGCGACATGCTCCTCGCTCCTACCCACGAGGAGGCGTTCGCCCTCCTGGTGAAGGACCTGTACTCCTCGTACAAAGAACTGCCACTGTCGATCTACCAGATCCAGGACAAGTACCGCGACGAGGCACGCCCGAGGGCCGGCCTGCTGCGCGGCCGTGAGTTCACCATGAAGGACGCATACTCCTTCGACCACACGGATGCCGGCCTCGAGGTCAGCTACCAGAAGCAACGCGACGCATACGAGCGGATCTTCACCAGGCTCGGTCTCGAGTACGTCATCGTCGCGGCAGACGCCGGGGCGATGGGCGGCTCCAAGAGCGAAGAGTTCCTGCACCCGACAGCTGTCGGTGAAGACACCTTCGTGCGCTCGGCCGGCGGATACGCCGCAAACGTCGAAGCGTGGACGACCATGAGGCCGCCCGCTCTCCCGATCGACGGCCAGGCGGAGCCGGTGGTTCACGACACCCCTGACACCCCCACCATCCAGACACTCGTCGAGCTCGCCAACGCGGAACACCCGCGTGCAGACGGCGTCGCCTGGACGGCTGCGGACACCTTGAAGAACGTGGTCCTGGCGCTGCGTGCGCTCGACGGAACCCGCGAGCTCGTCATCGTCGGCGTTCCCGGCGACCGCGACGTCGACCTCAAACGCGCCGAAGTCGCGTTCGCGCCCGCCGAGATCGAAGCGGCGACAGACGCCGACTTCGCCAGGCACCCGGGACTGATCAAGGGATACATCGGGCCGTGGAGCGAGGACGGTGCCGTCCTGGGCGAGAAATCGGCCACAGGCATCCGCTACCTGCTTGACCCCCGCATCGTCGATGGCACCAGCTGGATCACCGGTGCCAACACCGACGGCAGTCACGTCTTCGGACTCGTCGCCGGCCGCGACTTCGTCGGCGACGGCATCGCCGAGGTGGCTGACGTCCGCGCAGGCGACCCGGCCCCTGACGGGTCAGGCCCGGTCGAACTCGCCCGTGGCATGGAGATCGGGCACGTGTTCCAGCTCGGACGCAAGTACGCAGAAGCACTGGGACTCAAGGTGCTGGACGAGAACGGCAAGCTCGTCACCGTCACGATGGGCTCATACGGAATCGGGATCACCCGCATCCTCGCCATCATCGCCGAACTCAACAACGACGAGAACGGCCTGATCTGGCCAGAGACGGTCGCCCCGTTCGACGTGCACGTGGTCGCCACCGGCCGTGACGCAGCCGTGTTCGAAGCGGCAGAGTCCGTGGTCGCCGACCTGGAGGCATCCGGGTTCGATGTGCTCTTCGACGACCGGCCGAAGGTCTCCCCCGGGGTCAAGTTCGGCGACGCTGAACTCCTCGGAATTCCCAAAATCGTCATCGCCGGCCGCGGCGTTGCCGACGGCCTCGTCGAACTGTGGGACCGCAGGACGGGCGAGCGCACCCCGGTGCCGATCGCTGAGGCTGCCGCCCGCCTCAAGGGCTGATCCTGGCAGGCATCCGCCCTGCGTTGTCGAAAACGGCTGGACTTCCTCGCGAAGCCCAGCCCTTTTCGGCGCAGCAGGGCTCCGAACCGCTTGACCGCGCCCCCTGCTGCGCACAGTGGTGACGGAAACCGGCAACGTCGGGTAAGTTAGAAGATCGATCCGCCAGTGTATGAGTGGCGGTGGCAGCTGAATAGAGGGGTACCCCGGTGGACATCGATCTCAACGTACTGAAGATGATGGAGCGGGAGAAAGAGATCCCATTCGATGAGCTCGTTCAGATCATCGAACAGGCCATTCGCACCGCGTATGTGAAGAGCCAGACCGAGCCAGGCGAAGCCGAGCCCGAAGTGCGTGTCGAACTGAACCGCAAGACAGGGCATGTCGCGGTCCTGGTGCCCGAACTCGACGCAGAGGGCGTCGTCATCGGCGAAGCCGAGTCCACCCCGGAGGACTTCGGCCGGATCGCCGCCTTCGCCGCGAAGCAGGTCATCAACCAGCGCCTCCGCGACATCGCCGACGATGCGATCCTCGGTGAGTTCAAGGGTCGCGAAGGCGACATCGTTGCCGGGGTCGTGCAGCAGGGTCCGAACCCGCGGATGGTGCACATCGACCTCGGAACCATCGAAGGCATCATGCCCCCGGAGGAGCAGGTCCCGGGCGAGGAGTACCGTCACGGTGCTCGCATCCGCGTCTACGTCACGAGCGTGTCCAAGGGAATGAAGGGGCCGCAGATCACGCTGTCGCGCACCCACCCGTCGCTCGTCCGCAAGCTGTTCGCACTCGAGGTCCCCGAGATCGCGTCGGGCGTCGTCGAAATCGTGTCCCTGGCCCGTGAAGCCGGCCACCGTACCAAGATCGCCGTCCGTGCCACCGACCCGAGCGTCAACGCCAAGGGCGCCTGCATCGGTGAGCTCGGACGCCGCGTCCGCGCCGTGACCGAAGAACTCGGCTCCGAAAAGATCGACATCGTCGACTACTCACCGAACCTGGCCACCTTCGTCGCGAACGCTCTGTCGCCCGCGAAGGTCACGAGCTCGTTCATCCTCGACGAATCCACCAAAGCCGTGCGCGCGCTCGTCCCCGACTACCAGCTCTCGCTCGCGATCGGCAAGGAAGGCCAGAACGCCCGCCTGGCCGCGAAGCTCACCGGGGCAAAGATCGACATCCAGCCAGACAGCATCCTCGAGGACGACTGACACCAACCCGAACACAATTGAGGGGATGCTAGGATGGGACCTGTTAGAACGTGCGTCGGATGCCGCGCTCGCGCCGACAGGTCCTCCTTGATGAGGATTGTGGTCCGGGATTTCGAACTCGTGGTGGATACCGCCGCGGTTCTCCCCGGTCGAGGTGCGTGGCTGCATCCGCAAATCCAGTGTTACCAACTCGCAGTGAAGCGGCGGGCCTTCGGGCGTGCCTTACGCACCGACGGGAAGCTCGACACGGCAGCACTAGAAAATTCAGTACGAGAGAACAGGCTGAACGGCTAATGGACAACTAATGAGCGGCTCGAAATGAGACCCGTCCGTAATTAACGGTCCGCCCTGTCTGGGTGGACCCAGACAGGAGAATAGTGGCTGGAAAACCACGCGTACACGAGATCGCTTCCGAGCTCGGTGTCGACAGCAAGGTAGCCCTTGCAAAACTGAAGGAACTGGGCGAGTTCGTCAAATCGCCCTCTTCGACGATTGAACCTCCGGTGGCGCGGAAGCTCCGCGCTGCCCTCCAGGCAGACGGTGCCAAGCCGTCCGCTGACGCCCCGGCGGCAACGGCGTCGAAGTCGCCGGCGAAGCCCGGATCGCGACCTGGGCCGACACCGGCTCCCGCACCGGCTCCGGCACCCGCACCGGCTCCGGCACCCGCACCGACCCCGGCACCCGCCGCGAAGGCCACACCGGCTCCCGCGCCTGAAGCTCCGGCCGCACCCGCCGCTGAAGCTCCTGCCCCGTCAACGCCTGCCGCCCCGGCTGCTCCTGCCGCCCCGGCTGCAGACGCCGGATCGGGCGAGAAGCCGGCCAGCGCTGGCGGACCCCGCCCCGGTGCTCCGCGCCCCGGCAACAACCCGTTCGCCAGCGCACAGGGAATGGGGCACCGGGCGAGCGGAACCCCGCGCCCCGGCAACAACCCGTTCGCCAGCGCGCAGGGGATGGGCCAGCGCCCGGCAGCAGCCCCCAGCCCAAGCAACATCCCTCGCCCGCAGGCGCCTCGGCCGGGTTCACCGCGCCCAGGCGCGCCTCGCCCCGGTGCTCCGCGCCCAGGCGGCGCGGGCGGATTCCAGCGTCCAGGCGGCCCCGGCCGCCCAGCCGGCGCCGGCGGATTCCAGCGCCCGGGTGCCCCGGCAGCAGGTGGTTTCCAGCGTCCAGGCGGCGCCCCGGGAACCCCAGGCTCCAACTTCGGCCCCAACCGCCCCGCGGGCGGCGGCGGTCGTGGCCGCGGCCCAGGCGGCGGAACAGCCGGTGCGTTCGGTCGTGGTGGCGGCAAGAGCAAGTCACGCAAGTCGAAGCGGGCCAAGAGGCAGGAATTCGAACTCAGGGAAGCCCCGTCGCTTGGCGGCGTGAGCGTTCCCCGCGGTGACGGAACCACCATCGTGCGGTTGCGTCGCGGAGCATCCATCTCGGACTTCGCCGACAAGATCGACGCCAGCCCAGGCAACCTCGTCACCGTGCTGTTCCACCTCGGTGAAATGGCGACAGCGACTGAGTCCCTCGACGAGGCGACCTTCGGCATCCTCGGTGAAGAACTCGGTTACCGGATCCTCATCGTCTCCCCGGAGGAGGAGGACCGCGAGCTTCTCGAGGGCTTCTCCATCGACCTCGACCAGGAGCTCGAAGACGAAACGGACGAAGACCTCGAGGTCCGTCCTCCTGTCGTCACGGTCATGGGTCACGTCGACCACGGTAAGACCCGGCTGCTCGACGCCATCCGTAACGCAAACGTTGTCGCAGGTGAGGCCGGTGGCATCACCCAGCACATCGGCGCGTACCAGGTCGTTGCCGAGCACGAAGGCATCCAGCGCCCCATCACCTTCATCGACACACCTGGGCACGAGGCATTCACCGCCATGCGCGCCCGTGGTGCGCAGGTCACCGACATCGCGATCCTCGTGGTCGCGGCGGACGACGGCATCATGCCCCAGACGATCGAAGCACTCAACCACGCCCAGGCGGCGAACGTGCCGATCGTGGTCGCAGTGAACAAGATCGACAAGGAATCAGCGAACCCGCAGAAGGTGCGCCAGCAGCTCACCGAATACGGCCTTGTCGCCGAAGAGTACGGCGGAGACGTCATGTTCGTCGACGTGTCGGCTCGCAACAACATCAACATCAAGGAACTCCTTGACGCTGTGCTGTTGACAGCAGACGCCGGCCTCGACATGCGCGCGAACCCGAACAAGGACGCACGCGGTGTCGCGATCGAAGCGAAGCTCGACAAGGGTCGCGGTGCTGTTGCCACCGTGCTCATCCAGTCGGGAACGTTGAAGGTCGGGGACCCGATCGTCGCAGGAACGGCCTACGGCCGCGTCCGTGCGATGGCCGACGAGAACGGCGACGCGGTCGAATTCGCGACGCCTTCGCGTCCGGTCCAGGTTCAGGGCCTCTCCTCGGTGCCTCGCGCCGGTGACACCTTCCTCGTCACGGACGATGACCGCACCGCACGCCAGATCGCTGAGAAGCGTGAAGCCGCGGAGCGCAACGCCCAGCTGGCCAAGTCCCGCAAGCGCATCAGCCTTGAGGACTTCACCCGTGCACTCGAAGAGGGCAAGGTCGAATCGCTCAACCTCATCATCAAGGGTGACGTCTCCGGTGCCGTTGAGGCGCTCGAGGAATCGCTGCTCAAGATCGAGATCGACGAGAGCGTCCAACTGCGGATCATCCACCGCGGTGTCGGTGCGATCACGGAGTCGGACGTCAACCTGGCGACCATCGACAACGCGATCATCATCGGCTTCAACGTTCGCCCCGACCCGAAGGCCCGGGAACGTGCCGCTCGCGAAGGCGTCGACATCCGGTTCTACTCGGTCATCTACAACGCCATCGACGATGTGGAAGCAAGCCTCACCGGCATGCTCAAGCCCGAGTACGAAGAAGTCCAGTCCGGTGTCGCCGAGATCCGCGAGGTGTTCCGTTCCTCGAAGTTCGGCAACATCGCCGGTGTCATCGTCCGCTCAGGAACGATCACCCGGAACGCTCGGGCGCGGGTCATCCGCGACGGCGTCGTGGTCGGCGACAACCTGGCCATCGAATCGCTGCGTCGTTTCAAGGACGACGTCACCGAGGTTCGGACGGACTTCGAGGCTGGTATCGGCCTCGGCAAGTTCAACGACATCCAGATCGGTGATGAGATCGAGACCACTGAGATGAAAGAGAAGCCGCGCGTCTAAGTCGACGTCGGCGGCGGCAGCCTCCGTGCACCGCCGGGACCCTCCAGGATTCCGGCTGGCGCATCGGAGGCTGCTGCCGCCGGTACCGCAACCGCAGTAATGGCTTAAGGAGAAAATCATGGGCGAGAACCCACGAGCACGCAAACTGGCCGACCGCATCCAGGAAGTGATCGCCAAGCGCATCGAGCGCGGTATGCGTGACCCCCGCCTCGGGTTCGTCACCATCACCGACGTCCGAGTCACCGGGGACCTGCAGCACGCCAGCATCTTCTACACGGTGTACGGCTCAGACGAGGAACGTGCAGACACCGCCGCGGCGCTCGAAGCCGCCAAGGGGATGTTCCGCAGCGAGGTGGGCAAGAACATCACCGCCCGGCTGACCCCGAGCCTCGAGTTCATCCACGACGCGCTCCCTGAGAACGCCAAGCACCTCGACGAGCTGCTTGCCCAGGCTCGTGAACGGGACGAGTCGATCGAAGCACTCAAGTCGACGGCCACATACGCCGGAGACGAAGACCCCTATGTCAAGCCGCGCGTGATCGCGGACGACGAAGACTAGAGCCGTACGTCGACAGGGCTGCGAGCCGCCTCAGGGCAGCACGTAGCCCTGTTCTCGTTCCACGGCCAGTCCGTCAGCGAGAAGGCCGGCCAGCGCCCGCTCGCTCTGATCGGCATCCGGCCAGAGCGAGTCGATCTCGCCTCTGGACACGGGGATGTGCGCCGCACGCAATTCGGCCATGATCAAACCGCGCACCTGGCGGTCGCTGCCCGCATACCTTTTCTGGGCCGCCTTGCGTTTGCCGTCGAACGGCGGATAGCCGGCCAGGCGCCATGCGCAGGCATCCGCTATCGGGCAGGCGTCGCACCGGGGGTTCCTCGCCGTGCAGACGATAGCCCCGAGCTCCATGATCCCGGCGTTGAAGGCGTGTGCCTCGGCCAGATCATCCGGGAGCACCGCTTCGAGTGCTGCGAGGTCGCGTCGAGAAGAGGGAGGTCCAGGCTCGCCGTCACCGTCCACCGCTCGGGCGAGCACGCGCCGGGTGTTCGTGTCGACGACCGGATGCCGGGAACCGTACGCGAACACGGCAACCGCTCTCGCCGTGTAGTCGCCGACGCCGGGCAGCGACAGCAGAGCCTCGACGTCGTACGGGACGACTCCGCCGTGGCGCTCGGTGATCTCGACGGCCGCCCGGTGCAACCACAGTGCACGCCTCGGATACCCGAGGTTCGCCCACGCCCGCACCGCTTCACCGGGGGGCGCAGCGGCAAGGTCTGCCGGGGTCGGCCAGCGCTCCAGCCACTCCGCGAGACGGGGGATCACGCGGGCGACCGGGGTCTGCTGGAGCATGAATTCGGAGACGAGGGTGCCCCAGGCGGGGAAACCAGGCTCCCGCCAGGGCAGAGCCCGCCCTGAGACGGCGAACCAGTCGATGATCCGGGCGGGGAGGGCGGAGGTTGTGCGCATCACATCCAGCGTAAGCGACCGGGCGTCCTCCTTCTCCGGCCGATTCTGCGGGGGTAGGCTCGGATCATGAGACTGGTCACGACTCCGCGGGTGGACCTGTTGCGGGAGCTGCGGGCCGAAATCCTGCACAACTACCGCGTCGGCCGCGTTCTCGTGGCCGTCGACGGCATCAGCGGTTCAGGCACCGCTCGATTCGCCGACGACCTCGCCGAGGTGCTGAGGGAGGAGGACCGCACGGTCTTTCGGGCCTCCATCGACGACTTCCACCGGCCGCGGGAGGAACGGTACGCACGGGGCCGCGAAGCGGCCCAGGGGTACTACTCGGATTCGTTCGACTACTCGCTGTTCCGCCGGGCGCTCATCGAACCGTTCCGAATGGCGGGCAGCACAGGCTTCCAGCTCGTCGGCTTCGACGAGGAACGGAACGTGGGGGAGGGGGCGCGCTGGGCGACGGGTCCCAAGGATGCCTTCCTCGTCGTGGACGGGGTGTTCCTGCACCGCCCCGAGTTGCGCGGACTCTGGCACTATTCGATCTGGCTCGACGTCCCTCTCGACGAGGCCTATCGGCGCCTGCACGAGTGGATCGGCGCTGACCCGCGCGCGGACGCCCCGTCCAACGCCCGTTACGTCGGAGGCCAGACGCTGTACACGCTCGACGCCGCCCCTCGCGGCCAGGCCTCGGTCGTCATCGACAACGCCGACGAGGCGCACCCGACGCGGTCGTTCCTCGACAGCTGCTGACCGGCATCCGCTCTCTCCCACACCTTCGCCCACCTCGGATTTCAGGAACGGCCCTCACATTCAGCAGAAATGAGCCGACACGCCGTACCGGGGGCTTCTGGCACGGCGTGTCGCACGAGATCTGCTGAATGTGGGGTCGTCGGAATCCGGCGTAGCCCGGATGCTGGCGCCGTCTGCCGACGTGAAGAACGTGTCAACGGCGAAGACGCGCGAGAACCTCTGCAGGTGCCAGGAACTCGCCGGACTCCTCGACCTCGTGCACGAGTGCCGTCAGGGCGGCGTTGACGGGAGCGGAGAACCCGGCAACCCGCGCTTCACGCACGACAGCGCCGTTGAGGTGATCGATTTCGGTGCGCTGGCCGCGTTTGATGGACTGCAGCGTCGACCCGGGGTTCGGCACGGACCCCATCCGGGCGGCGAACAGGAGCGGAAGCACTTGGCCGACGACAACGGGTAGCCGTGCGAACAACCGCAGGTTGCGGTCACTGAGTCCCTGAAGGGCTCCGAACCGGATGCCTCTGGCGATGCCGGCGCGGACGGCCTCTCTCATGCTTCTCACCATCACCAGCCTCAACCGCCGGTTCGCAATGACCGCCTGCACGCTGAGCCCGGTGACCGCGGGAAGGGCGTTCAACTGGTTCACAACCAGTTTGGTCCACTGAGCCCCGACGAAATTGCCGATCGCGCGAACCGGGAACGCCTCGCCAAGGACCGCGGCGAACCGGAGGACCTCGTCGTCCGGCTCCCCGGTGCCTCGGCCGAGGTAGGTGGTCGCCGGCGTCGTCACCGTCACCGATCCTGGTTCCAGATACGAGGCAGCGATAATGGAGAGCGCACCGAAACAGGGGGAGTCGGGCAGAGCCTCGTCCGCCGTCCTCACCCCGTCGAGCCCGTTCTGCACGACCAGCACCGGGGTTCCGGCCAGCGACGCGCCATGCTCGGACAGTGCGGCAGAAGCATCCTGTGCCTTCACCGTCAGCAGGGCAAGGTCCACCGGTTCCTCGAGCGTCGGGACGGCGACAAGGCGGGTCGTACGCCAGCCCCCGAAGCCGCCGGACAATTGCACGCCCGATGCCGAAACCGCTTCGAGCTGCGCAGCCCTGGCAACGAGCAACACCTCGTGCCCCGCCTTGTCCAGAAGGGCCGCGAAGGTGCAGCCGAGCGCCCCTGCCCCGATCACAGCGATTCGCATCCCGCCAGCCTACGATCTCCGCGGTCGCGTTGGCGCGCTATCCGCCTGTGGGAAGATGGTTCGTCGAAAGCTAACAGGGAGTGCAGTGAATTCCGGAATCCTGCTCGTGGACAAACCTCAGGGGATCACGAGCCATGACGTTGTCTCCCGCACCCGGCGTCTCGCCGGAACCCGCAGGGTCGGCCATGCCGGCACCCTCGACCCGATGGCAACCGGCCTGCTGATCCTCGGCGTCAACGCCTCCACCCGATTGCTCACCTATGTCGTCGGTCTCGACAAGGAATACCTCGCGACGATCCGCCTGGGCTCGTCAACCACGACCGACGATGCCGAAGGGGACGTCGTCGCGACCGCAGAGCCGGATGTCGTCGCCGCCGTTCGCGAAGACGCGATCGCCGCAGGCATCCGCACGCTCACCGGGGCGATCAGTCAGGTGCCCTCGAGCGTCAGCGCGATCAAGGTCGACGGAAAGCGGGCATACGCGCTCGTCCGCGCTGGAGGGAACGTCGAACTCGCGTCACGACCGGTCACCGTCTCGGCCTTCGACATCCTCGACCGGCGCGACGCCGCTGGCACGATCGACCTGGATGTGCGCGTCGTGTGCTCCTCAGGCACATACATCCGCGCCCTGGCACGCGATCTCGGATCCGCCCTCGGCGTCGGCGGGCACCTCACCGCCCTGCGGCGCAGCCGTATCGGGCCGTTCCACATCGCGGACGCATCGCGGCTCGACGAGCTCGACGTTGCGGCAAGCCTGCTCTCGCCCGCTGCCGCGGCATCCGCCCTTTTCCCCGCGATCTCGCTGACCGAAACTCAGGCCGTCGACCTCGGCCACGGGAAACGAATCGACGCCGCAGGGTTCGGGGATCTCGGGGAACCAGGGCAGGGCGGCCTGTACGCGGCGGTGGCGCCGGACTCCCGGCTCATCGGCCTGCTGCGCATCACCGACGGCGTCGCGAAGAGCGCCGTGAATTTCCCGCCGGATGAGGCGGACGTACCTGGGCGGAGGGCAGGGGCATGATCGTCTGGTTCACGACGGCCCAGGTCGCTGTCGCCGTCGTCGCCGGGCTGCTCTGCGTCGCCCTCGGTCTCGCCGGCCGCAAGCCGAGCGATCTCAGCCTCGGCGCCCTTGCTCTCGTCGAACTGCTCCTGGTCGTCCAGCTCGTCGTCGCGATCGTGGCGCCGGCGACCGGGAACGAACCGGTGGGGAACATGCTCGAGTTCTACACATATCTGGTCTCGGCGTTGATCGTGCCCCTCGCTGCGGCCTTCTGGGCGCTCGTCGACCGCAGCAAGTGGAGCACCATGGTCATCGGCACTGCCGCCCTCGCAATCGCCGTCATGGTGTACCGGATGCAGGAGATCTGGACCACACCCGTCGGGTGAGCGAGCGGGGCGGGAAGAAGTCCGTTGGCTAATACACTGGGAAAGACATGATCAAGAACACAGGGGCGGCCAGAGCGACCGAGGCTTCGCGGGAGCGCCCGGCTCGCATCTCCGGCATCGGCCGGATCCTCGTCGCCGTCTATGGCGTACTGGCACTCGCAGCCACCGGTCGGTCGTTCGTTCAGATCGTCGGCCGGTTCTCCGAGGCTCCCGTCGCATACTCGCTCTCGGCCCTCGCCGCCGTGGTGTACATCGTCGCGACCGTCGCTCTCATCCGGAGTGGGAGCGGGTGGTACCGTCTCGCCTGGATCGCGATCAGTTTCGAAATGGCCGGCGTCCTCGTCGTCGGTCTGCTCAGCATCCTCGACCCGCAACTGTTCCCGGATGACACCGTGTGGTCGTACTTCGGCCGCGGCTACCTGTTCATTCCGCTCGTGTTGCCGATCCTCGGCCTGTGGTGGCTGGCCAGGCACCGACCGACCCGCGGCGCCATCGCATGATCACGTTCTCAACACTTTCCGACATCCCGGAGGGCTTCCGCCCTTCGGCGGTCACGATCGGCAAGTTCGACGGCGTCCACGCCGGCCACCGCGCCGTGATCACCCGGCTCCGTGCCGCTGCCGCCCAGGAAAACCTCCGCTCGGTCGTCGTGACCTTCGACCGGCATCCTCTCGCTCTTCTCTCACCCGAGAAGTGCCCGGACGCGCTGGTCGGCGCCGACCAGAAGCTCGATCTGCTGGCCGGAACAGGCGTAGACGCGACGCTCCTGCTGACCTTCGACCGGGAGCTGTCGCTCCAATCGCCCGAGGACTTCGTCACGAGCATCCTGGTCGACGCTCTCTCCGCGCGCCTGGTCCTCGTCGGCCACGACTTCCGGTTCGGCCACAGAGGAGCAGGCGACGTCCGCCTCCTGGTCGAGCTCGGCGAAAAGTACGGTTTCAGTGTGGAGGTCATCGCCGACGTCACCCCGAAAGACGGCAGGAGGGTGTCCTCCACCTGGATCCGGGAACTTCTCTCCCAGGGCAGTGTCTCCGACGCCGCCGTGCTGCTCGGTCACGCGCCATCCGTCCGCGGGATGGTCGTGCACGGAGCGAAACGCGGTCGGGAACTCGGTTATCCGACGGCAAACCTGTCTCCTGAATCCCATGGCCTGATCCCCGCCGATGGTGTGTACGCCGGATGGCTCAAGGTCGGGGACACCCGCTTCCCCGCTGCGATCTCGGTCGGCAACAACCCCACATTCGACGGAGTCGCGCAGAAACAGGTCGAGGCGTACGTCCTCGATGAGGAGATCGATCTCTACGACCAGATCGTCGAGGTCGAGTTCGTTGAACGCATCCGCGGGATGGTCGCCTTCACCGGCATCGAACCGCTGATCGTGCAGATGGGCGACGACGTCGAACGGGTACGCCAGCTTCTCTCCTGAGCACCCGTCAGGCGAGACCCGGGGTCGGGGCCGGTGCGAAGATCGTCTCGCGAGAAGGGGGCTGCATCGCCTTCCGACCGTTGAGGAAGAGGACGATGCTGGCGGCATCGGCCACGATCTCGGACCCTGACCCGATCCGCCATCCCGCGTCTGCCGCGACGAGTGTCCGATGCCGCAACAGCGCGCGCGTCCGACGGGAGGCCGTGAGTGCGCTGACCGTGGCGACGCGGTGGGTGGTCTCTGCACTGAACGGCAGCCGAACCTCGAGCGGATGCAAAGCGTCGTACCCGTGGACGACGACCTCAGCCAGCTCACCGATAGTGGTCCGGCCGCGGCCGGCCGCTTTTTCGCCGGCGATGGCGCGCAACTGTCGCCGCAGCTCATCTGATCCGCCGCTGTCGGCGATGCCTCTGGCTATGTCGTCAAGCGTGCGCATCGGGTTCAGGTGCCGGCCGGTGACGGATGCCCTGACGACGTCGCTCGCGAGACTCACGGACCCCGTTCCCACCCGCCAGACCAGGTGTGAGACGGTGTCCTTCACGCTCCAGCCGTCGCACAGGCTCGGTGCGGCCCATTGCGACGCTGTCAGCGAGTCCAGCCCGTCGCAGACGATCTCGAGAGCATCGGAGATCCGCGCGCCGCGGACGGAGGAACGGGAACGGGAACCGGAGTCGGACATAGCCCAACCCTAAGCCCGCCCCTGGCCGTGGTCGAGCCGCCTAAGCTGGAGCAGTGACAGCCCCAGCGAATCGCGCCCTGCTGGCCGGCCGAGTCCTCGCTTTTGTCGGTATCGTCCTCGTCGCCGCGAACCTCCGCACAGCGGTGGCCGCACTGTCACCCATTGTCGGTCGAGTCTCGGCCGAGATCCCGCTCAGTGCGGTGGTCATCGGCCTGCTCGGCGCACTGCCCCCGATCTGCTTCGCCGTCTTCGGCATCTTCACCCCGATGCTTGTCCGACGGTCGCGGCTCGAGATAGTGCTCATCGGATGCCTTGTCGCCATCGTGCTCGGCCATCTCCTGCGCGGGTTCGCCGGCTCTGTCGGAATCCTCGTTCTCGGAAGCGTCCTGACGTTCGCAGGGATCGGTGTCGGCAATGTCCTGCTGCCCCCGCTCGTGAAGAAATACTTCCCGGATCGGGTCGGGCTTCTCACTGCCCTGTACGTCACAACCATGTCGGTCAGTACGTTCGTACCGCCGCTCGTCGCCGTTCCGGTCGCGGATGCCGCCGGCTGGCGTCTCTCTCTCGCGATGTGGGCCGTCGTCGGCGTGCTCGCGTTGATGCCGTGGGCCGGCATCCTTCTCCGCGGGTCCTCCCAGAATCCGGGAGCAGGTGTCGAGGACGTGCGCGCGGACGTTGCCCGCAGCCTGTGGAGGTCGCCACTGGCCTGGGCGCTTGCGGTCGTCTTCGGGCTCTCGTCGCTCAACGCGTACGCCATGTTCGCCTGGCTTCCCGTGCTGCTGGAGGAGCTCACTGGCGTGAGTGACGCGACCGCAGGCTCCCTCCTCGCGGTGTTCGCATTCATGGGCTTCCCGGCCGGGCTGCTCATCCCTCTGATCGCCGGCCGGATGAGAAACGTCGCCCTCCTGGTCTACCTGGCCGTCGCCCTGTTCATCGCCGGCTACCTGGGCCTGCTTCTCGCCCCTGCTGCCCTGCCCGGTCTGTGGGTGGGCCTTGTCGGGCTGGGTCCGATCCTTTTCCCGCTTGCCCTGGTCCTGATCAACCTCCGCACGCGTACCCATGCTTCGGCGATCGCTCTGAGTGGCTTCGTTCAGAGCATGGGTTACTTCTTCGGCGCTGCCGGACCGCTCGCATTCGGAATCCTGTACGCCATCACCGGCGGCTGGACCGCTTCGCTGATCCTGATGATCGTCCTCGCCCTCGGCGGCATCGGCGCCGGTGCCGTCGTAGCGCGCGGGCGGATGCTGGAAGACGGCGCCTGAACGCCACATTCGTGGTGCCCGACCCCGCCCCGCTGCTCATATGAGCAGAAAGGGCTACGACTGTTGAAAAGAGCAGAGCGGCCACATACGCTTGAGCGGGACGACGAGGAGGGAGCGCAGTGGAAGTCATCGACAACGACGAGTTGCTGTCCATCCGCGCTGCGGAGCTCTACTACGACGAGAACAAGACTCAGGATGAGGTCGGAGCCATCCTCAAGCTCACCCGCTGGAAGGTGGGTCGTCTCCTCGCCTCTGCAAAGGAGAAAGGCTTCATCCGGATCGAGATCGTTCATCCACGGGCTCGGCGCCTCATTCTCGAACGCAGTCTCACGGAACGTTTCGCGCTGTCGGACGCCATCGTCGTGCCAACAGCGGGAACGCACGGTGCAGACGATCTCCGCGCCCGCGCAGCGCAGGGTGCCGCCGACTATCTGGCCAGCCTCCGCCCCGTCCCGCGTACACTCGGCATCAGCTGGGGCCGTACACTCCACGATGTGGCCGAGCGCCTCACTGAAGGCTGGGCGACCGGCGTCAACGTCGTGCAGATCAACGGCGGTGTCAGCGTCAACCAGCGCGCAGGAACCGCTGCAGCCACCGCTTTCGAGATCGCGCGGAAAGCGGCAGGCCAGGCCACCCTGCTGCCCAGCCCCGCAATTCTCGAGCGCCGGGAAACCAAGCTCAGCATCGAGGCAGACAGAACAGTCGCCGGGGTGCTCAACCTGGCGGCGAGCGCTTCTGCCTACCTCTACAGCGCCGGTGTTGCCGGCTCCGATTCGGCACTGGTCGAGAGCGGTTATCTGACCGGGGCGGATGTCGACGAACTGGTCCGCCGCGGCGCCGTCGGCGACGTGGTTGGCAGGTACATCGACGCCGCCGGGATGATCGTCGACCCGTCCCTCGACGAACGCACCGTTGGCATGAGCCTCGACGCACTCCGCAGTGCCGCGACGAGCATCGCCGTGATCGCGGGGGAGGGCAAGCACGCGGTCGCCAGGGCGGTCGTGACCAGCGGCCTCTGCACCGTGCTCGTCACCGACGAAGGTACAGCTCTCGACTTGCTCAACCCCGATTTTCCGGCCTAATCAGGCCGCATCCAGGAGGAACCCATGACAGAAACCCAGAAGGTACTTGTGCCTCGGCCGACCGCCCTCGAATTCTTCGACGGGCCGGTCACCGACGCGAGCCTGCGCCGCTACCTCGAAGGAATCCCAGGCGTCGACGCGGTCGGGCTCGAGCAGCGCGCCGCCGGCCTCGGCACCAGGTCGATCAAGACCACCTCCAAGAAGCGTGCGCTTGACACGATCATTTCGCTCATCGACCTCACCACCCTGGAAGGCGCGGATACCCCAGGAAAGGTACGATCGCTCGTCGCCAAGGCCATCACCCCTGACGCTTCCGACCAGTCCACCCCACGCGTCGCCGCCGTCTGCGTGTACGGCGACATGGTGCCGTACGCCGTCGAAGCCCTCGGTGTGCACCATGCCAGGGGCACTGACTCGGGCATCCAGGTCGCAGCCGTTGCCACAGCGTTCCCATCCGGTCGTGCGTCACTCGCGGTCAAGCTCAGCGACACGGCGGATGCCGTGGACGCGGGCGCCGACGAGATCGACATGGTCATCGACCGAGGGGCGTTCCTCTCCGGGAGGTACGGTCAGGTGTTCGACGAGATCGTCGCCGTGAAGGAGGCGTGCCGCCGCTCGGATGGCAGCTACGCTCACCTCAAGGTGATCCTCGAAACCGGCGAACTCAACACGTACGACAACATCCGCAGGGCCTCCTGGCTCGCCATCGTCGCCGGCGGTGACTTCATCAAGACCTCGACAGGAAAGGTCGCGCCTGCCGCGACCCTTCCGGTGACCCTGCTCATGCTCGAAGTGGTGCGCGACTGGCACCGCCTCACCGGCGAGAAGATCGGCGTGAAGCCGGCCGGTGGCATCCGCACCTCGAAGGATGCCATCAAGTACCTCGTCACCGTCGCCGAGACGGTAGGCGAGGACTGGCTGCAGCCGGACCTGTTCCGCTTCGGCGCGTCGAGCCTGCTGAACGACGTCCTGCTCCAGCGGCAGAAGATGACGACCGGGCACTACTCCGGCGCCGACTACGTCACGATCGATTAAGGAAAATCATGAGCTTTCTGGACTATGCACCGGCCCCCGAGTCGACGGCGATCCTCACCCTGCGAAGCGACTACGGACTGTTCATCGACGGAGAATTCGTCGACGGACACGGCACTCCCTTCTCAACCATCTCGCCGGCCACCGAGAAGACGATCGCCACGATCGCCTCGGCCAACGACGAGGACGTGGACCGTGCCGTCGCCGCCGCTCGCAGGGCTTACGACAAGACCTGGTCGCGGATGTCCGGTTCTGACCGCGGCAAATACCTGTTCCGCATCGCACGCCTCGTGCAGGAACGGGCCCGCGAACTCGCCGTGGCAGAGAGCCTCGACAACGGCAAGCCGATCAAGGAGAGCCGTGACGTCGACGTGCCCCTCGTCGCCGCCTGGTTCTTCTACTACGCAGGGTGGGCAGACAAGCTGGACTATGCCGGCGCAGGCGCCAACCCTGCGGCGCTCGGCGTCGCCGGCCAGATCATCCCCTGGAATTTCCCGCTGCTCATGCTCGCCTGGAAGATCGCCCCCGCGCTGGCCGCGGGCAACACCGTTGTGTTGAAGCCCGCCGAAACCACCCCGCTCACCGCGCTGCTGTTCGCCGAGATCCTGCAGCAGGCGGATCTGCCGGCCGGCGTCGTCAACATCGTCACCGGGGCCGGCGCGACGGGTTCCGCTCTCGTGAACCACCCGGGCGTGGACAAGATCGCGTTCACCGGCTCGACCAACGTCGGGCGGGGGATCGCCAAGGCGATCGCCGGCACCGACAAGAGGGTCACCCTCGAGCTCGGCGGCAAGGCGGCGAACATCGTCTTCGACGACGCACCGATCGATCAGGCCATCGAGGGAATCGTCAACGGCATCTTCTTCAACCAGGGTCATGTCTGCTGCGCCGGGTCGCGGTTGCTCGTGCAGGAGAGCATCCACGACGAGGTCGTCGACCGTCTCAAGGAGCGCCTCTCGACCCTCCGCCTCGGTGACCCGCTCGACAAGAACACCGACATCGGCGCTGTCAACTCGGCAGCCCAGCTTGAGCGGATCAAGACGCTCAGCGACATCGGCGAGAGCGAAGGCGCAGACCGGTGGAGTGCTGACTGCGTTCTTCCCTCCGAGGGTTTCTGGTTCCCGCCGACGATCTTCACGAACGTGTCGACGAGCCACCGGATCGCCCGCGACGAGGTTTTCGGCCCCGTGCTTTCCGTGCTCACCTTCCGCACCCCGGCCGAGGCAATCGCCAAGGCCAACAACACGCCATACGGGCTGTCCGCAGGCATCTGGAGCGACAAGGGCAGCCGCATCCTCGCCGTCGCCGACAAGCTCCGCGCCGGTGTGATCTGGGCCAACACCTTCAACCGGTTCGACCCGGCCAGCCCGTTCGGCGGATACAAGGAGTCCGGTTACGGCCGTGAGGGCGGCAGGCACGGACTCGCCGGGTACCTCAAACCGGCCGGTTCTCTCCGTTCAGTCACCGCCTCACCGGCAGCCGATGCGACCGACTCAGCCATCACGACGACAAAGGAAGCCGCCAAATGAGCCGCCTCGCCGTACCCAAGACCTACAAGCTCTACATCGGTGGAAAGTTCCCCCGGTCGGAGTCCGGGCGCACATACGAAGTCGTGACGACGAACGGGGCGTTCCTCGCGAACGCAGCGAAGGCATCCCGCAAGGATGCTCGCGACGCGGTCGTCGCTGCGCGTTCGGCGGTTCCCGGCTGGGCGAATGCCACCGCGTACAACAGAGGCCAGGTGCTGTACCGGATCGCCGAACTCCTCGAGGGCCGTCGCGCCCAGTTCATCGACGAGATCGTGCAGTCGGAGGGCGTGTCGACGTCGGCCGCCACCCAACAGGTCGACGAGGCCATCGACCGCTGGGTCTGGTACGCCGGCTGGGCCGACAAGTACGTGCAGGTCACCGGTAACGCGAACCCCGTCTCGGGGCCGTACTTCAACCTGTCGGTGCCTGAGCCGACCGGTGTCGTCGCCATCGTCGCCCCGCAGAATTCCTCGCTCGTCGGGTTCGTGAGCGTGGTGGCCCCGGCACTGGTCGCCGGGAACACCGTCGTGGTGCTCGCGTCCGAACGGCTGCCGCTGTCGGCGATCACCCTCTCCGAGGTGCTCGCGACGAGCGATGTGCCCGGCGGTGTCGTGAACATCCTCACCGGGTCGGCCGCTGAAGTCGCCCCATGGCTCGCGTCACACGCGGATGTCAACGCCCTCGACCTCACCGGCGCCGGTGCACTGAACTGGGTCGACCTGGAGATCGCCGCAGCGGAAACGCTCAAGCGCGTGTTGCGGCCAGAGGGCGGGACCGACCCGGCTGCGCCGAGTCTCGACCGGATCACGGCGTTGACGGAGACGAAGACGGTCTGGCACACGAAGAGCCTGATCTAAGTTTTGAGGGGTGGGGCTGAGGGCAATGTGCTCCTCAGCTCAGAACTCGACACCCCGCAAAATGCCCTCAGTCCCACAGGCGATCACACATCCTCCGCGGGAAACTGTTGCTCCGCCTCCCAGGCGCGAAGCTCCGGCGTGGCCTTTCGTGACCGGCAGCCGTGTGGGATGCTGTCGCGCGTGGAAGACGAGACGGTAGCCACCGACATCCGTTCCCGCTCCGAGCAGTTCGCCCGCGTCGAGGCCGACCCGCGCTCGCCGCTCTCTGCGGAGTGGGCTCTCCGGCAACCGGTCGCGCCGATCGAAGTGGGAGCGTCGGCCGGGCTCTGTCTGCACCCGGACCGGTGGCGCTACGACTTCGGGCATGGGCGCACCGTCGGCGACCCGGGCGCTCCACTGCTTTCGACACGTGCGAACGCCGCGACGCCAGTGCCGAACGCAGTGCCTGAGGTGGTCTGGCGCGCCGGGATCGACCTCGATCCGCGCGACGTGTCCGACGAAGACGACCTTCGCTGGCTGGAGACGCTCATCTGGCCCGTTGTCAACGGGGAAGAGGACGCCGGACGACGAAAGCGTCTCCCTGCGGCAGCGGACATCGCCCGATCCGACCCTGCCCGCATCGACCGAGGCGACCTGCTCACCGAGACGGCGCGGCTCCTCGAGGAGGCGTCCCGCTCCGCCGAGAGTGTGGTGGTGTTTCATTCAGCAGTTCTCGCGTACCTGCCCGAAGACGCGCGCACGGAGTTCGCCGATCTCATGGCATCCTCACCGGCGACCTGGATCGCGAACGAACGACTCGGAATCGTCACAGGAACGCAGCGCATCCCGGATGCTCCGCCCGAGGCGTTCGCGATCACCGTCGACGGATCGCCCGTTGCCCTCGCTGACCCGCACGGGAGCTGGCTGACCTGGCTCGAGCGCTGATGGGCGGACCCCGTGCCCTCCGAACTGGGGCAAGCGCGCAGCGGGTCCGAAACTGGCAGCTCGTGAGAAGGTGACAGTGACAGAATCCGACGTAAACTGACAGGTCCGACCGGACCGCCCAGCGGCGGAATGCAAGGGAATCGACAGGGATGTCAGACAGCGACTCGGTGAGTACGGATGGCGCCGAAAGCACGGGAGCTTTTCAGACGCTGGTGATTCGCGCCTGGATGGAAACCGGGCACGAACGCCGATTCCGAGCCAGGCTCATCGTACCGAGCGAGCCGGGGGACGCCGGCTCCACGTTGATCACGAGTACGCCGGAGGATGTCATCGTCGCTGTACGTGACTGGCTGGCGACTATTCAGGCGGAGGAAGGCTCCCCGCAGTCGCCACCGCGAGACGACCAGGAATTGTAGACTCCGCTCTTTTTCCACAACCTGCGCCGTGCGTCAAGCCCGGGTCCGTGCGCGCGACTCCGTTGACATCTCATCGATTGCCCAGCCATCCTGAATCCTGTTGAAAGTGCTGAGGCGCAGTAGCCCAGACCCGCTGCTTTCCTCCCGTTCCTCCCAAAGGGGGTGCCGTGATGGGATCAGATGACCACACCGACTGGACGGTCCGCCTGTTCGGGTTCTGGCATCTCAGCCGAGATGGTCATCCGGTCGTGGTCAGCACCCGACAGCAGCGAATCATCGCCGCGCTCGTCGTGCGCGGCCCTCAGACACGGCGCTCACTCGCGAGCTTGTTATGGCCGGAGAGCTCCGAACTGCAAGCCTCAGGCAACCTCCGGGCGAGCCTGTACCGGGTTTCGCATGAGCTTCCTCATCTGATCGGCACATTCGGCGACCTGCTGGCTCTCGAGGAGAGCGCCCGGGTGGACGTGTACCGTGTCCGCGAGCTGATCAGCGCGATCGAGCGGCCGGCGGAAGAACTCCCTCAGGAGGCAGGGGAACTCCTGCGCACAGCCGACCTGTTGCCGGGCTGGTACGAGGACTGGGTGCTTTTCGAGCAGGAGCGACTGAACCAGCAGCGCCTTTCCGCCCTCGACAATCTGTGCCGCCGGGCACTGATCGCAGGCCACAGCGCCGAAGCGATTGCGTTGGCGACCATCGCCTCGGGAATCGAACCACTCCGGGAGCGATCACAGCTGCTGCTGGTGCGCAGCTATCTCGCGGCGGACGACCGCGCGTCCGCCCTCAAGTGCTACCAGTATTTCCGCGGGCTCATCCACCGTGAACTCGGTATTACTCCTTCGCCGCGCTTCGCCGAACTGCTCGGCATCCCGAGCGAGACCCATGACCTGAGACACCCACCAGGCAGCCCTCAATACGAAGGCTCCGGGCGATCGGTCCCATCGGCGGCCAGGAGGTCCGTCGACCTCCGGAAGTCGGTGGAGAACTGATGTCACACAACGGCACCAGCTGCGCGGCCATCCTGACCTGCAGCCGCGTAACGGACCGATAACGGCACGATAACGCTCGCGCGGTTGACTTGCCTCCATCGACCGACTCGCCGATCGAACGAAGCAGGGGAGGGGGTGAACACAATGCTGACAATCGCTGAACTCGACGCGCAGTCCGTGGAATTGCTGCCGAGCAAGGAGACGCTGTTCTTCGACACCAACTGGGCTGCGGTCTACGCCTCGAACTCGTCGCTCGCGGTGAACGCCGCGACGCTCCTGTCCTCGGCCAACAGCACCGCTCTGCAGAGCGTCAACGTGTACCAGGGTTAGCACCATTTCCGTCTGGCGCCTGAGCTTCAGGCGTCAGACGGAGAGGAAGGAAAGGGTTCATGAACAAGATCGACCTCACCCCCGAGATGCTGGATGCCGAGACGGCGGAACTTCTGCCTCGGCGCGAAACCCTCTACCTGGATTTCGACATCAATGTCTCGCCGGTTATCGGTATCAACATCGCCATGGCGATCAATGCCGCGACGATCGGATCCGTGGCGAACGCGGGAGCGTGGCAAGACCTCGCTTCGGTGCAGTTCTGAGTCGAGGCGGTGGGCATAGCCCCGCTTTGAGCAGGGCATGCCCACCGTCACCGTCCCATCCCTGACGCGGAGGTCAACCCCTATGACAGCCACAACGTTGCCGACCCGCCAGCCACGGTGGCGCCGTGCCTCCGGTGTGGAAATGCTCGGCCCCGTCTCCGATTCGGGACTCGTGCACGTCACCTGCCTGGTGCAACGCCGCGACGGCCAGGTGATTCAGATCTCGGAATTGCTCAACATCGTCCTCGCCTCTGCAGAGCCCAACCAATCCCTCCAAGCATGGGCGCGGACGATCAGCGAGGCGTACGGCAACGAATTGAGTGTTGATGGGCTCAACCACCTGATCGACTCCAAGCTCGTGCCGCTCGGGCTGGTCGAAGACGCGGCCGCTGAATCAACTGCTGCGATCCGACTGCCGAAAGCGAATCCGCTTCTCGCCCTCCGATTGCGCTCCACGATCCTTCCGGCTCCTGTGGCCCGGCGGATAGCCGGATGGCTGGCACCGCTCTTCTTTCCCCCGGTCGTCGTTGCGGCGGTGACGGGCCTTGTGCTGATCGATGTCGCCCTCTTCCTCACCGGCGACGCTATGTCCGCTCTTCAGCAGGTGCTGGTATCACCCGGGTTCCTGCTCGCTCTGTTTGCCCTGCTCACGACAGGCGCTTTGATCCATGAGCTGGGGCATGCGGCCGCCTGCTCGTACGGCGGGGGAAAGCCAGGAGCCATCGGATTCGGCATCTACATCGTCTTCCCTGCGTTCTTCACCGATGTCACCGACTCCTACCGTCTCAGCCGGGTGAGTCGCATCCGGACCGATCTCGGAGGCCTGTATTTCAACGTGTGGTGTGTTCTGGCTGCCGGGGTCGGCTACCTGCTCACCGGCAACGCCATCCTTCTTCTGCTGGTGATCGTGATGCAGATCCAGATGCTCCAGCAGCTGCCTCCCACGATCCGTCTCGACGGGTACTTCATCCTCGCCGATCTCGCCGGCGTTCCCGACCTGTTCTCGCGGGTGGGACCTGTGGTGCGAAGCCTTATACCCGGCAGGGCGCCTGATCCACGGGTGGCGGAACTGCGACCGGCCGCGCGACGCATCGTCACAAGTTGGGTGGTGATCGTCATCCCGCTGCTGATCTTTGTGCTGGCATGGACTGTCTGGAGCCTTCCGATCATCATCGAACAAACGGTCGCCGCCATCCGGGTGCATGCGCAAACGATCACGTCCGCCTGGGCGGCGGGGCAACCACCCGAATTCGTCCTCGCAGCACTGTCGATCTTTCTGCTGGTTCTCCCCTTGGCTGGCCTCGCGGTCATCCTGACCCAGCTGGTTCTCTCTCTCATGCAGTTCGTCAACCTCCGGATCGTCGCCTGGCGTGGCAAAAGCGATCGGACCGAACCTGGACGCCGACGAGAGAGGAACACAGCCGTGAACGCATTCAGGCCGCTTCCAGAGCCGGCGAAGGCCGCTCCACCTGAGACGAAGGTCAACGAACCGGCGGAACTCCCGCCGCGGGAACCTGCACCGCTGGTCTCACGAGAGGCGCGGACGTCATTCCTCGTCAAGGAACGTTCCGAACCGCCGGCTGCCGACGGATGGCGCGGCGCACTCGCCAGGGCGACAGATCTCTCTGTTCCGCCCTCCCGCGCCGAACATAACCGACGGCTCCTGGCGCAGATGGTCAGCCGCCATTGGGTGGGCCCGCGCACCACCTCGGTCGTCAATGGCAAAGGCGGCGTCGGAAAGACGGTGACAACGGCCATGTTGGCGGCGGTGTTCGGGCGTTACGGCGGCATCGGCGTCCTGGCGTGGGACAACAATGACACCCGAGGAACCCTCGGCTGGAGAACTGAGCAGGACTGGCACGATGCGTCCCTCAAGGACCTTGTGCCGGCCGCTGAGTGGCTGTTGTCACCAGCCGCACAGGTGTCGGACCTGGCGCGATTCGTTCACCACCAATCGGCCGACAAATACGATGTGCTGCGCTCGAACCCCGAACTGCTGGCCAATGAACAGCGCATCACCAGCGACGTGTTCGATGCCCTTCATCGAGTCGCCACCAAGTACTACAGGATGGTTCTCTTCGATTCGGGCAATGACGAGTCGGCTCCGCGATGGCTGCGCATGATCGATGTCACCGACCAGCTGGTGATTCCCACCACGACGCAACCGGAATCGGCCGAATCTGCGGCCCTCCTCCTCGAGGCATTGAGGGACCGTGATGATCGGTCGGCGAGATTGGCCAGCAATGCGGTCGTCGTCGTCCTGCGTTCTGAGCGGGCAAGCACGCCATCACAGGCGCGGCGCATCGCCGATGGTTTCGCCGCAATCGCGCGATCGGTCATCATCGTCCCGTTCGACGCTGCGCTGCATGACGGCGCTCTCCGTTTCGATTCGCTCAAGAGCCGTACCAGGAACGCGTGGCTCGAAGCGGGCGCAGCAGTCGCCTCCGGCCTCGACGATGAACGCGCCGGCTCGGTGCGACGAACGGATGCTGTCGTCACGAACGTGGCGACCGCGCTGTCCTCCTCGCCGCGCAGCCCCCGTATTGGGGCACCGGTGCGTCCGCAAAAGTAACGAAACGGTAACGGCAGCCCCTAGAGTAAGGCCACCAGGACTTCTTCCCGAGAAGGAACAGGTGGTCGATGACGACACCAGGCCCCCGCGCGGGCGGCGCTTTCCCGCTCGGCGCGAGCTTTTGCGCAGCCATTGCCATCGTGGTGCTGCTCATCCTCAACCCGGCCAGCACCCCGGTGCACGCGACGGACATGTTCGGCGAACTGCGCAAGCCGGGGGAGTCGTCGTTCGTTGCCGGTCACCGCGGTGACCGGTCGACGGCGCCCGAGAATACGATGGCGGCGCTCACGAGGGCCATCACATCGCCCCAGGAGTTCGTTGAGACGGATGTCACCCGCTCACGCGACGGCGTTCCCGTCCTCTTCCATGATCGGACGCTCGGGCGGACCACCGACGGCAGCGGTCCGATCGCTGACAAGACCCTTGCCGAACTCAAGCAGCTCGACGCCGGATCCTGGTACTCGGCCGAGTTCGCGGGGGAGCGGATCCCGACATTGGAGGAGTTCCTCGTCGCGCTCGCGCCGACAGCCAAAAAGACCCTGCTCGAGCTGAAGGGATACTGGTCCACCGACGACCTCGCCGCCGTCACCCGCCTGCTCGACCGATTCGATCTCAGCGGACGTGTCATCTTCATGAGCTTCAACCTCGGCTCGCTCTCGAGTGCCGCCGACCTGGCGCCTGGCACTCCGCGCGTCGCCATCGTCCGCTCGCTCCCCGAGGACACCGTCGGTTTCGCCCGGTCTTTCCGTGTGATCGGCGTCGTCACACGGGCGTCCGCCATCCGAGAGCGCCCTGAGGTTGTGGACGACATGCACGCAGCCGGGCTCGGCGTCATGGTTTACACACTCAACTCGACCGACACCTGGGCCGAGGCCCGCGAACTGGGCGTCGACGGGATCATCACGGACAAGCCCTCTCGTCTGGACAAATGGCTCGCGGAAACGGCCCCGGGAACCTGAGTGCTGGCCCAACCGAGTACCCCCGGGGGGTATGGTGGATTCTGAGCGCGCTTCCGCGCTGAGAGGACACCAATGACCGAGAACACCGCGACGCTCGACATCTCCGGCATGACCTGTGCGAGTTGTGTGGCGCGCGTCGAAAAGCGCCTGACCCGTCTGGACGGCGTCGTCGCTGAGGTCAACCTGGCGACGGAGAAGGCGCGCGTCCGTTTCCCGGACGCCGTCTCGATCGACGAACTCGTCGCCGCTGTCGAAGCAGCGGGCTATTCGGCGACGCTCGCACCGGAGAAGCGCAGGCAGACCTCCGCCCCGGCGGAGGTTCCGGCCCCCGAGCCGGACCCGTTGCGCACCCGTCTTCTGATCAGCGCGCTGCTCAGCCTGCCGGTCATCGTCCTCGCGATGGTCCCTGCATGGCAGTTCGCGAACTGGCAGTGGCTGTCCCTCGCCCTTGCCGCACCGGTCGTCGTCTGGGGCGGGTATCCGTTCCACCGGGCGACCTGGGTGAACCTTCGCCACGGTGCGCTGACGATGGACACCCTCATCACCATGGGCACCGGTGCCGCGTTCGTGTGGTCGCTCTGGGCGTTGTTCTTCGGGTCAGCCGGGATGCCGGGGATGACTCATGAATTCCGGTTGTTCACGCCAGATGTCGACGCGACATCCGCCATCTATCTCGAGGTCGCTGCCGGCGTCACCGTGTTCCTCCTGCTCGGCCGGTATCTCGAGCAGAGGTCGAAGCGCACGGCAGGCCAGGCGCTGCGGGCTCTCCTCGAACTCGGGGCGAGGGATGTCACCGTGCTCCGCGCCGAGACATCCGAAGCAGCGCCCCGCGAGACCACGATCCCCATCGACGACCTCGTCGTCGGCGACCTGTTCGTCGTCCGGCCGGGGGAGACGATCGCGACAGACGGCATCATCGAGTCCGGGACGGCGGCCGTCGACGAAAGCATGCTGACCGGCGAGTCCCTCCCGGTCGACGTCCGCGCAGGCGACAGCGTCACCGGAGCGACGATCGCCGGAGGCGGCCGGCTCGTGGTGCGGGCCACCCGGGTCGGCAGCGACACCAAACTCGCGCAGATGGCGAGGCTTGTCGAAGACGCTCAACTCGGCAAGGGACGTGTGCAACGGCTCGCCGACCGCATCTCGGCGGTCTTCGTACCGGCGGTGATCGCACTCGCCGTTCTCGTGCTCGCCGCGTGGGTGCTCACCGGAAACCCGGTGTCCGCAGGCTTCACCGCGGCTGTGGCCGTGCTGATCATCGCCTGCCCGTGCGCGCTCGGGCTCGCCACGCCGGTTGCCCTGCTCGTGGGCACGAGCCGCGGTGCGCAGTCCGGCATCCTCATCACCGGGCCAGAGGCCCTTGAGCGTGCTCGCGGTATCGACGTTCTGGTGCTCGACAAGACCGGCACGGTGACCACCGGCGTCATGACGCTCACCGACGTCACCGCGACGGACGATGCGGCACTTCGCCGCGCAGGGTCCCTCGAAGCGTTTTCGGAGCATCCGATCGCTCGTGCCATCGTCGCCGGGGCAGGGCCGGACCTGCTTCTGCCGGTCGCCGGGTTCGTTTCGGCGTCAGGGCTCGGCGTGACCGGACGGGTCGACGGTGTGCCGGTTGTCGTCGGGCGCCCCGAGTTCGCCGCCGAACACGGGTGCACCATGCCCGCCGCACTCGCCGATGCGGTCGCGACCGCAGAGACGTCCGGGGCTACCGCCGTCGTCGTCGGCTGGGACGGCGAGGTCCGCGGCGTCTTCGCCGTGTCCGACCGGGTTCAGCCGGGCGCGCGAGCCGCCGTCGACCGGTTCAGGCGGCAGGGCCTCACCCCGGTCCTGCTCACCGGCGACAACGAACGCGCAGCGCACCGCGTCGCGGCCGAGGTCGGCATCGACCGGGTGATCGCCGGTGTGCTGCCCGAACAGAAAGTGGAAGAGGTGCGCAGGCTCCAGGCGGCAGGGCACCGCGTCGCGATGGTCGGTGACGGCGTCAACGACGCCGCGGCCCTCGCAACGGCAGATCTCGGCCTCGCCATGGGAACGGGAACGGATGCCGCCATGTCGGCTGCGGACATCACCCTCGTCCGGGCGGAACTCGGCGCCGTCGCTGACGCCGTAGCACTGTCCAGGCGGACACTCGGCACCATCCACGGCAACCTGTTCTGGGCGTTCGCGTACAACGTCGCCGCCCTCCCGCTTGCCGCTTTCGGGTTGCTCAACCCGATGGTCGCCGGAGCCGCTATGGCTTTCTCGAGCGTCTTCGTCGTGCTGAACAGCCTGCGGTTGCGCCGGTACCGTCCGGGCAGCTGACACGGCGCACCACGCCGACGGCGAATTCCAGCGGTTTCCCGGGCGTGCATGCCATACAATTGCACTGCGCCCGCTTTTTCCGGTGCGTCGATCCGCATGAAGAGTTCGCGTTGATCGGCCATCGAACCAGCGCCCGCATGTCTCGGCCAGTGGCATCCGCCTGGTCATTCGACTGCTCAGGAGGAGCATGCCGCACACCGGTACACGACGTTCATCCGGCCGACAGGCCAACCGCGGCTCATCGTCAGGGCGCGGTTCGCAGCCGCGATCCGCGTCGAGACACGACGATGAAGCGCCCATCATCCCGATCCTCGCCCGCAAGGTCCGCGAGGTCGAGGCGAAGGCCCAGAAGGGCAAGGTCGGTCCGACCAACCGGACCAAATTCCAGGTGATCGCGTTCCTCGTGCGTGAGGAACGCGCGAAAGTCAAAGCCGACAAGGAACTCAGCGACGCCTCACGGGTCGAACTCCTCAAACGCCTCGACGGTGTGGCCACCATCCTCGCCAAGACCGCCGCACGCGACACGTCTCTCATCACGCTTCTCGAAGCGGATGCTGCGACAACACCCGTCGCGCAGAAACTCCGCAGGGACTGGCTGATCGAGTCCGGCGCAGAACTCAGCCCGGACGAACTCATCATCACGACGAACAAACCCGCTGTGGAGGCAGTCGTCCCGGCCGAGCTCGCCGAAAAGCAGGTCATCCCGCAGTCGGTCAAGTCACGCCTGCTGGCCAACCCCTTCCTCGCCCCAGACCTCGACCAGCCCGCGCCGCCTCCGCCCGTACGGGGGCGCCTCGGCAACTGGGAACTCATGGGCCCGCTCTACAAAGCTTTCGAACAGGGCTCAGGCGGCCGCGCAGCGAGCATGGACCTGCCAGAAGCCCCGAAGATCGACCGGCTGTCGCCGAAGAACCTGGAGATCATGCGGCACCAGGCTCGTTTCGTCGAAGCCGTCCGTGAGGGTCACCGCACGTTCCTGCTCGCCGACGAACCAGGCCTTGGCAAGACCGCGCAGTCGGTGCTCGCAGCATCGGTGGCGAACGCGTATCCGCTCCTGGCCGTCGTGCCGAACGTCGTCAAGATGAACTGGGCGCGCGAGGTCGAACGGTGGACACCGAACCGCCGCGCAACAGTCGTCCATGGCGACGGCCGCGATCTCGATGCGTTCGCCGACGTCGTCATCGTCAACTACGAAGTCCTCGACCGGCACCTCGCGTGGCTCGGAACCCTCGGTTTCAAGGGCATGGTCGTCGATGAGGCGCACTTCATCAAGAACCTGCATTCGCAGCGATCGCAGCATGTCCTGTCGCTGTCCCAGCGCATCCGTAAGCAGACGCCGGGCGGCAATCCGCTCCTGATGGCGCTCACCGGCACCCCGCTGATCAACGACGTCGAAGATTTCAACGCCATCTGGCAGTTGCTCGGCTGGACGCAGGGAGACAAGCCGGCGTCAGCGCTGATGGAGAAACTCGAAGAGACCGGTCTTACCCCGGCCGATCGGGAGTTCTACCCTGAGGCGCGCAGCGCCGTCATCGACATGGGTATCGTCCGTCGCCGCAAGGTCGACGTCGCGAAGGATCTGCCGTCCAAGATGATCGCTGACATGCCTGTCGAACTCGACGACGACCTCGGCCGGTCGATCCGCGACGCTGAGCGTGAACTCGGCGCTCGGCTCCTCGCCAAGTACCGCCGGATCCTCGACGCCCGCGGGGAACGTGCATCATTCGCCGGCGGCCCGGACACCGACATCATGCGCCTCGTCGCCCAGGGTGAACTCGACGAAGCGAAAGCCTCAGGCGGAGCCGAGAACGTTTTCACCATGGTTCGCAAGATCGGCCAGGCGAAGGCGGTGCTGGCATCCGATTACACCGCACAACTGGCACACTCCGTCGGCAAAGTCGTCTTCTTCGCGAAGCACATCGATGTCATGGACACCGCAGAGCAGGTGTTCGCCGCCCGCGGCCTGCGCACGGTGTCTATTCGGGGCGACCAGTCGACTCCTGCCCGCCAGCAGGCGATTGACGCCTTCAACACCGACCCATCGGTCGCTGTTGCCGTCTGCTCGCTCACCGCGGCAGGCGTCGGCCTGAACCTGCAGGCGGCGTCGAACGTCGTTTTGGCGGAGCTCAGCTGGACCGCCGCCGAGCAGACTCAGGCGATCGACCGTGTGCACCGGATCGGCCAGGAAGAGCCGGTCACGGCGTGGCGGATCATCGCAGCCCACACCATCGACGCAAAGATCGCTGAACTCATCGACAGCAAGCATGGGCTCGCCGCGCGCGCACTCGACGGCAGCGACCAGGACGTCACGTCGAGCGATTCGGTTCAGCTCAACGCGCTCGTCGCCCTGCTGCGCGACGCGCTGGAGGCGTAGGGGTGGCGGCCGCCAAGCCGGCGTTACCGGACTTCACGCGACCGGCCCTCGCTCCAGGCATCCTCGCGGCGATCGTGCTTTTCGTTGGTGTCGCGCTGATCGACAGCAGCTGGTTCATCGCCGTGCGCTTCGTCGTCGCGATCCTGGCGGTGATCGTGGCGTGGTTCGCCATCCAGGGCCAGAAATGGTGGTGGTTGATCGTTCTGCTGCCGATCATCGTGCTGTGGAACCCGGTGTTCCCTCTCGGGCAGAGCGGAACGGGCTGGATGTCGGCGCAACTGATCGCCCCGATCTTCTTCGTGGCGGCAGGCGTGATGATCACCGTGCCGAGGGCGGAAAACGAGCCGCGGCCACGCTGACCGCGGTGCCAGGCCGCTAAGCGCCTTGCTCGCCGGCGAGTTCCTCTGCTTCGGCCGGGGTGTCCGCCTTCACCGAAGGATCATCGGCGACACGGCCTGCCTGCCCGCTCGGCACTTCGGTCACGGTGTCGCTGTCTGACTGGCCCTCCGCAGGGTCAGCGGCCGGGTCGTCGGCGACGACGTCGGCGTCCTGCGGCACGGAGAAGTCGCTGAGGGGATCGTTGGCATTCGTGTCGTGTGTCATGGTCCGAGGCTACGCTCACGCGGCACCGAACTCCACCCTCACACCCCGGAGCGATCCGGTTCAGGCGCCGAGCGCGGCCTTCACGGCGATCAGCGACGGGTTCGTCGCCGTCGTGCCGTCGGGGTAGACGACTGTCGGCACCGTCTGGTTGCCGCCGTTGACGCTGGCGACGTACTCGGCCGTACCTGGGACATCCTCGATGTTGATCTCGGTGTACCCGATGCCCGCTTTGTCGAGTTGCGACTTCAGGCGGCTGCAGTAGCCGCACCAGGTGGTCGAGAACATCGTGATCGTGCCGTCGGCGGGGATGAAATCCATGGGGGAAGAACCTTTTCGTCGAGATGAGACAGGGCGTGGGAACCGCCGCACAGCGAACGGGTGTCGTCTCACGCTATCCTCAATGCAGCAACGTCGCTGCCCTTTTCATTCCCCCAGCTCCAGTACGAGGAATCAACCTATGAGAATTGGTGTGCTCACCAGCGGCGGCGACTGCCCCGGCCTCAATGCCGTCATCCGTGGTGCGGTGCTCAAGGGCACCCGGATCCACAACCAGGAGTTCGTGGGTATCCGCGACGGCTGGAAGGGTCTCGTCGAAGGACTGACGATGCCGCTTGACCGGCACAGCGTGCGCGGCCTCGGCAAGCAGGGCGGGACCGTCCTCGGCACGAGCCGCACGAATCCGTTCGAGGGACCGCACGGCGGGCCGGACAACATCCAGGCCACGATGGACCGGCTCGGCCTGAATGCACTCATCGCCATCGGTGGCGAGGGGACGCTCGCCGCGGCGAAGCGGCTCACGGATGCCGGCCTCAAGATCGTCGGAGTGCCGAAGACCATCGACAACGACCTCGATGCCACGGACTACTCGTTCGGCTTCGACACCGCTGTCGAGATCGCTACCGAAGCCATCGACCGGCTGCGCACCACCGGTGAGTCTCATCGACGCTGCATGGTGGTCGAGGTGATGGGCCGCCACGTCGGCTGGATCGCCCTGCACGCCGGCATGGCCGCCGGCGCCCACGCGATCCTCATTCCCGAGCAGCCGCAGTCGATCGACCAGATCTGCGCCTGGGCGAAGAGCGTCGGCGACCGTGGTCGCGCACCGGTTCTCGTCGTCTCTGAAGGCTTCACCCTCGACACGATGGAGAGCGCACACTCCGAGAAGGGCCTTGACGCGTTCAACCGTCCACGGCTCGGCGGCATCGCCGACGTGCTCGCGCCGATCATCGAGGAGCGCACCGGGATCGAATCCCGGGCCACCGTGCTCGGCCACCTCCAGCGCGGAGGCGTGCCAAGCGCATACGACCGCGTGCTCGCAACCCGCCTCGGCATGGCAGCGATCGACTCCGTCATGAAGAAGGAGTGGGGCACCATGGTCGCCCTGCGCGGAACCGACATCGTCAACGTGCCGTTCGAGGACGCCCTCGGCGGGCTGAAGACCGTTCCGCAGGAACGCTACGACGAGGCCGCGATCCTCTTCGGTTGACGCAAACGTGGTGAGCGGAGGCCGTTCCCGGGCCGTTCGGTCGGCATGTTCGACGGATGAACGGTTGCGTGGGTAGGGTCCCGCGGTTCGTCCGTCGCGGATGCGGATTTTGGTGCGCGGAACCCGTCATGTGCGCCGGATGAACGGTTGCGTGGGCAGGGTCCCGCGGTCGAACGGATGCGTCGGCTCGCCCCCGGCGACGCATCCGTCCGGCGCGGTCTACGTCGCCAGTCTCAGCGCGTCCAGCACCCACGCCAGCTCGTATGCGCGCTCTCGCCAGGCGTTGTACCGCCCGCTCACGCCGCCGTGCCCCGCGTTCATCTCGACCTTGAGTTGGACAGGGGCGCCGACCTCGCGCAGCCTGGCCGTCCATTTCGCGGGCTCGACGTAGAGCACGCGGGTGTCGTTGATGCTCGTCACGGCGAGGATGCGCGGGTACCTGACGTTTTCCCGCACGTTCTCGTATGGGGAGTACGACTTCATGTACTCGTAGACGGCGGCGTTCTCGAGCGGGTTGCCCCACTCGTCCCACTCGATCACGGTCAGCGGGAGGTCCGGGTCGAGGATGCTCGTAAGGGGGTCGACGAAGGGAACCTCGGCGAGGATCCCGGCGAACAGTTCGGGAGCGAGGTTCGCGACCGCTCCCATCAGCAGACCGCCGGCGCTACCGCCCTCGGCGACGAGGGCATCCGTCGTCGTGTAGCCGGCGTCGATAAGGTGCCTCGCGCACGCGACGAAGTCGGTGAACGTGTTCTTCTTGGTGAGCGACTTGCCGTTCTCATACCACGCCCGTCCCAGTTCACCGCCGCCGCGCACGTGCGCGATCGCGAACGTGACCCCGCGGTCGAGCACGCTGAGGCGGGCGATCGACATGGCCGGGTCCATGCTCGCCTCGTAGGAACCGTAGCCGTACAGCAGGAGGGGTGCCGGCCGCTCGGCCCCTCGTTTCCAGACGAGTGAAATGGGCACTCGGGTGCCGTCATCCGCGGTAGCCCATTCCCGGGCCTGCTCGTAGTCGTCGGGCGAGTACCCGCCGAGAACCGGCTGCTGTTTGAGCTGGGTGAGTTCGCCGCTGGCCACGTCGAGGTCGTACACGGTGGCCGGAGTGACGAGGGAACCGTACGACAGCCGGACGGTCGGCTGGGCCCACTCCGGGTTCGCCGATGCGCCGACGGTGTAGAGGGGTTCCTCGAAGCGGACCTCACGAACATCGATCGCCGCCGGCGACGAGACGCCCTCGAGTGTGGCGATGCCGAGGCGGCACAGCCCTTCGCGTCGGTAGCTGAAGACCAGATGCCCGGCGAAAGCCTCCACATCCTCCAGCCGCACGTCGTCGCTGTGGGCGCGCACGACGGTGGCGTCCGCTGGGCCGTCGCCGACGGCATCCGGGGATACGGCCACAAGCTCGAAATTGGGCGCGTCGGCGTTGTGCAGGACCAGGAGCGTGTCTGCGCCGTCGATCACCGCGTGCTCGACGGAATATTCGACCCCGTCCCGTCGCGGCCACACGACGCGCGGTTGGGTCGTTGCGTCGTGCCCGTCGATGAGCAGCCATTCGCTCGTGACGCTCGACGAGACGACCACCTGGATATACCGTCGGCTGCGGGTCACGCCGACCCCGACCCAGAACCGTTCGTCGGGTTCAGAGAGCACAACGACGTCGAAACGCGTCGGCGTGCCGACCTCGTGCCGCCAGAGTGTGTCCGGTCGCCAGGACTCATCCACGGTCGTGTAGAACACGAATCGACCGTCAGGGGAGAACGCGGCTCCGTGTGAGGTGTTCTGGATTTCGTCTGGGAGGTCTTCGCCGGTCACCAGGTTCCGGACGCGCAGCGTGAACCGTTCATCCCCCTCGGTGTCGAGAGCCCAGGCGAGGAGTTCTCCGTCCTGCGAGACGTCGAACGAACCGAGCGAGAAGAAGTCGTGCCCGTCAGCCTCGACGTTGCCGTCGAGGATGACCTGTTCGCCGGGCACATCGACGCCGGGTTCGAGTACCGGGGGAGTCCAGTCGTCCTCGCCGGTGATCGGGGCGCGGCAATGGATGCCGTACTCCTTGCCCTCAACGCTGCGGCCGTAGTACCACCAGTTCCCCTCCCTGACAGGCACGCTGAGGTCCGTCTCGAGGGTTCTGCCCTTGATCTCGCCGAAGATCGTCTCCCGGAGGTCGGCCAGATGCGCGTTCTGCTGCTCGGTATAGGCGTTCTCCGCCTGGAGATGCGCTACTACCGCGGCGTTCTCCTTGTCACGCAACCACTCGTAGTTGTCGATGACCAGGTCGCCGTGGTGGGTGCGCTCGGTCGGGTGCGTCGCCGCGCGCGGCGGAAGAAGTGAAGACATGCTTCAACGCTACCGGCGTAGGGTCGACCCATGAGCATTTCGCACGCCTACCCCCTCAACGACGGCCAGTCGATCCCCGCGATCGGCTTCGGCACCTACCCGATGAAAGGACAGGAAGCGACGGATGCCGTCGCCAACGCCCTCGACATCGGCTACCGGCTGATCGACACGGCGGTGAACTACCGGAACGAGGAAGCCGTCGGCCGCGCCATCGCCGGAAGCGATGTCCCGCGCAGCGAGATCACGCTGGCAACGAAGCTGCCGGGCAGGGACCACGGTTATGACGAAACGCTGCGTTCGTTCGACGCATCATGCGCGGCCCTCGGGGTCGACGTGATCGACCTCTACCTGATCCACTGGCCCAACCCCCGCGTCGGCCGTTACACCGAGAGCTGGAAAGCCATGGTGCAGCTTCAGAAGGACTCCAGGGTGCGTTCCATCGGGGTATCCAACTTCACACCTGAGTTCATCGAACGGCTCGACGCAGAGACGGGAGTCCTGCCCGCCGTGAACCAGGTGGAGTTGCATCCGTACTTCCCGCAGGAGGCCCTCGTTGCGTTCCATGCGGAGCGCGGGATCATCACGGAGGCGTGGAGCCCGCTCGGCAAGCGGGCCGCCCCCTATCAGGAACCCGTTGTCGGTGACATCGCGGCGGCGCACGGGATCAGCGCCAGCCAGGTCGTGCTGCGCTGGCATCAGATGCGCGGTGTGGTGCCGATCCCGAAGTCAGCAGATCCCGAGCGTCAGCGCTCGAACTTCGAGATCCCGCCGGTTGAACTCGAGGCCGCGGAAATAGCCGCGATCACGGCGCTCGGCCACGCCGATGGCCGGCTCTTCGGCGGAAACCCGGAGACGCACGAAGAAATGTAGTGCTCCTAGGCCTTTTTGACGACTCGGAGACGGGAAACGGTTTCCTCCAGCTCGTCCTCGGCTCGGACGACGACGTCCGAGGCATCCAGACCTACGTGATCGAGTACACGCAGAGGGATGCGGTTCGCGCCTTCGCCGACACCGTCGCAGACGAGTTCTACTGAGACGCCCCTGGAACGGGCGGGGAGCAACCGTTCGCCGAGGCACAGATACGCGTCGTCGTTCCCGAGGAGCTGCCCGGTGCCCTCACCGGCGAATCCGCCTCTATTACGCCGGACCGCAGGGATCGACCACGCAGTGCGAGCTGCACCAGACGCCGGTCGGCGGCGCCACCGAGTTCGGAGCACCTGTGACCCGGCCGAAAGCAGGCGAGACCTTCTCGGTCGCCATCGCGATCGCGAAGCGAATTTTCGTCACCTCGGAGATTCCGTCCACCTGGCCGGTGTTCACCGCGTTCCCGGCGCATTGGCCGGGGCAGGCATCCTGTCGTTGCCCGCCGCGCTTGGCGCACGCAGGCGGCACACCCGCCACGCACTGGGACGCGGAATCGTCGTTCCGAATACACGGTGCCGAAAATGGCTCGACCGGCTCCGGTTCCTGACCGATGCCGGTGCGTCCGAGGCGGACCTCGAGGTGCTCGACGCGCTGTTCGGGCAGCACAGGCGGCCGGCCGTGCTGAAGAACCTGAGCGCGACGGACACCACGCCGGCGAAGAACGTGCAGGTGCTCGTGGCAGCCGCGCCGCTGGCATCCGTCCACGCGGGCTACCGGGTGAAGAAAGGGTCCCTGCAGCCGGCTGGTTGATCGCTGCCGCCATCGCCGTGCTTGTTGCCCTCCTCGGAGAGGTCATCGCCGCAGCGACCCTGTACGGCGTCAATGCTTGGGTGGCGCTCTTCTTCGTCGTCGCGCTGGTCGCGGCGATCGGCACCTTCCTCGCTGTCACCCCGCGGAAGGCACTCCCTCCGGCGGGTGCGGAGGTCCGGATCATCTTCTCGGGCTGCGGGAGTACCTGGCGCTTGCCGAGGCGGATCGCATCGCGATGCTGCAGAGGCCGGCCGATGCTGAGCGGGCCCCTGTCGAGGACCAGGCGGCTTCTCCGGTGGTGGTGGTGGCGGTGGCGGAGGCGGAGGGGGACGCTGGCGTGGCCTCAGGCACTCTCTCAAGTTGACGCGTGCACCGAGGGGTGTAATCATCATTACGGCCGACGCAACTGGCAATCTCGTTTTCATGAACTCACGGTGAATTTTCGCCGGGAGCGCGTGCGCTCGGGGGAGTCCCTACTCAGAGAACTATGCCGGTGGACATCACCCTTATTATCGTGCTGGTCATCGCACTAGCTCTTTTCTTCGACTTCACCAACGGATTCCACGACACGGCGAACGCGATGGCTACCCCCATCGCGACGGGCGCACTCAAACCCAAGGTCGCCGTGGGTCTCGCAGCGATCCTGAACCTCATCGGCGCTTTCCTGTCGACCGAAGTCGCCAAGACAATCTCAGGCGGGATCATCAGGGAGGGTGACGGCGGGGTGTTGATCACCCCGGAGCTGATCTTCGCCGGACTGATCGGCGCCATCGTCTGGAACATGCTGACCTGGTTGTTCGGTCTGCCATCCAGCTCGTCACATGCCCTCTTCGGCGGGCTCATCGGGGCCGCGCTTGTCGGTTTCGGAACCGGCGCTATCGACCTCGGCGTGCTGATGTCCAAGGTCCTCCTGCCCGCCGTGCTCGCGCCGCTCACGGCCGGTCTGATCGCCTACGTCGCCACGAAGCTCGCGTACAGGGTCACCCGGCGTTACGACGGCAAGCCAGATGGCCGCTCCGGCTTCCGCTACGGCCAGATTTTCTCGTCGTCTCTCGTCGCCCTGGCGCACGGAACCAACGACGCGCAGAAGACGATGGGTGTCATCACCCTCGCGTTGATCTCGGTGAATCTGCAATCACCGGACGAGGGTGTCCAGTTCTGGGTCATCGTGGTGTGTGCCGTCGCCATCGCTCTCGGCACATACATGGGCGGCTGGCGCATCATCAGGACCCTCGGTACAGGGCTCACCGACGTGAAGCCTGCCCAGGGATTCGCTGCAGAGACGAGCACGGCCGCGACCATCCTCGCCTCGAGCCACCTCGGTTTCGCCCTCTCCACGACGCAGGTCGCGTCCGGGTCTGTCATCGGTTCCGGTATCGGCCGCCGCGGCTCAACCGTGCGCTGGAAGACGGCAGGCCGGATCGCCATCGGCTGGCTGTTGACCCTTCCGGCGGCGGGCGTCGTCGGGGCTATCGCGGCGCTCGTCGCACACCTCGGTCTGTGGGGAGTCATCCTCGATGCGGTCGTCGGCGTCGGAACGATCGTTTTCATCTTCCTGTGGTCTCGCCGCGACAAGGTCGGGCACCACAACGTTGTCAGTGACGTGGCAGCGTCCGGTGAAGCGGTCGTCATCGCCCCGGAACCCGAATCGAAGAAGGTAGCCAAGTGATCGACTGGATGGGCTTCGTCATCGTCCTGGTTGCGGCGCTCACCGGCACCGTCGTGGTCGTCGGGTTCTACTCCCTCGGCCTGAAGATGCTTGTTCGTGCAGGGCGAGTGCCCGTCGTGATCCCTGCCACGTTCACGGATGCCATCACGGTGCTCACCGCAGCAGAGATCAAGTCGGCGGCGAAGAAGGCCGCGAAGGCCGGGCGCAAGAACCCGCTCACACCGGTTCAGAAGCGTATCGCTCTGGTCGCCGCCTATTCCTGCTTCACGATCTGCGGGCTTGCGATCCTCTTTGGGATCTACCTCATCGTCCCGGCCCTGCATGGCGGCGGCTGAGCCGACCCGACCCTGGCGCGTGCACCGGCTCAGGCTGACCACCCACTCGCACCATTTCACCGGTTCCGGTCGGAAGCATCCGGTACGCCGGGTGGCCCTCGTCCGGAACGGATGATCAGGCGCCAGCGAGTGGCGCGCTACCGGGGTGGCACTGCGCCGTACCCGGCCGGCTCGTGGCGCATGCACGGGCTCCGGCCCGGACCACCCACTCCGCACCGTTTCACCGGTTCCGGTCGGAAGCATCCGGAACGCCGCGTGCCCTCGTCCGGAACGGATGATCAGGCGGCAGGAGCGATCAATCGGTGCCGCGAACCCTCCCGAGCACATTCATCAGGTGGTAGATGACGATCGCCGCGATCGTGCCGAGCGCGATGCCGTTGAAGATCACGTCGCCGAACTGCACGGTGTAGTTCGCGATACCGATGATGAGTGCCGTCGCCGCCGTGAACTGGTTCTTCGGCTTGGAGAAATCGACCTTGTTGTCGAGCCAGATCTTCACGCCGATGATTCCGATCAGCCCGTACAGCGCCGTGGTGACACCGCCGAGGACGCCGGCCGGGATGGTGTTGATCACCGCACCGACCTTGGGGGAGAGGCCGAGAAGGATGGCGACGATGCCCGCCACCCAGTAGGCAGCCGTCGAGTACACCCGGGTGGCGGCCATCACGCCGATGTTCTCGCCGTACGTGGTCGTCGCCGATCCGCCGCCAAAACCGGCGATCACGGTGGCGAGGCCGTCGGCGAAAAGCCCACGGCCGGTGAGTTTGTTGATCGACTGGTCGTCGACCATCTGGGCGACTCCGCGGATGTGGCCCACGTTCTCGGCGATGAGCACAAGGACGACCGGGAGGAAGGCGGGCAGCACGGCCCACAGCGCCGGGTTCGTGAACGGGTTCGCAGGGCTGTTGAACTCAGGCAAGCCGATCCAGGCCGCTGCCTCGACGGTGTCGAAGTTCACTTCGCCGAGCAGCACGGCGGCGACATAACCGACGACGACGCCGACGAGAATAGACATCCTCCCCAGGATCCCGCGGAACAGGACGGATGCCAGGACAACGGCTCCGAGGGTGATCGTCGCGGTGAGCGGCGCCGTCTGAAAGTTGTTCCAGGCAGCAGGGCCGAGGTTGAATCCGATCAGGGCGACGATGGCGCCGGCGACCACAGGAGGCATGAGCGCGTTGATCCAGCCGATGCCGGTGACCTGCACGAGCAAGCCGACGATCGCCAGAAGGATGCCGACAATGACGATGCCGAACAGCGCGCTTCCCATGCCTTCGGCCGTGGTTGCCACGGTGATCGGTGCGATGAAGGCGAACGAGGAGCCCAGGTAGCTGGGGAGCCGGTTCTTCGTGATCAGCAGGAAGAGCAGCGTGCCAAGCCCGGAGAACAGCAACGTCGTCGACGGCGGGAAGCCGGTGAGGATGGGAACCAGGAATGTCGCACCGAACATGGCGACGACGTGCTGGGCGCCGAGGCCGATCATCCGCGGCCAGGTCAGTCGTTCGGCCGGGCCGACCACCTCGAGGGCGCCGACGTTCTTTCCGTCACCGTGCAGTTTCCAGGGCAGCGCCATGCGTTCTTCTTCCATGAGGGGGAGGGGGAGTCCTCCGATACCGTACCGCGCAATACGAGGCATGCGCAGACGAGCACCCAGCTGGCAATAAGCTGTCATTCTGCGCACCGCGTGAGCATCCGCTGGTGTACCTCATCTCATCTTTTCTTGGAAGGGCCCCTGCGTGGCAACGACAACTGCTCCGACAATCAAGAACCGCATCGACGGATTCTTCGAAATCACCAAACGAGGCTCGACGTTCAGCGCCGAACTGCGTGGGGGACTCGTCACCTTCGTCGCGATGGCGTACATCGTCATCCTCAACCCGATCATCCTGTCGAGCGGTGTGGACATCGACGGCAACACCCTCGGCTTCGCGCAGCTCTCGGCGGTCACCGCGCTGACCGCCGGTGTGATGACGATCCTCTTCGGTCTGATCGCACGCCTGCCCTTCGCGTTCGCCGCCGGGCTCGGCATCAACTCGTTCCTCGCGTTCAGCGTCGTCGGCCAGGTCACGTGGGCAGAGGCGATGGGCCTCGTGGTCATCAACGGGCTCTTCATCGTGCTGCTCGCAGCAACCGGCCTGCGCCGCCTGATCTTCGAAGCGGTCCCGTTCCAGCTGAAGATCGCGATCACCGTAGGCATCGGCCTGTTCATCGCGTTCATCGGCCTGGTCAACGCCGGTTTCGTCACCTCGACCGGTCAGGCCTCGCCGCCCGTCGGCCTCGGCACTGGCGGGTCCATCGCGACGCTGCCCACCGTGATCTTCGTCCTCACCCTCCTGGTCAGCGGCGTGCTCGTCGCCCGCAAGGTCCGCGGCGCACTGCTCATCGGTATCCTCGTCGGCACGATCCTCGCCCTCCTCGCTGAAACACTGTTCCCCGTCGGACCCTCGAACGGCGGCGAAAACCCCGGGGGATGGGGACTCACGGTGCCCGCCCTCCCCAGCCAAATCTTCAGCGTTCCTGATCTGAGCCTCATCGGCGCCTTCAACTTCGGAAGCTTCGAGCGGATCGGCATTCTCGCCGCCCTCATGCTCGTTTTCACCCTCGTGTTCACGAACTTCTTCGACGCGATGGGAACGATGACCGGCCTCAGCAACGAGGCGGGTCTCGCTGACGCCAAGGGCAACTTCCCGCGCCTCAAGTCGGCGCTGATCGTCGAGGGCATCGGCGCGGTCGCCGGTGGCGCAACATCGAGCTCGTCCAACACCGTCTTCATCGAGTCTGGCGCTGGCATCGGCGAAGGGGCACGAACCGGACTCGCCAACATCGTCACCGGTGTTCTTTTCATGCTCGCCATGTTCGTCACCCCGCTGACGAGCATCGTGCCGAGCGAAGTGGCATCCGCTGCGCTCGTTCTCGTCGGCGCGATGATGATGGCACAGATCCGCGACGTCGAGTGGGCCGAGTTCTCTTCGACCCTGCCCCTGTTCCTGACCGTGGTCATCATGCCGCTCACCTACTCCATCGCGAACGGAATCGGCGCCGGCTTCATCGCCTGGGTAGTACTTCGCTCGCTCAGCGGCAAGGCACGCGAGATCAGCCCGCTGCTCTGGATCGTCGCCATCGGGTTCCTGGTCTACTTCGCGCGCGGGCCGATCGAGGCGCTCCTCGCCTGATCTGCGGCGGCGGTGCTGACTAGGCTGGCCGCATGCCGATCCAGCTTGGCCAGTATCCGCCCGCCCGTCAGGTTCTTGTGCACCTGAGCGACACCCACTTCCTCGCAGGAGGTGCGCTCCTTCACGGCGCCTTGACCACAGAATCGAACCTGGAACGCGCGCTCGCCCAGGTCGAGGCGACGGGCATCCGCCCCTCCGCCCTGATCTTCACCGGCGACTTGACCGATCGGGGTGAAACGGATGCATACGCGAGGCTCCGCGACCGGGTCGAACCAGTGGCGGCACGGCTGGGTGCAGAACTGATCTGGTTGATGGGCAACCACGACGAACGGGGACCGATGCGTCGGGAACTCCTGAGGCAGGGCGAGTCGGACGCGCCGATCGACCGGGTCTGGAACCTCGGCGGCCTGCGGTTCATCGGACTGGACTCGAGTGTGCCCGGCTTCCACCACGGCGAACTCGACGATTCCCAGCTGGCCTGGCTCGCCGCCGAGCTTGAGACCCCTGCCGAGTCCGGCACGATCATCGGCCTGCACCATCCGCCGGCTCCAGCACCCCAGCCCCTGTTCGACCTCCTGGAATTGCGCGACCAGTCGCGACTGGAATCGGTGCTCACGGGCACGGATGTCAGGGCGATCCTCGCCGGGCACCTGCACTACGCCATGACATCGATGTTCGCCGGAATCCCGGTGTCCGTCGCGGCTGCCACGTGTTACACGATGAATCTCGCCAACCCACCCCGGTCGACGAACGGGATGAACGGAGGCCAGTCGTTCAATCTTCTGCATGTCTACGATGACCGGATCACGCATTCTGTGGTGCCCATCGGGGATTTCGACACGTCTGACTTCTTCACGGACGCTTTCATCGCCGAAATGGAGGCGCTGACTCCCGAAGAGCGGGTGGAGGCATTTTCACGCAAGCGTTGAGGATGCGAACCGGGGCCGCATCACCCGGCCGGAGGTGGCGCGTCGTCACGGCCCCCGTTCGGGGGCTGTATCGTGAGGGTACCTCACCTACGCTGGAAGGGTCCCGAGCCTGGATGACGGTTCGAAGATAAACCGCTCTGCTTTGAGGATCCCGCGATGCCATACGCCATTGGAATTGACGTCGGAACAAGCTTCACGGCTGCAGCGATCTCGTATCTTGGCTCAGATGATCCGCCGGCGTCGCAGCCGTTGAGCCTGGGGGTTCGCGGAGGACCTGTTCCGTCGGTGATTTTCCTCGGCGATGACGGCCAGGTCCTGGTCGGGGAATCGGCTGAGCGGCGAGGAAGAGACCAGCCCGATCGCCTCATCCGTGAGTTCAAGAGACGCATCGGCGACACGGTGCCGATCGTCGCTGGCGACGTCCACGTCGCGCCGGAAGACCTCTTCGCGACCATGGCACGCTGGGTCCTCGACCGGGTGGAGGAACGCGAGGGCGCTCCACCGGATGCCGTCACCGTCACTCACCCGGCAAGCTGGAGGGAACACAAGGTGGGGCTGGTGCGGAACGCCCTTGCCGGTGTCGGCCTGGCAGACGTCACATTGATGAGCGAACCAGAAGCGGCTGCACTGCACTACGCCTCACAAGCACGAGTCGACACCGGCGCCACGATCGCTGTCTACGACCTCGGTGCCGGTACCTTCGACGTCGCGATCCTGAGGAAGACGGGCCCCCAGACCTTCCAGCCGGTTGGCCGGCCAGAAGGCATCGAACGGCTCGGAGGCGCCGATTTCGACGATGCCGTGTTCGAGCACGTCTTCATTCACGCCTCGGACGTGCTCGCAGGCCTCGAGCCGACCGACCAGGGAGTACTGATCGCGCTGTCGCGTCTTCGCCGGGAGTGCACAGAGGCGAAGGAGGCCCTGTCGTTCGATTCCGAGGCTTCGATCCCCGTGCTGCTTCCTGGCGCGCAAAGCCAGATCCGCATCGTACGCTCCGAGTTCGAAAGCATGATTGAAGATCCGGTGCGCCAGACCGTCGCAAGTTTGCGACACGCTCTCACCACTGCGGGCATCGAACCGGGTGACCTCGCCGCGGTCCTCCTGATCGGCGGGTCATCCCGTGTGCCGCTCGTCGCGCAACTGCTGTCGGAGGAGTTGAAACGCCCGCTTGCCATCGACGCCGATCCGAAAGCATCCATCTCGCTCGGGGCCGCTTTCGCTGCGGCGTCTGCGTTGCAACCGGCGGGTAGAGCGGGCTCCAAGCAGCTCGCCGCCGGTGTCGGCGAGTTGCCGACCGAGTCGCACCCTGCGCGGATCGGACGCACCCGGGCGGCTGCCATGTCGCTCTCGGCGATCCGCGCCAGGGGCTTACAGGCGGTGCGGGTGATCGGCATGGCTGCTGCGGTAGGGGTGCTGATCGCTGTCGCCGGCTCGACGCCCACGTCGCCTGACCTGACGGCGGATGAAGCATCGGCCTCGAACAGTGTTGCGGGAGTCGAGGAGAATGCGGGGAAGAATGCACCGGCTCCCGCGCCGCCGAGCTCGGCGCCGAGTCCGTTCCTGGCGCCGCCGATCCAGCCGAACACCAGAGGTCCGCTGAGGCCCCCCGCGAAGTCGACGGAGAGGACCCCGGCATCCCCGCCCGCCGGATCGACGGCGCCCGCCCCCGGATCGGACACCTCGCCGGAGAAACCCGCCGACACGTCGGCGGACACCGCGCCAGGCCAGACACCGGTTCCAGCCCCGCAGCCCACGCCCGTTCCGACCGACGAGCCGGTGGCGACGCCGATGCCGACCCCGACCCCGACCCCGACTCCGACTCCGACTCCGACTCCGACTCCGACTCCCACCCCGGCTACGGACCCGCCCCGAGACCCAGGGACGCAGCCGGAACCAGGAGCAGAGCCGCAGCCTCAGCCCGAGCCGACGACTGAGCCGGCGCCCGACCAGCTTCCGGTCACACCGGCCCCGGTCACACCGGCCCCGGTCACGCCGGCCCGGGCGCCCTCCCCTCCTTCGCACGGCACCATGGTGGTGTGAGACCGTGTGGGGGTCATCGAGCGCGATATCGCTGCTCGACGAGGTGAAATCAGAACCTGGCGCACGACTCCGCGTAGGAGTCTTCGGCGTCGGCGGGGTAGGAAAGAGCACCCTGCTCGACGAGTTGGACGGCTACTATCGCGCAGCCGGTGTCGAGGTGCGACGCGGGCACCGTGAACTGGGATCTCACGCCATCAGGGGGCGAGGAGTCGTGCTGGTAGACGATGCCCACGAACTCGACGACTCTGCCCTCAATGACATTCACTCCCTCGTCGGGCAACGCGAGCTCAACCTCGTGGTCGCCTACCGTTCGTGGCCGCAACCACCCGCCCTCGTGCGACTCGCGGGCGTCCTCGAGCGCCATCATCCTTCCGTCGTGCTCGGCCCGTTTCATCGCGAAGCCGTCTCGGCGGAATTGGCAGCCGCCCTGGGGGAGCCCGCGCCCCCAGCGTTCGTCGATCAGGTGCTGCAGATGACTGCGGGCATGCCGTGGCTGGTGCGCCGGGTCGCCGGCACAATGGCGGACCGGACCCACACTCTCGATGTGGATATCGTGATGCACCGGCTCGGCTGCGAGCTGGACATGATGAATCCTGAGGTGCGAGAGCTGCTGCTCGCCCTTACGGTCGGTTTCGACCTGTCCGGACGCGTCCCAGACACGCTCGAACGGGGAGGGGCGAAAATCGACGACCTCGTCGCCGAGGCGCGTGCCGCCGGCCTGATACGGCCAGACGGGCGGCTGATCCCTCTGATCGAGCGGACGCTGCTGCACACGACTCCGGTTCACCACATCCGCACCCTTCAGCGGTCGCTTCTGGACAACGTCGACGAACGGGGGAGCGGGTTCATCGAAACCGCTCGGGCGCTGGCACGCAGCGGGCTGCAAGACGCTCGAGTAGCGCAAGGCCTCGCGAGGGCGGGGGACGACGCGCTGTGCACCGAGCCGAGGCTCGCATCGGCGCTCTACGAGGAAGCCCTCGAAGCGGGCGCTGACAGCATCAGTCTCGCGGCCAGACGCGCGCAGGCTTTCTCTGCCATGGGAGAGCTCGACAAAAGTAACCGGACGCTTGACAAGCTCTTCGCCCACCGAAACCCGCCCGATCTCACGCGAGCGGCAGACGTGGCAGTCAGCGTGTGGGCACAGCGAGGGATGCTCGCACGCGGCGCCGACATCTATCGCTGGCTCGGTCCCGACCGAGTCGGTCCCTCAGCCCCACTCGCCGCGGTAGCGCTGATCGGGGCAGGTGACCTGGACGGTGCCGACGCCATGTTGAGGGGAGGCGCGCCCGAAGGATCGGCGACCCTGTCGGCCGTCGCGGCGAGACTGGCCGGGCAAGGCATCCGGCAATCGATCGGTGAGCTCGCTGACGATGCTCTGCCTCTGCTCATCCGTGCCTCAGACCTCATGTCCGCGTCTGGTGCCGTGGTCCCTTCACCGGATTACCCGGCAGCCCTCGCAGCCATCGTGGCCCTTCACAGCGGGGAACTCGGCGTCGCCGATTCGATCCTGGACTCAGCACTCGAACACGGCCAAGGCGGCCAGACTGCACGGCCCAGGCTGCTTCTTCTGCGGGCATGGGCTTCCATGCAGGCAGACCGGCCCGATCGGGCGTGGGCCGCGATCGAAGAAGCCACAACGATCCGCACCGATCTGGTGCAGCGTGACGAGCTTCTGCGAAGGGCCATCGAGGTCGGGCTGGCGCGTCGCGCAGACGACGCGCCCGGATTGGTGCTGGCCTGGCAACGGGCGCGGGAATGCGTTCTTCACGCGAGCGTCGACCTGTATAGCCTGATGCCGCTCGAAGAGCTGGTGGTTGCTGCCGCCCGCCTGCGCGAAGCCGGCCGTCTGCAATCACACCTCACACAGGCATGGGAGTTGCTCAGACAGCTCGGCGATCCACCGCTCTGGTCGATCCGACTTCACTGGTCAGGGGTGCAGGCCGCCATACTGACCGAGCGCCCCTCAGACCTCGCCCCACACGCCGCCGCGCTGGTGCGCGCATCCAGGCACAATCACCTTGCGCTCGTGCTCGCTGCGGCGGGACGAACATGGCTCTCGGTGCTGGCTGGAGCCTTCGACGTGCCGTCTGTCGAGTCCGCGGCGCGCGGGTTGGCTTCGGTCGGACTGACCTGGGATGGATCCCGGCTGGCCGGCCATGCTGCAGGTCGCTCAGAGGAACGAAAGGACATGGCCCGGCTCCTCGCTTGCGCCCGGGACCTCCACCCCGGCTCGGCCATCGCGACAGGTCCCCCCACTGCGGCACAGCGGACCGGCGAATTCGAACCGGCCCGCGCCCTGGTGGGAAGCGGTCGTGACGAGTCAGGGATGAGCGCCCGTGAACGTGAAATCGCCCGGCTGGTGCTCGAAGGCAAGACCTACCGCGAGATCGGCGAGGCGATCTTCATCTCGCCGCGAACAGCCGAGCATCACATCGCGCGCATCAGATCCCGACTGGGCGCCTCGAATCGATCAGAACTGCTCACCCGGCTGCGCGTTGCCCTGGACGGGCCGGAAGGTTCTGCCGAGTAACGAAGAGCCGCTCCCGACGTGACGCTGGTGAGAGCCCCCTGCCTCCCTAACGCGGTGAGCTCCTGAACCTCCCATCCTGCGCTTCTCGATAGGGGAACGATCACCGATGCGGCGATACAGGCCCCGTTTTAGCGTGGCACTACATCGAGCATCCGCCTGGGTGCACCGATTGCCACAACGACGAAAACGATTGCGAGAACAACCTCATGCCTATCACCACCATCCTCCTGGAGTTCCTGCTCGGACTACTCAGAGACCCTGCGGCCGCTGCGGAGTTCCGCGCAGACCCCGAGGCTGCTCTCGAGAGCGCCGGACTGAGCAACGTCACAACCGATGACGTCGACGCGTGCATGCCTGTCGTGCTCGACTGGGCGCCGGTCATCGGCGACCGCGAGTACACCGCCGGTGACAACCACACCAGCGGGGGTGGGAACGACGGCAGCAACGACGGTGGCGGCACTCCCGCCAGCAACAGCGCGCCAGCGAGCACCGGCACCGCTGCCGGCGCCCATAACGACGGCCACCACCAGGACGACGACGACCACGGCCACGCAGTTCAGCAGCTCATGCACGTCGTGAACAACTATTCGTACAACGACACAATCACCGACATGTCGGTCAACCAGAACATCTGGGCGGACGGCGACGTCACCCAGATGTTCGACAATGACGCCGTCATCGCCTCCGGCGCCGGCGCTATCGCTGCCGCTGATGACGCCATGGTCGACCAGTCAGAAGACCACTCGACAAACATCACGGTCGGCGATGACTTCAATGTCGGCAACACCGATGTCGACGTGGACGACTCGTTCAATGACAACTCGGACAACTCGGACAACTCAGACAACTCTGACAACTCGGACAACTCCCTTGACGTCGACATCGAGGACTCCCTCAACGACAACTCGGACAACTCCGACAACTCGGACAACTCCCTTGACGTCGACATCGAGGACTCCCTCAACGACAACTCGGACCACTCAGATCACTCGGATCACTCGGATCACTCGGACCACTCGGACAACTCCGACAACTCCGACAACTCGGTGAACGACTCCGGCAACACCGACAACTCTCTCGATGTGGACGTCGACATCGACGACTCGTTCCAGGACAACTCCGACAACTCGGACAACTCCGACAACTCGGTGAACGACTCGTTGAACGACAACTCGGACAACTCGGACAACTCGGACAACTCCGACAACTCCGACAACTCGGTCGACGACTCGGGCAACACAACGGTCGACGACATCAACGTCGGCAACACCGACAACTCAGTGGAGGACTCCGGAAACACCGACATCAACGTCGAGGACAACGAGCTGTTCAACGACA
>NZ_JAODMP010000104.1 GCF_025464835.1 Mycetocola sp. | reverse complement strand
GTTTCGGCGGCCATAGCAAGAGGGAAACGCCCGGTCACATTCCGAACCCGGAAGCTAAGACTCTTTGCGCCGATGGTACTGCAGGGGGGACCCTGTGGGAGAGTAGGACACCGCCGGACTTAACTTAATAAACAGAAAAGCCACCCTTCGGGGTGGCTTTTCTGCGTTAACGGGCATTTCTTCACGACTGCCATCGAAGCGACTACCCTCGGAAACAGCATCGCCCACAAACGAGGGAGTTTTGTGACCAGCAGGGTTTTCGTCCGCGCCGAACGTGTGCCAGGTGAGAGACGCGTCGCGGCCAGTCCCGACAGCGTCACGAAGCTGAGGAAAGCCGGACTCGAGGTGAGCGTCGCCTCTGGAGCCGGGCGGCACGCCGGTGTGAGCGATGAGGCCTATGCCGCTGCCGGGGCGATGATCGTTCCGGCCGGGGGCCATGTTGAACTTGACGTGCTGTTCCACGTTCGCCCGCTCACGGCATCCGACCTGGATGGCCTGCCCGCCGGCGTCATCACGGTGGGAGTCGTCGACCCGTTTCGCCACGTCAGCGTGCTGCAGAAGGCCGCATCGTCAGGAATCACGACCTTCGCGCTCGACTTCCTCCCGCGGATCTCCCGGGCCCAGTCGATGGATGTGCTGTCATCCCAGGCGCTTCTCGCCGGGTACAAGTGCGTCCTGTTTGCCGCGGACGCCTTCGATCGCATGTTCCCCATGACGATGACGGCAGCCGGAACGCTGGCTCCCGCGCGGGTGCTCGTTCTCGGTGCAGGAGTTGCCGGGCTGCAGGCGATCGCCACCGCGAAACGTCTCGGCGGGGTCGTCAGCGCGTATGACGTGCGCTCGTCGTCTGCCGATGAGGTCCGTTCGGTCGGCGGCACGTTCATCTCCCTTGACCTGGAAGCCGCGGATGCCGTGGGCGGGTATGCCAGAGAGCTCGGCGAGGCCCGGGCGCAGCGCCAGCGGGAACTGCTCACCCCCTTCGTCGAAGCGGCAGACATCATCATCACGACCGCGGCCGTTCCCGGCCGCCCGGCGCCGCAACTGATCACCTCAGCGATGATGACGGGGATGAAGGCGGGATCCGTGGTGGTCGACCTCGCCGCCGAGACCGGGGGGAACGTCGAAGCGTCCGTGCCCGGCGAGCGAATACCCTTTCCGGTTGCTGCAGGCGAGGTCACCGTCATCGGTGTGCAGGACATCCATTCCGAGCTCGCCGTCGACGCGTCGAAGCTGCTGGGGATGAACTTCGCCAACTTCCTCACCGCGTTGACGGTGGACGGCACCGTTCTCCCCGATTTCGGCGATGAGCTGGTGAGCGGATCTTGCCTCACCCATCAAGGCGCGATCGTGCACCCACGGATCACCGAACTGTTGACAAAAGAGGTCGCTCGCTGATGGACGCATTCGCCGTGATCACCATCACCGTCCTGGCGGTATTCCTCGGGTTCGAGGTCGTCTCGAAAGTCTCCAGCACCCTGCACACCCCGCTCATGTCCGAGGCGAATGCGATCCACGGGATCATTCTCCTCGGTGCGATCATGGTGGCAGAGCAGGCGACCGAACCGCTCCCGCTCCTGCTCTCGGTGCTCGCCGTCCTGCTGGCGACGATCAACATCGTCGGTGGGTTCGTCGTCACCGACCGGATGCTCGTGATGTTCGCAGCAAAACCCGGTCGCCCGGCCCGCAAGGAGAGCGCGAAGTGAAGATCCTGAACGAATCGGTCGTGCTGGCCGGCTATCTGATCGCTGCCGTTCTGTTCATCCTCGCCCTCAAAGGCCTGAGCTCACCGCGAAAGGCACGGGGGGCGAACCGGCTCGGGGCGACCGGCGCCGCCGTCGCGATCGGGGTGTACGTGCTCGGCCACGACATCGGCAATGGGATATGGATCGCGCTGGCCGTCCTGGTCGGTGCGGCCGTCGCGGTCCCTGCAGCACGACGCGTGCAGATGACCCAGATGCCCCAACTCGTCGCCGCCTTCAACGGTGTCGGCGGCGGGGCTGCGGCACTCGTGGCGGTTGTGGAATTCACCCACGGCCCCGACGCCTGGGCGGCTGTCGTGATCGCGTTCACCGTGTTCATCGGGGGGCTCTCCCTCACCGGATCCTTCATCACCTTCGGCAAACTGCAGGGAATCATCACATCGCGTGCGGTGGTCTTCCCGGGCCTCGGCCTGCTGCTCGGTGCTCTCACGCTCGCTGCGGTTGCGACGGCTGTCGCAATGGTGACCACCGGAGACCTTCTCTTCGCGGCCGTGCTGCTCGGTTTCGGCCTGGTCATCGGTGTGTTCTTCGTACTGCCGATCGGTGGCGCCGACGTGCCCATCGTCATCTCGCTCCTCAACGCGTTCACCGGGCTCGCGGTCGCGGGCTCCGGCGTCGTACTTTCAAACGTGCTGCTCCTCATCGCCGGTACGCTCGTCGGCGCGAGCGGTACGATCCTGACGACCTCCATGGCGACGGCGATGGGCCGCAGCGTGACCGGTATCGTCTTCGGTGCGTTCAGGGCCACGAGGAGGAGCGGGTCCGATGCCGGCGCGGAGAGCCGCCCGGTTCGTACGGTGACTCCCGAGGACGTGGCGATCCTGCTGGAATATTCGAGCAGGATCGTCATCGTCCCCGGCTATGGTCTCGCCGTCGCGCAGGCGCATCACGCGGCAGCGGAACTCGCGGAAATCCTGACCGCGAGGGGAGCGGATGTGGTGTTCGGCATCCACCCGGTGGCCGGCCGGATGCCCGGTCACATGAACGTGCTCCTCGCGGAGGCGAACGTTCCGTACGAATCCCTTGTGGAGATGGATGTGGTGAACGGGCAGTTCAAGTCCACCGACCTCGTCCTCGTCATCGGGGCCAACGACGTCGTCAATCCCGCCGCGAAGTCGTCACCCGGGTCACCGATCTACGGCATGCCCATCCTCAACGTCTCTGAAGCGAAACAGGTCGTGTTCCTCAAACGCAGCCTGAACCCAGGATTCGCGGGAATCGAGAACGAGCTCTTCTACGACCCGAAGGTGTCCATCGCCCTCGGCGACGCGAAAGCGACGCTGACGCAACTGCTCACCGCGGTGAAGGCGGCGGTGTAGGCGCTCCGCGGATTGAAGCTTCCTGCATGCGACCGTAGGCTGGGGACGCTGTGACGATGAGGGGAACCTGATGGAAGAGCTGAGCGAAGCGCAGATCCGGGCGTCATTTGTGAACTGCTCGACCGGCGAGGCCACTCGCTTGTTCGTGCCGTCCGGCCTGGCGTTTGCGCCATGGGATGAACTCGACTACTTCGGGTGGGGCGATCCGAACGCTCCGGGCCGGTACTCCCTCGTCTATCGGCGTGGAGATACGCCCACGGGGATCGTGCTGCGCAGGGCGGACCGGGTGGCCCGCATCCAGGTGCACCTCTGCAGCTTCTGCCACACAGCACAGCCGGCGAACGACGTCGCTCTCTTCGTCGCCCCGCTCGCGGGTGAGGCCGGCCGGAACGGCAGCACTGTCGGCACCTACATCTGCTCTGAGCTGACCTGTTCAGCGCATGTGCGCCTGCAGCCGCACGCGGCGCCGATCCAGCCGTATCCGACGACGGTCATGCGCGCGAATCGCGCGCGGCTTCTTGAACGGGTCGACCGTTTCGTGTCGGACATCGAGCGCGTGCGCTGAGCTCGGTCACCTCTGGCAGCGCGGGCACCAGAACGTGTCCCGCTGCTGGGTCTGGGTTGGGCCGAGGCTACCTGAGCGGATTCGCGTTCCGCAGCGGCGGCAAGGCTTGCCTCCCCGCCCGTATACCCAGGTCTGCCGGCCCGGTCGAGTGTCGCCGGTCGTCGTGCGTTCGACGCGATCACGATTAGCGAGGATGAGGCGATGCGACAAAGCGACGAGAGCGACGGCATCCGTGTCGCCGATCGGATGCGTGGGAAGGATGCCGCGGAGAAAACACAGTTCGTTCGCGTAGACGTTGCCGAGACCCGCGAGGTTCCGCTGGTCGAGCAGCGCGACGGCGGTGGGGCGCTCAGGAACCGACTCGAGCCGGGCGATCGCTTCGGCCGCGTCCCAGCCCTCACCCAACAGGTCTGGCCCCAGATGGCCGACGACCGTGCTCTCATCGCTGCGGGCTATCAGCTCCACGACCCCGAGCTCGAACCCGACGCTGAGCCAGTCGGCTGAACCGACCAGGGCCCGAGCCTGGAATGCCGGGCGCTTCCACGCTGACCCCGGCCGGTACAGGTGCCAGGTTCCCTCCATCTTGAGATGGGTGTGCAGGCTGTAATCGCCCACCCGGTGCAGCAGATGCTTGCCCCGGCTGACGACTTCGTCGATCCGTTCACCGGTGAGGTCGCTCGTCGCAAACGCCGGGACACGAATGTCCCAGGTCGTCACCGTCGCCCCCTCAAGGGCATCGTTCAGGTGCCGCGCGGCGCGGTAGACGGTATCGCCCTCAGGCATGCCGGATCCTCAGGCCTCGCGGTGTCTCCGTGAAACCGGCCTCCCGCAGTGCTGCACCGGCGAGGGTCCCGAGCACGAATGCGCCGTTGACCTTCTCGATGGCGAGCTTGTCGATGCGGCCCTGGCGGACCAACCCTGCGACGGATGCCGCAGCGACAGCGAGAACGGAGTCATCGTCAGTGAAGGTGAGCAGCGTCTTCCCGCCCCGCTCCACGTAGAGCGTGAGCGCTCCGTCGACGAGGGTGACCAGACTCCCGGCTTTGCGTCCCGGCCGGTGTTTCGTGCCTGGACTCTCGACGGTCGGCCAGGCGAGAGCTGCGCCGTACGGGTTCGCCGGGTCGGTGGCCGCGAGCGTCACGACCGACGCGTCCGCGGCATCCGGAACGTCGTTCGAATCGCTCCGGGCGAAGGACCGCAACCGGTCGACGGTGCCGGCTGTGGAGAATTGTGCGGCGCCGAGCCCGTCGATGAAGTACCCCCTGCGTGCCCGGCCGGTGTCTTCGAACGTGGAGAGCACCCGGTAGACGAGGGCGAAACCGCCAGGCACGGCCTCACTCATCACTGAGCCGCGGGTCACGACGCCGTACCGTTCGAGGAGCGTTTCGGCGCTCGCCGCGGTACGAACCGTTGCGTCCTGCTCGGCGAGGGGAAGAATCGACCAGCGCCCGCCGAGCGCCGGCGCCACGCGAGTGGACATGCTCGGCCGGCTGAGCGGACGGCCCCGGTACATCCGAGAACGGGGAGCGGCACGCTGCGTGCGGTGTGCCCCGCCGTGCCCGGTGAGGGTTCGCAGCGGAGCGAGAGTGTCGTTTGTGATCAGCCCGGCCCAGACCAGCTCCCAGAGGGCGGCGACGAGCGACTTGTCGTCGGTGGCGCCCGTGGCTTCCGCGAGCTGCGGGAAGAAGAACGCGCCACCCCCGCCGAGCGCCATCAGCACCTCACGCTGGAGTTCATCCGGCTGGTGCTCTGGCACGAGTGGCAGGGTCAGGTGCGCGGTCTCAGCCAGGTGCAGAGCAACCCAGCCGTCGTTCCCTGGCAACGCTCCTCCTCCCGACCAGAGCACTTCGCCTGTCGCGGTGAGTTCGTCGAGCATGGCCGGCGAGTAGTCGTTCACGCGCTGGGGCAGGATGAGCGATTCCCACGCAGACGCTGGAATGTTGACGCCGGCCAGCTGGTCGATCACGGATGCCACGCCGTCGACGCCGCGCAGGCGACCGCCGACGTTCTGCCAACTGGGCAGGAACCGCGCGAACGCCTCCTGCTCCACCGGCTCCACCTCGTGCCGAAGAGCGGCAAGGGAACGCACCCGGAGCCGCCTGAGCACCTCGGAGTCGCACCATTCAGTGTTGTCGCCGATCGCCTCACGGCCGGTGGCGAGGAACTCACCACGCATCACCCGTCGTGAGTCGGCGAGCCGGACGAGCGTGTGCTGTGCCACGGCGCTGCCCAGACCGAAGCGGTCGGCGACCTCTTGGGTTGTGAACGGGCCGTGGGTGCGGGCGTAACGGGCGATGAGATCGCCGACGGGATCCTGCACGGGTTCGATGAATGCGTCGGGGACGCCGATCGGCAGCGGCACGCCGAGAGCGTCGCGCAGGCGGGCGGAGTCTTCGATGGCAGCCCACCAGGCCGTGCCGGCGAAGCTGACACCGATGACGCGTTTCGCGCGGGCCAGCTCGGCAAGGTGCACCGTTGAATCCTCGAGCGGATGCTCCGATTCGAGCCTCGCGGCGACCTCGTCAAGCGTCAGCGGCCCGAGCATCCGCAGCAGGTCGGCGACACCTTCGACGCCGCGCGCCTTGCGGGATTCCGCCAGGCGTTGCAGTTCGCTTTGGGTCTGAGCGATCACGCCAGGGTCGAGCAGTTCGCGCAGTTCCACCTGGCCGAGCAGCTCGGCCAGCAGGGCGGAGTCGATGGTCAGAGCGGCCGCTTTGCGTTCGGCAATCGGGCTGTCGCCCTCGTACATGAATGCGCCGACGTAGCCGAAGAGCAGGGACTTCGCGAACGGCGACGGCGTATCAGTTGTGGTCTCCACGATCCGGATGCCGCGGCTCGCGAGCTTCTTGGTGATGCCGAGCAGGGCAGGAAGGTCGTAGGCGTCCTGGAGGCATTCCCGTACCGTTTCGAGGATGATCGGGAACGCGGGGTATTTGCGGGCGACGTCGAGCAGTTGCGCCGATCGCTGGCGTTGCTGCCACAACGGGGCACGTTTTCCGGGGGAGTAGTTCGGCAGGAGCAGCGCCCGCGCGGCGCATTCCCGGAAGCGGGACGCAAACAGCGCCGAGCCGCCGACCTGCTCGGTGACGACGGCTTCGAGTTCGTCCGGGTCGAAAACGAACAGCTCGGCACCGGGAGGTTCGAGCTCCGTGTCTGGAATGCGCACAATGATGCCGTCGTCACTTGCGATGGAGGCGCCGTCGATACCAAACCGTTCCTGCACCCGAGCGCCAACCGCAAGCGCCCACGGCGCGTGCACCTGCATGCCGTACGGAGAATGCAGGATCACTCGCCAGTCACCGAGTTCGTCGCGGGAACGTTCGACGACGAGCGTCCTGTCGCTCGGGATGTGACCGGTGGCCGTCCGTTGCTCGGTCAGGTAGGCGACCAGGTTCGTTGCCGCCCGCGAATCGAGACCCGCCCCTGCCAGCCGCTCGGCGGCATCCGTTGCGCTCGCCGCGTCGATGTCGCGCATGAACGCACCCACCGCTTCACCGAGCTCAGCCGGCCTACCGAGCCCGTCACCCTTCCAGAACGGCAGGCGACCTGGCTGGCCGTAGGCGGGAGTGACGAGCACTCGGTCGTGGGTGATCTCCTGGATCTTCCAGCTCGTCGCACCGAGCGCGAACACGTCGCCGACGCGGGACTCGTAGACCATCTCCTCGTCGAGCTCACCGACCCGGGAACCCGCACCATCCGCTGTGCCGGACACCATGTACACGGCGAAGAGCCCTCGGTCCGGAATCGTGCCGCCGCTCGTGACCGCGAGGCGCTGCGCCCCAGGCCTGCCGGTGAGGGTCCCGGCGTCGCGGTCCCAGACGATGCGGGGCCGCAGCTCGGCGAATTCATCGCTGGGGTATCGCCCGGCGAGGAGGTCGAGGGTGGCTTCGAACGCTGAACGCGGCAGCCGAGTGAACGGGGCGCTGCGTTTGACCTGCTCGAACCACACCTCGACGTCGATCGGCTCGAGCGCCGTCGCTGCGACGGTCTGCTGGGCGAGGATGTCGAGAGGGTTCGAGGGGACCGCGAGGGATTCGATCTGGCCGGCAACCATCCGTTCGGATGCCACAGCCGAGTTGACGAGATCCGCCCGGTGCTTGGGGAACAGCACCCCACGGGAGATTTCGCCCACCTGGTGGCCGGCCCGGCCCACGCGTTGCAGGCCGCTCGCGACCGACGGTGGTGACTCCACCTGCACGACGAGGTCGACTTCGCCCATGTCGATGCCGAGCTCGAGGCTCGACGTTGCGACGACGCAGCGCAGGCGCCCGGACTTGAGGTCGTCTTCGATGAACGCCCGCTGTTCTTTCGACACCGACCCGTGGTGGGCGCGCGCCAACTGAGGAGCCCCCTCATCGCGGACGGCGGTTTGCCCGCTCGCACCAAGCAGGGCGGCCGGCGGCCGTGAACTCCGCTCGGCGACGATGCCGACCAGGCCCTCGACGGGCTCAGCGGATGCGGTGCGTTCGTCATAGATCTCGTTGAATCGGGCGGTCAGCCGCTCGGCCAACCGCCGCGAATTGCTGAACACGATCGTCGACCGATGTTCGAGGATCCGGTCGACGATCGCCTCCTCGACGTGCGGCCAGATCGACCCGGCGCGCTCACCGTCGGGGAGGATGGCGCCAGCCGCCGAACCCTCCCGTTGCTGGGCCGCGGAGGCGAGGTCGGTCATGTCGTCCACAGGCACGATCACACGGAGGTCGAAGCGTTTGGAGGCGGGGGGCGCGACGATCTCAACCGGGGCGGTGCCTCCGAGGAACCGGGCGACCTCCTCCCTCGGCCGCACCGTCGCTGAAAGCCCGATCCGCTGCGCCGGTTTGCCGAGCAGGGCGTCGAGCCGCTCGAGCGACAACGCCAGGTGAGCACCCCGTTTCGTCGCCGCGACGGCATGGACCTCATCGATGATCACCGTCTCTACCGACCGCAACGTCTCACGCGCCGCCGAGGTCAGCATGAGGAACAGCGATTCCGGCGTCGTGATGAGGATGTCCGGCGGATTCTTCGCGAGGGTGCGCCGGTCGGCTGCGGGGGTGTCACCGGAGCGGACACCGACGGTGACGTTCGGGGCTGTCGAGCCCAACCGGATCGCCGTCTGCGTGATGCCGATGAGAGGCGCCCTGAGGTTGCGTTCGACATCGACACCGAGAGCCTTGAGCGGAGAGATGTACAGCACGCGCGTGCCAGCATCTTCCGACCGCGGTTCAGCCATGAGCCGGTCGATCGACCAGAGAAAAGCGGAGAGGGTCTTACCCGAGCCGGTTGGCGCGACGACGAGCGCGTGCGATCCGCGGGAGATCGCATCCCACGCCCCCACCTGGGCGTCGGTGGGCGCGGCGAACGCACCGCTGAACCACTCCCGCGTGGCAGGGGAGAACCGCTCAAGCACGTTGCTCACGTTCCCATCCTGCCTGACGCCACTGACATCATCCCTGCCGATCCGGGATTGCGTCGCAATTCAAAGTTGACGTTCGATGAACCCGCGCACGTCAGCCAGTTCCTGCTGCGAAATGGCATGCGGCAAGCCGTCGTAGATCCGGCCGACCAGACGCGTGTGCTCTGGCAGCCACTGGGTCGTGTGCGCGACCGCCTTTGCCGGGATGACGTCGTCGAGCGTTCCCCGGCCCCAGAACACCGGGGGCCGGCGCGTGGCGAGGGCAGGGTCGCCGGGCTGGGGAAGGTCGGAAACGTAACCGGAGAGGTTGACCGCGAACGAGAAGCGCTCGGGAGCGGCGCGAAGCAGCTCGATCGCTACAGCGCCACCCTGGGAGAAGCCGAGCAACCCGACCGAATCGGGAGTGTACGGCAGCGTGTCGAGCCAGGACAGTACCGCGGATGTGGAGTCCTCGAGCCCGGCATGGTCGGGGCGACCGGGCTGCTCGACCGGATACCAGGACCAGCCGTCCATCGGGAACGGGGCGACGAGCGGCGCGCGGAGTGACGCAATCACCGGTTCGAGGGGCAGGAACGGCGCCAGCTGGAACAAATCGGTTTCATTGGACCCATACCCGTGCAGGACGAGGAGCAGTGAACGGCCCTCACGGTCCTCGCCGGCCGCTGACCACAGGACGGCGTCCTCGTCGATTGTGTACATGGGCCTGCTTCTCCTCGTTCACGACAGGGAACCAGCCTACAGAGAGGGAACCGGGTGTCTGCCGCCCCGGACACGGGGTAAGCGGGTAAGAATGGAGCATGAGCGTTCGCACCCCAGACCCTGACCAGCCGCAGGACCCGTCGTCGAGCCCCACTCCTGGCTGGCTCAGCGACATCGAGCTCGAGGAGGTGCGTCGCCGTCTTCCCCTGCTCTATGTCGAGGCGATCCCTGTCCGGGTCGATGGTCTCGGGGTCGTCACCGAAGTCGGTATCCTCCTGCGAGCGACCGCGACCGGGCAGATGACCCGGACGATCGTCTCCGGTCGGGTGTTGTACGGTGAAACGCTTCGGGATGCTCTGTTCCGTCACCTGGAGAAGGACCTCGGGCCGATGGCCTTCCCGCTGCTTCCCGCGTCACCGACGCCGTTCCATGTGGCGGAGTACTTCCCGATGCCCGGGATTTCCGCCTACACCGACGACCGGCAGCATGCGGTCTCGCTGGCCTATGTCGTTCCGGTGACGGGCACCTGTGAGCCGCGCCAGGACGCGCTCGAACTCACCTGGATGGCGCCGGAGGAAGCCCAGACGGATGCCGTCAGCGAAGAGATGGAAGGCGGCCGCGGCACGCTCCTGCGCCTCGCGCTCGCCTCGGTGGGTCGACTGTCGTAGGCCGTCTTGCGGGGCGGATGCCGGGGCATCCGTTCACCGGGTTTTCGTTGCGTTGCCGGTAGTGGTCGCGTTTCGTGCGGATCTTCAGCCGTTATGGGCAACGCAGTGCTCGATGCAGCCGTTTGTGGCTGGGCGGAACCTAACGGACGTACCGGACCTCGTGGATCTCTTCACCGAGGAACGGTTCGGTGTGCTCGGCGCCGTCGGCGACGAAGCCGTTCTTCTCGTAGAAATGGCGCGCATGGGAGTTGGACGACAACACCCAGAGGTAAGCCGGTTCCCCGTCGTCGATCGCTGCATCGAAGAGCTTCTGCCCGGTTCCCGTGCTGCGGAACTCCGCGAGCATGTTGATGAAGTAGAGTTCGCGGTCACGCGGTGCATCAGCGTCACGGGCGGGACCAGAACCGGAGAACCCGATGATCTCGCCGTCCTTCACCGCAGCGAACTGGCGGTACGCGGGACCCTGGTTCATCCAGTGAGTCCACAGTTCAGCCATCCGGCGGGGCGACAGGTTCTCGAGCGTGGCTTTGCTGACAACCTCGTCGTAGGCCTCATGCCAGCACCGGGCATGAATCCGCCCGAGCGACTCTGCGTCGACGTCGCGCACGGGGCGGACAATGATCTCTGAAACGGAAGGAGCTGCAACGTCGGTGTCCATAACGTGACCATACCCCGGCGTGTACGCGGCGGTGAAATCGAGCGAAAAACCCTTGACACATTCTCACTTCGCCGAATCACCCGCAAATGAAAAGCCACCGGCCAGTCAGGCACCTCGAACTGAGGTGCCCGGCCGAACCGGTGGCTGACGTGCTTGCTGGCTTAGCGGCCGCTGGAAACCCGGCGGTGGGTGCGCTGTCCGCCGGTTGCCGCTCCGCCGGCCGTGGCGGGGCGAACGGAACGCTCTGGGCGTGCCTGGGCCGGGCGCGAGGCTGCGGCACCCTCGTGGCGGCGGGCGGAGCTGCCGGCGGTGGAGGTGGAGTAGTCGCGCGACGAACCCGAGCCGGAATTCGAGCGTGAGCGTCCGCCGCCCTGGCCGCCTTCACGGACTGAACGCTTGCGCTGGGCGTTGGCGCCCTGTGAGCGACCGCCACCCTGTGCCTGGACGACACGGGGAGCCGGTTTGACGTATGCAGCGACCTCGCCGACGAGCGCGGTCACTTCGGCGGACTTGGCGGTGACGGGCACCGGAATGACCGTGATGGCAGCCTTTTTCAGCAGCTGGGCCAAATCCTTCTTCTGGGTCGGCAGGCAGATGGTGACGACATCACCGGCGCTGCCGGCGCGGGCGGTGCGGCCCGAGCGGTGCAGGTACGCCTTGTGCTCCATGGGCGGGTCAACGTGAATGACGAGTTCGACGTCGTCCACGTGCACGCCGCGCGCCGCGACATCCGTTGCAACGAGAACGCGGGCGCTTCCGTCGCTGAACGCGGCGAGGTTGCGGTCACGCTGCGGCTGCGAGAGGTTGCCGTGCAGGTCGACGGCGGGAATACCGGAGTCGGTGAGCTGCTTGGCGAGCTTCTTCGCGTGGTGCTTGGTGCGCATGAAGAGGATGCGGCGACCGGTGCCGGACGCGAGGGCCTCGATGAGGTCCTTCTTGGAGTCCGGTCCGTTGACCTCGAAGACGTGGTGCGTCATCGCCGAGACGTGGCTGGTGGCCTCGTCGACGGAGTGCAGGACCTCGTTGTGCAGGAATTTGCGGACCAGCTTGTCCACACCGTTGTCGAGCGTCGCCGAGAAGAGCAGGCGCTGTCCGTTGGACGGCGTCTTGTCGAGGATGCGCGTGACAACGGGCAGGAAGCCGAGGTCTGCCATGTGGTCGGCCTCGTCGAGCACGGTGATCTCGACGGCGTCGAGGTTGACGAAGCCCTGCTTCATGAGGTCCTCGAGGCGGCCTGGGCAGGCGACGACGATGTCGACGCCGGCCTTGAGGGCAGTGACCTGGCGGGTCTGGTTGACGCCACCGAAGATGGTCGTCGTGTTGAGGCCGTATGCCGCCGCGAGCGGCGTAAGGACAGCGGAGATCTGGGTGGCGAGCTCACGTGTTGGGGCGAGGATCAAGCCGAGCGGGCGACCGGGGCGGCGCTTGCCGCCGGCGAGCTTGCCGCCGAGGCGGGCAGCCATCGGGATGCTGAACGCGAGTGTCTTGCCGGAGCCGGTCTTTCCGCGGCCGAGGACGTCGCGCCCGCCGAGGGTGTCAGGCAGGGTGTCGACCTGGATCGGGAACGCGAGGGTCTTGCCATCCGCGGCGAGTGCCGCGACGAGAGGCGCCGGAACGTTGAGTTCGGCGAACGTGATTTCTTGGGGAGTTTCTGACAAAGTCGTGCCTTTCGGGCATCAGCTTCCCGTACGGATCTCGACAGGCGAAATCGCTGGAGCGGGAGCAGTGGCGAAGGTGGCGAGAGCCACAATCGTTCGCCGTATGAAGAGTCATCGACCCGGGATTTCTTTCGAATCCGGCGGGGAGAGAGGAAGCGTTCTACGACGCAAGGGGCACAATGACGGGCCCGCAAGTACTCCCACTCTAGCTGATCGGGCCGTGTGCCGCCTGACAGTCGCCCCAAACCGAGTTCGCACTCTGTTTTTCGGGCTCGCAGTCGCATCCGTCGCAGACCTCAGATTCAGGAACCGGCTTCGAATTCAGGAGATTCAGCCGGACACGCCGACTGGGGGCGCCGCCACACGGCGTGTCGCCTCAATTCTCCTGAATGTGAGGTGCTGGGTCCGAGTCCGCAGCGGTGTCCACTGCGTCCTGTTCCGGTTGCACCGGCTCGAATCCCCAGTTCGGCGCCATCTCCTTCAAGCGGATGCCGCGCCACTGCCACATCGTCCACATCGGCATCCACAGCGCAACGGCGGCTGGCCCGCCGAAGTCCAGACGGTCGCGGTAGAGGGTCTTCGTCGGGTCGCCAGGTGCCGGAGCGACGGCCATCTGGTGTCGCCACCCTTCGAGCAGGCTCAGCGGGCCGGTCAGGGGGCGACCGGAGTCGATGAGGATCCGGACCCCTGGCATCCGCTTCAGGTCGAAGTCGAGATCGATGCGCTGGCGCCCGACCGGGATCACTCCAGCGCCGCGGACGGCGACGTCCATGCTGCCCGGCTCCCACAGAGTCGGGACAGGCCCGCCGGGGTCCAACTCGAGCAGCGGTGAGTAGAGTTCGCGGAGAACGGCGGGGGAGCGCAGAGCGCGCCACGCGTCGAACGGATCGCAGTCGAGGATCATCTTGAGTTGGACGCGCATGAGCCCAGTCTCACCTGTCTGGCTGGTGCCACGTCCGGAACTGCGGAGATTTCTCGCCAAGTCACAGCAAACAGGCACATCGTTACCGGTAGAGGCGAAATCTCCGAAGTTCGGTGCGGCGGGTGCGCTAGACAGGGAGTATGGCGATTCGATACTGGCTGGCGGTGGCGTCGCGCGACCACGTGCGCACCGCCGTCGACCTCGGTGTCGCGCAGATCAGCCACGGCACCCGCCCGAACCTCGAGCGGATGGGCGACGCCGACGGGCTCGTCTACTACTCACCTAAGACGGCATACCCGGACGGTGACCCGCTCAAACAGTTCACCGCGATCGGGCGGATCGCCGGGACCGAGATCTACCAGGCGCTGTCGTTGGACTGGAGGCCCTGGCGGCGCCGGGTCGATTGGGATGAGACAGCCGAACCGGCACCGATCCGCCCGCTGCTCGGAGCTCTCGAGTTCACCCGGAACGCGCCGGACTGGGGCTATCAGTTGCGAGCGGGACTCATCGAACTGTCCCGTCACGACTTCGAGATCATCCGGGATGCCATGCGTCGCCCGTCGCCTGACGACCGGCGCTATCCCGAAGAACGTCACTGGCTGTAACACAGCCGGGCCGCGCGCATAGCGGTGGTTACGCTGGAGCCATGCCCGAACGCACCGACACTCCTGCGCAACCCGCGGCCCTGCGGGTGGCCGCCCAGGCGAAGTACCAGGTCCGCTTCGACACCGGCCGCGCCGGGCTGGACCGCGTCGGGGACGTCGACCTGCTGATCTGGGTCGATGCGCTCGCGCTCGCCGACGCGGGCATCGCCCTCGATTCTCCGGCGGGAGCCGTTGTCGCGGCGAACCTCACCAACCGCAGCGCCGTCGCCGCGTGGGCGCTGGATCACCAGGTGCGCCTCGGGCGCCGGATGTCGATCGCCGTCGTCTCCGCCGGTGCAGAGGGTACGTTCTCCGCCCCGGACCTGCTCGCAGCGGGCGCGGTGATCGATGCTCTCGTCACCCTCGGCATCGACTTCACGTCGCCGGAGGCGGCTGTGACGTGCGCTGCCTTCGACAACCTGCGGAAGGCCGTTGGGCACCTGTTCACCGCATCCGTGGACGGGCAGACCCTCATCGCCGACGGCGAGCGGGAGCGTGTGGTCGCTGCCGCGCTGGTCGATTCGACCGCCGAGGTCGCGATTCTCCGCGACTGAGAACGACACCGGCGGTACGCGCGTTCTGGCAGGTGGTCCGGATATCATGCACGCATGAAAGCAACCCATAACGGCACCGTCCTCGCCGAAGCGCCGACCAGCGACCTTCTCAAGATCGAGGGCAACTGGTACTTTCCACCGTCCAGCCTGGTGTCCGAACTCTTCACCGAGAGCCCGACCCCGTACACCTGTGGGTGGAAGGGCGAGGCGCAGTATTACACGGTCGAAACCGGTGGTCAGCCGCGGAAGGATCTCGCCTGGAGCTACCCCCAGCCGTATCGGAGTTCGTTCGATCGGGTCGGTCAGGACTACTCCGGTTATGTCGCATTCGACCGGTCGGTGACGATCAGCGAGTAGCGTCCTGCTCGGGGCGAGCCGCCCGCGCCCGGTGGGCCCTGACCTTGTGTCGGTTGCCGCAGCGTTGCATGGAACACCAGCGGCGGTTTCCCGCCCGCGACGTGTCGAGGTAGATGATGTCGCAGTCGTCGGCGTCACATTCCCGGATGTTGCCGGACGTCGTCCCTGAGAAGAGGGCGACAGCATCCCTGGCGATCGTCGACAGCGCCTGTCCGGCACGCGGATCGGTGCGGCCCGCCTGCAGGCCTCCACCCGCAAGGCGGGGCGGAATATCAGGGGTCGCCGCATAAAGGTTCAGCAGGTCGATGTCGTGCGCAGCGGCACCGGCACCGGCGCTCGCCGCGAGAGCGAGCCGGCCGATCGCGCCGCGCAGGGTGATGGCGTCGGCGAGGTCCCGATCCCCGGCCGCCGTGCTCGGGAGCCGGTTCGCCAGCCACGACGTCAGATCGCGCGGGGAGCGCAGCATCTCCTGCGGCGAATCCGTGGCGGCGTCGACGCCGAGCGGACCGGTATACGCAAAGTCGAGGGCGAGAGAACCGGAGTCGAACCACCAGCGCGTTCCCTCGAGCGAGGTGAACCACTGACCGGTGGCGGACTCAGCACTGCTCGCGTGGCTCATGTAACCAAGGTAGCCGGTTACCGCCCCACAGTGATCCGGGCCCCGGGATTCCGGGTGTGTCAGAGGAGTTTGCGAAGAGTTCGAAGGTTCCTCGTGGTGGTGAGGATGCCCGGGGTGTGTGCCGTCCGCTTCGAGAACGTGCTGTTCGTCGACATTCCCTTGCGGACCTCCCAGTACAGAACACCGTCGCCCGGCTGCACCCGCTCGACATCGTCGTCGAGCTCACCGGCGAGGTCGAGAAGAGCCTGGATGTCGCCCGGTTGCGACACGAACACCACATAGGGTTGGCGGTCGTCGACTTCGTCGAACGGATACGCCTCGAGAACGTCTCTCACCTTCGCCTGGTCGATGACGATCACTCGGGCCGGGTAACCGAACTGCGCTGACAACGCCTTCGCGATCGCCTCCGCGAGCTCCGCCGCACCGGCATCCCCGGCGAACAGCACATTGCCGCTCGCGAGCACCGTGCGCACATCGGTGAACCCCAGCTCGTGGAACACGTCGGCCAGCGGTACGGACTTCACCGTCACTCCGCCGACGTTGACTCCGCGGAGAAGGGCGACCCGGAGGTTGCCGGCGCCGTCGGCTCGAGCGCCGGCTGCGCCATGGGTCACCTGAGCGGATCGCCCGGTCATGACGCCTGCGCCGCCGCGCGCTGTCGCATCGCCGGGGTGATGACGCGATGCTCCCAGCTGATCGCGTACCTCGGGTCGAACCGGCGTGAGCAGACACCGCATGAGGTGTGGTGTTGGGGCTGCCGGTAGCGGTACAGGGTGTGGCCGTTCGGGCACGACCCCACCCACGGGGCCAATTCGTCGGCTGTCTCGCCGTGGTGCTCCCTGGAGCCCACATAGCCGAGATCGGCGGCGACCCGCTTCCACGCCTGACCGTGGCCTGCGCGCGGGCCGGCGATGGCGTGCGCGACCTCGTGGAGCAGGATCTGGTGGATCTCGTCGTCGTCGAAGCGGGTCGCCAGGTAGCGGGACACGGTGATCCGCTTCGTCGTGAAATTGCACAGGCCGGCTCGGCGCTTGGCATTGTCGAATCCGAACGACCACACGGACGGATCAAGGTGGAGCTTTATCAGCGAGTCGGCCCACAACCGGACCCTGACCAGATCGGACATGGGAATACGCTAGCGCGAGCCACCGACATTCGCTCGACCGCGCTCAGCGGCCGAGGAACGACTCCGTGACGGCGACGGCGACGAGAGCGGGCTCCATCTCTTCGTCGCTGGCGCCGAGGTCCGTGCGCAACCGGACGGCGGCCCTGAAATCGACGAGCGCAGTCTTGTACTCGCCCTGGTCGAAGTACACTTTGCCGCGGTGCTGCAGCGAGAGTGCCTCAAGCATCCGCCAGTCGTGGGTGTGGGCCTCGTTGATGAGCGACGACAACTCGTGCAGTGCCTCGTCGTACGCGCCGCGGAACTGCAGAACCTGGGCACGGAGCATCCGAGGCTGCATCAGTCCCTTGCGGTCACCGGTGAAGCGAGCGAGCCGTACACACTGGTTGGCCACGTCGAGTGCCTCGTCGAGCTGGCCGGCGACTTTGAGCAGCCACGCCTTCTCGCAGAGCGCGCTCATGCTGCGCATGTCGCCAAGCTCGGCGAGTCGCTCCCCAACAGCCTTGAGGTCGACTTTTTCGCGCAGGGTTTCTGCGTCATAGCCCAGGATGATGCTCAGGGTGTACTCCAACGAGGTCGGGAGTCCGGAACGGTCGCGCCGGTCTCTCATTCGACTTTAACCCGCGGTTCCCCGTTCGCGGGTCAGGCGGTGCGCCTGTCGCCATTCGCACGTCGATTCCCGGCTGGAATCCGGCTACCCCTCGACGAGCGGCGCAAGCGTGATCTCGATCAGGCGGTCGTCGTCCGCCCCAGGGCTGCCGCGCCCATCCGTGTTGTTCGTGATCAGCCACAGAGTGCCGTCCGGGCCGGGCGCGACATCCCGGATCCGCCCGACTTCACCCTCGAAATACGCGGATGCCGTCACGACACCCTCGAGGCCGGAACTCCCCTCGGGCACATGGACCCCGTCGAGGATCACCCACAACCGCTGGCCGCGGAGTGCCGCCATGAACAGCGTGTTGTCGACGATGGTGAGGCCGCTCGGGCTGGCCTCGTCCGTCGACCACTGGTAGGCCGGGTCGACGAAGTCCGGGTTCCCGGCCTGCCCTTCGACGACCGGCCAGCCATAGTTGTTTCCTGGTTCGATGAGGTTGAGTTCGTCCCAGGTGTTCTGGCCGAACTCGCTTGCCCACATTCTGCCGTCGGCGTCCCAGGTGATGCCTTGCGGGTTGCGGTGCCCGAGTGACCAGACCGCCGAGCCGTCGACCGGGTTGTCCTGCGGCACGTCGCCCGTCGGTGTGACCCTCAGGATCTTGCCGTTGAGCGCGTCCTTGTCCTGCGCGGAGCCGGCGTTGCCGGCGTCTCCGACGGTGATGTACAGCATCCCGTCAGGGCCGAACGCGATCCGGCCGCCGTTGTGATTGCCGGCCTTGGCGAATCCCTCGATCACGACCTCCGCGCTGCCGAGCGTGAGGTTTCCCGGGGAGCCGCCGAGCGGCATCCGCACGACCCGGTTGTCGTCGTCGGAGGTGAGGTAGGCGTAGATCCAGTGCTGTTCGTCCTGGGAGCGGGCAGCGAGGCCGAGGAGCCCGCCTTCACCGCCGGGGTCGACACCAGGGACGACCGCCGCTTCCCGCAGATCCCCGCTCGGGGTGAGCTCCATGATCTGGCCGGTGTCTCGGTAGCTGAGCAGAGTGCTGTCGCCCAGGCGGAGGATCGACCAGGGAGCGTCGAGCCCGGTTGCGAGGACTGTCGAGGCGCCGGTCGGGAACACCGGCCCGGTTCCGGTGGGCGCGGGGGCGGGCGTGTCCGGGCCGGTGGGGCGTTCGCTTGGCGGCGGGGCGGATGTCGTGCAGCCGGTCAGCAGGACGGCGGCGGCCAGGACCGCGCTCGCCGCACCTCTCCCACGCATGTCAGTTGCCCGATCGGACCTGGAAGATCGTCTGTGCCGGGGTGGGCGACGGCACCGCTGTCTCATCGGTGACCACGCTGGCCCCAGCGAGGAACTGGCGCAGTTCAGCGCCGGCAACGGCCTTCGCCGGGTGCGGGCCGCCCGCGAGGAGCCGGGGAATGAAGTGCATCGGCAACTCGGCGTTCGACCCGATCAGCACCACGTTGCCGAAACGCCGGCCCTTGAGAATCTGTGCCTCCGCCAGCACGGCGACGTGGCCGACGGCATCCTGAACCGTTGCGGCCTGTCCGCGGGCGAAGGCAAGGCCCGGGCCGTCCGCGATGTTGATGACGAGGATGCCGTCCGGCGACAGCAGGGCGGCCGCTTCGCGGTAGAACTCGATGCTGGTCACGTGGGCGGGGGTGCGGGCGCCGGAGAAGATGTCGACGATGACGAGGTCGACGCTTCCGGCCAGACCTTTGGGGAACCGGCCGAGCACTTCCCGGGCGTCGCCGTAGCGAACCCGGATGGCCGCGCGTTTCGACCAGGGCAGGTGCTCACGGACGAAGTCGACGAGGTCCTGTTCCAGCTCGACGACCTGCTGCCTGCTGCCCGGCCTGGTGGCTTCGATGTAGCGGGGGAGGGTGAGGGCCCCGGCGCCCAGGTGGACGGCGGTGATCGGCTGGCCGGGGGTGCGAACCTCGTCGATGACGTGTCCGATGCGCTGGACGTACTCGAAGAACAGGTTCGTCGGGTCGTCGAGATTCACGTGGGACTGCGGTGTGCCGTCCACGACGAGCTGGTAGCTGCCCGGAACCCACTTGTCCGCCTCGATGACGGCCTCCTGGCCGCTCGACGCGAGACGGATTCGGGGGTTGTCGGTCTCTCTCGCTGCCATGCGTCGAGCCTACCTTTCGTAACTTCGGGAATTGCCGGGGGAACGGGCTGGAAACGGGATTACCAGGCCGATCCGGCGCGGATCGTGAGAACGTCGTAACACCTCTGTGGTTCGCATCCGGCGCGGCTAGCCTGAGAACATGCGCGTCGACCTCAACTGCGACCTCGGTGAGACGGTGGATGGCCGTCCGACCGCGGACGACGCCGCCCTGTTCCCGCTCATCACCAGCGCGAGCATCGCCTGCGGGTTCCATGCCGGCGACGCCGAGTCGATGTACTCCTCCTGCCTGCTCGCCGTTGAGCACGACGTCCGGGTCGGGGCGCACATCTCCTACCGGGACCTGGCACACTTCGGTCGGGCTGACATGGAGGTGCTTCCTGCTGTGCTGGTCGACGAGACCCTCGAACAGCTCACGGCGCTCGCCGACGCCGCAGGGAAGGCGGGCACCGGCATCCGTTACGTGAAGCCGCATGGCGCGCTCTACAACCGCATCGTCCACGACGACCGAAAGGCGGATGCCGTGGCGAGCGCGGTCGCGCAGTTCTCGCCGGGGCTCCCGCTGATGGGCCTGTCCGGGTCCCGGGTCGAGGCCGCTGCCGCCGCGCACGGACTCCCTTTCCTGCGGGAGGCGTTCGTCGACCGGGCCTACCAGCGCAACGGATCCCTCGCGCCGCGCACGTGGCCTGGCGCGGTGCTGCACGGTGAGGACGAGATCGCCGCTCGCGCCGTCACTATGGTGACCGAGGGGACGGTGCGTGCGCTGGATGGCACCCTGCTCAGGCTCGAGGCCGATTCGCTGTGCGTGCACGGCGACACTCCGGATGCCGTCGCCATGGCGCTCGCGGTGCGGCAGGCGCTCGCCGCGGCCGGCGTCGAGGTGCGAGCGGCTACATGAGTGCGCTGCACGCCGTCGGGGACAGCGCTGTGCTCATCGACTGCGACGACCTGGACGCGGTTCTTGCCCTGCACGCGGCACTCAGCGGCGCCCCGCCTGACGGCATCGTGGACGTCGTGCCTGCAGCTCGCACAGTCCTCGTCAGTTTCGACCCTGCCATCCTGCCCGCTGACCGGGTGGCCGGGTGGATCCGGTCCACCCCGCCCACCCCGCCCGGCGCCCGGGCCGACGCCGATGAGCTCACTCTCGACGTGCAGTACTCGGGGGAGGACCTCGCCGAGGTCGCCGCCCTCCTCTCGCTCAGTGAACGGGAGGTGGTGAACGCGCACACCGCATCCGTCTGGCGGGTCGCCTTCGTCGGATTCGCTCCCGGTTTCGGATACCTCGTGACCGATTCGCCCCGCCTCGTGGTGCCCAGGCGTTCCAGCCCGCGCACGAGCGTGCCTGCTGGGTCGGTGGCGCTCGCCGGAGAGCACACCGGGGTCTATCCGCGAGCTTCTCCTGGAGGCTGGCAGATTCTTGGGAGAACCGACGCCCGGTTGTGGGATCAGGATGCCACGCCGCCGGCCCTGCTCACCCCCGGACGTGTGGTCAGGTTCCGGGAGGTGTCGTGAGCGCCCTCACCGTGCAGGTTGCAGGGCCGCTCACCACCGTGCAGGACCTGGGTCGTCCAGGGTTCGCAGCGCTCGGCGTGAGCGGCTCGGGTGCGCTCGACCGGGGAGCGCTGAGGCTCGCGAACCGTCTCGTCGGCAATGCCGAGGAGACGGCCGGACTCGAGATCACCGTCGGCCCGTTCGCCGGCGTTGGCGACCGGGACGTCTGGATCGCCGTGACAGGTGCCTGGGGGCGGGTCTCGGTCGGCGGGCGCCCGATCGACCCGAACCATCCTGCCTTCGTTCCAGCCGGGGCGGCGCTCGAGATCGGCCCGGCCGAGCACGGGCTGCGTTACTACCTCGCCGTCAGCGGCGGATGGGACGTGGACCCGGTGCTCGGCTCCCGGTCGACGGATCTGCTGTCCGGCATCGGCCCCGCCGCTGTGCGCGACGGCGATCAGATTCCGATCGGCGAGTCGCATCCTGCCGCGATCCCCGCCCTCGATGTCGCGCCGTGGAGCCCGCCTGAGGCGGGAACCGTGACGGTGCCTCTGATCGTTGGACCCCGGGCGGACTGGTTCGCGGCGTCGTCGCTCGAACGGCTGTTCACCGGCACCTGGGCGCTCGGTTCGGCCTCGAACCGCGTCGGCGCGCGGCTCGAGGGGACGCCGCTGGAACGGTCCGCCGCGGCGCATGCCCGGGGCGAGCTCCCCAGCGAGGGAATGGTCGCCGGGGCGCTGCAGGTGCCGCCGTCCGGTCTGCCGACGGTGTTGCTCGCCGACCACCCGACGACCGGCGGATACCCGGTGATCGCGGTCATGGCATCCGGCGCGCTCGACATGTTCGCGCAGCTGCGCCCCGGCCAAAGCCTGCGGTTCCGGCACGCGCGCCTCTGAAACCCGCGAGTTGCCCACATTCGCGGGTGCCGGTGCGTCAGAACCCACGAGAGTGGGCAACTCGCGACGAGATATGACGGCGGATGCGTTCCAGCAGTCGCCGGGGGTCGCGAAGGTCCTCGGCGGTCACCCGGATGATGCGCCACCCTTCGTCCTCGAGGGCGTGCGTGCGTGCGATCGATGTCCCGCCGCCACTGACCTGGATCGGTGAGATGTTGGAGGCCCTCGTACTCGAGGATGAGCTTGTACTCGCGGAAGAGCAGATCGGCGCGGGCGAGGAACAACCCGCGCGCATCGAAGAGTTCCACATTCACTTCGGGAACCGGCAGCCCGGCGAGCACGATCTCGACACGGAGCCGCGATTCCCGCGGAGACTCGGCTCCCTCATTCAGCAGGGTCGCAGCAAGCCGCAGTTTCTTGACGCCTCGCTGCCGGGAGTGCCGGGCAACGGCTTCAACGAGCCGTGCCTGACTCGTACGTGGCGATCGCCGGAAGATGAGCCAGTCGCCCGCTGCAACGAGGTCTCCGAGGGGCAGCCGCCGGGCCAGGTCGCACCAGGTGCGTTCGACCGAGGTGAGCCGACTGGCGTCCCTTGTGACGATGTCGTCCGGCCGGACGTCGTAACTGTGCCCGGACACACCGACGATGTGCACGGCACGCACGTCCTTCGGTATCCCGACGTGCAGTGAGGGCAGGGTGGACGGCGACATCGGTATCGGGATGCCGTGGAGGAGCGCCGCTGTCGGTCCGCAGTAGAACGCCTCCGGCGGCATCCGTAATGCATACGCCTGGCAGAGCTGACGGGTCAGATCCCGGTGAGCGGTGAAGGGGTCATGCCACTGGTCTGCCGCTGGGGCCGGCATCCGGATGCCTGAAAACGGGGTCGTGAGATCGCTGGCGTGGAGTCGCCCGGCAGGCACTCCGTGTGCGCGAGCCTCGCCGGTCGAGAACGGCCGACCCTGAAGGGCAGATGGGAGGGAAGTGCGTCTGGTCATGCAGCAACAGTGCAGAGCCTCGAGAACGGATGGCACTCGGTCCGCAATCCTGTGAGTTCTCATGGCTTTGTCCGTGCCGTGTGAGGGAGCCCCCGGACCCGCGAGTTGCCCGGATTCACGGGTTTCGGGCGATCAGGACCCGCGAAAGTGGGCAACTCGAGGGGGCTTTATACCGCAGGCAGGGGAGACTCGTCAAGAAATGCGCTGGACACGACGCGTTCGAGCGCATATAGTAGATCCTTGCGCTCCCAGACGTTTCCCATGCCTTCATATTGCGGTCGGCCCAAGTGCTCTTTTCCCGGAAAATAGCACCATTTTTTGATGGCGTTTGACGAGTTCTCCATTACTACCAGTAACTAGAGCCTGTACGAGGGCCCACGGAGGTTATTTCCTTGGCTGCTGCGCGCAACGCATCCACCAACTCACCCAAGAACGGCCGCGACGCATCGCGTCTGTCGTTCGCGAAGATCACCGACACCCTGACGGTTCCGGATCTGCTTGCTTTGCAGACCGAGAGCTTCGACTGGCTCGTGGGCAACGACGTGTGGAAATCACGCGTCGCAGAAGCCACGAAGGCCGGCCGCCAGGACCTGCCGACTCACTCCGGCCTCGATGAGATCTTCGAGGAGATCTCACCCATCGAGGACCTGGGCGAGACGATGCAGCTGAGCTTCACCAGCCCCTTCCTGGAGCCGGAGAAGTATTCGATCGACGAGTGCAAGGAGCGTGGCAAGACCTACGCCGCTCCTCTCTACGTCGAGGCCGAGTTCATGAACCACCTCACCGGTGAGATCAAGACTCAGACCGTGTTCATGGGCGACTTCCCGCTCATGACCGAAAAGGGCACGTTCATCATCAACGGCACCGAGCGTGTCGTCGTGTCCCAGCTCGTCCGCAGCCCCGGTGTCTACTTCGACCGCAACCAGGAGAAGACGTCCGACAAGGACATCTTCTCCGCTCGCATCATCCCGAGCCGTGGCGCATGGCTCGAGTTCGAGATCGACAAGCGCGACCAGGTCGGCGTTCGCATCGACCGCAAGCGCAAGCAGTCGGTCACCGTCTTCCTCAAGGCCCTCGGCCTGACCAGCGAAGACATTCTGGAGAAGTTCAAGGGCTTCGAGTCGATCGAGCTGACCCTGGAGAAGGACTCGATCCTCACCAAGGAAGACGCGCTCCGCGACATCTACCGCAAGCTCCGTCCGGGAGAGCAGGTCGCCGCTGAGGCTGCCCGCGCCCTCCTCGACAACTTCTACTTCAACGGCAAGCGCTACGACCTCGCGAAGGTAGGCCGGTACAAGATCAACAAGAAGCTGGGCCTTGACGCCCCGCTGAGCGACTCGGTCCTGACCGTCGACGACATCGTCGAGACGATCAAGTACCTCGTGCGCCTGCACTCGGGTGAGACCACCTTCACCGGTCTGCGTGACGGCAAGAAGGCGGAGATCCGCCTCGACATCGACGACATCGACAACTTCGGTAACCGTCGTATCCGCGCCGTCGGCGAGCTCATCCAGAACCAGGTCCGCACCGGTCTGTCCCGCATGGAGCGTGTCGTCCGCGAGCGCATGACCACGCAGGACATCGAAGCGATCACCCCGCAGACCCTGATCAACGTGCGCCCCGTCGTCGCCGCGATCAAGGAGTTCTTCGGTACCTCGCAGCTGTCGCAGTTCATGGACCAGAACAACCCGCTCGCCGGGCTCACCCACAAGCGCCGCCTGTCTGCGCTTGGCCCCGGTGGTCTGTCGCGTGAGCGTGCAGGCGTCGAGGTGCGAGACGTTCACCCGTCCCACTACGGCCGCATGTGCCCGATCGAGACTCCTGAAGGCCCGAACATCGGCCTGATCGGTTCGCTCGCGTCGTTCGCCCGCATCAACGCGTTCGGTTTCATCGAGACCCCGTACCGTCGCGTCGTCGACGGACTGGTCACGAAGGACATCGACTACCTCACGGCGATGGAAGAGGACGACTACATCGTCGCCCAGGCCAACGCTCCGCTGCAGGATGACGGCCGCTTCACCGAGGACCGCGTCCTCGCCCGCCGGAAGGGTGGAGAGGTCGACCTCTTCGCCGCTGAAGACATCGGTTACATGGATGTCTCGCCTCGCCAGATGGTGTCCGTCGCGACGAGCCTCATCCCGTTCCTCGAGCACGACGACGCGAACCGCGCACTCATGGGCGCCAACATGCAGCGTCAGGCTGTCCCGCTGCTCCGCTCGGAGTCGCCGATCGTCGGAACCGGTATGGAAGGCTACGCAGCCGTCGACGCCGGCGACGTGATCACCGCAGACAAGCCGGGTGTTGTGATGGAGGTTTCGGCCGAGGTCGTCACCATCCAGCTCGACGAAGGTGGAACACAGGACTACTACCTGCGCAAGTTCGACCGCTCCAACCAGGGCACGAGCTTCAACAACCGCGTCATCGTCTCCGCGGGTGACCGCATCGAGGCCGGCGAGGTCATCGCAGACGGTCCAGCAACGGAGAACGGCGAGCTCGCCCTCGGAAAGAACCTCCTCGTGGCATTCATGTCATGGGAAGGCCACAACTTCGAGGACGCGATCATCCTGAGCCAGAACCTGGTCAAGGACGACACCCTCTCCTCGATTCACATCGAGGAGTACGAGGTCGACTCGCGCGACACCAAGCTGGGCAAGGAAGAGATCACACGTGACCTTCCGAACGTCAGCCCTGAGCTCCTCAAGGACCTCGACGAGCGCGGAATCATCCGCATCGGCGCCGAAGTCCGCCCCGGTGACATCCTCGTCGGAAAGGTCACGCCGAAGGGCGAGACCGAGCTCTCCGCCGAAGAGCGTCTGCTCCGCGCGATCTTCAACGAGAAGAGCCGCGAAGTTCGCGACACGTCACTGAAGGTTCCCCACGGTGAGCGCGGCACGATCATCGCCGTCAAGGAGTTCAACGCCGAAGACGGTGACGACGAGCTCGGCTCTGGCGTCAACCGCCGCGTCGTCGTCTACATCGCCCAGAAGCGCAAGATCACCGAGGGTGACAAGCTCTCCGGTCGTCACGGCAACAAGGGCGTCATCTCGAAGATCCTCCCGATCGAAGACATGCCGTTCCTCGAAGACGGAACTCCGGTCGACATCATCCTCAACCCGCTCGGTATCCCGGGTCGAATGAACTTCGGCCAGGTCCTCGAACTCCACCTCGGCTGGATTGCCCAGCAGGGTTGGAAGGTCGAAGGCAAGCCGACGTGGGCGAGGAACCTCCCGGCAGAGGCGTACGAAGCCGCTCCAGGAACGAAGGTTGCAACGCCCGTGTTCGACGGCGCGTCCGAGGAAGAGATCGCCGGACTCCTCGAGTCCACCACCGTCACCCGTGACGGCGACCGCCTCATCGGCTCAAGCGGAAAGGCCAACCTGTTCGACGGCCGTTCCGGCGAGCCGTTCCCGGAGCCGATCTCGGTCGGTTACATGTACATCCTCAAGCTGCACCACCTCGTCGACGACAAGATCCACGCTCGTTCGACGGGCCCGTACTCGATGATCACCCAGCAGCCGCTGGGTGGTAAGGCGCAGTTCGGTGGCCAGCGGTTCGGAGAGATGGAAGTGTGGGCCCTCGAGGCCTATGGCGCGGCTTACGCGCTCCAGGAACTCCTCACCATCAAGAGCGACGACATCCTCGGCCGCGTGAAGGTGTACGAGGCCATCGTCAAGGGTGAGAACATCCAGGAGCCCGGTATCCCCGAGTCCTTCAAGGTTCTGATCAAGGAAATGCAGTCCCTCTGCCTGAACGTGGAAGTGCTGTCTGCCGACGGCACCGCGGTCAGCCTCAAGGACACCGACGACGACGCCTTCCGCGCTGCGGAAGAACTCGGCATCAACATTTCCTCCAGGTTCGAGTCCTCGTCCATCGACGAGATCTAAGCCTGGCCAAGAGAAGTATTCAGAGACCTTTCTTTAGGAGAGAAATTGCTCGACGTAACAACTTTTGATGAGCTTCGCATTGGCCTGGCTACAGCTGACGACATCCGTCGTTGGTCGTACGGTGAGGTCAAGAAGCCTGAAACCATCAACTACCGCACCCTGAAGCCCGAGAAGGATGGTCTGTTCGGCGAACAGATCTTCGGCCCGAGCCGTGACTGGGAATGCTCCTGTGGCAAGTACAAGCGTGTCCGCTTCAAGGGGATCGTGTGCGAGCGCTGTGGCGTTGAGGTCACCAAGTCCTCCGTGCGCCGTGAGCGCATGGGGCACATTGAGCTGGCTGCTCCCGTCACCCACATCTGGTACTTCAAGGGCGTTCCATCGCGCTTGGGTTACCTGCTCGACATGGCGCCGAAGGACCTCGAAAAGGTCATCTACTTCGCCGCATACATGGTCATCTCGGTCGATGAGGATGCTCGTCACCAGGACATGCCAGGACTCGAGAACGAGATCCGCCTCGAGATCAAGACGCTCGGCGACCAGCGGGACTCCCGCATCGCCGACCGCCTGAAGAAGCTCGAAGACGACCTCGTCGCCCTCGAAGCCGAAGGAGCCAAGGCCGACCAGAAGCGTCGCACCAAGGACGCCGCTGAGAAGGAGATGAGCCAGTCCCGCAAATCGTACGACGAGCAGATCGCTCACCTCGAGCGTGTCTGGGACGACTTCCGCAGCCTGAAGGTCGGCGACCTCAAGCCTGAGGATGCTGTCTTCCACGAACTGCAGGACCGTTTCGGCATGTACTTCGAAGCGTTCATGGGTGCAGAGGCGATCAAGAAGCGTCTGCTGAGCTTCGACCTGGCCGCCGAGAGCGAACTGCTGCACACGCAGATCGCTGAGGGCAAGGGCCAGAAGAAGATCCGCGCCATCAAGCGGCTCCGTGTCGTCAACTCGTTCCTGTCGACCGGCAACTCGCCGGCCGCCATGGTTCTGGATGTCGTCCCGGTAATCCCGCCCGAACTGCGCCCGATGGTGCAGCTCGACGGTGGCCGCTTCGCGACCTCCGACCTCAACGACCTCTACCGTCGTGTGATCAACCGCAACAACCGTCTGCGTCGACTGCTTGACCTCGGTGCCCCCGAGATCATCGTCAACAACGAGAAGCGCATGCTTCAGGAGGCCGTCGACGCACTGTTCGACAACGGTCGCCGTGGTCGTCCGGTCACCGGAACGGGTAACCGTGCCCTCAAGTCCCTGAGCGACATGCTCAAGGGCAAGCAGGGTCGCTTCCGTCAGAACCTGCTCGGAAAGCGCGTCGACTACTCCGGTCGTTCGGTCATCATCGTCGGTCCTCAGCTGAAGCTGCACCAGTGTGGTCTGCCCAAGCAGATGGCTCTCGAGCTGTTCAAGCCGTTCGTCATCAAGCGCCTGATCGACCTGAGCCACGCTCAGAACATCAAGGCCGCGAAGCGTATGGTCGAGCGCAGCCGCCCAGAGGTCTGGGACGTTCTCGAAGAGATCATCCGCGAGCGTCCGGTCATGCTGAACCGTGCACCAACGCTGCACCGCCTGGGCATCCAGGCCTTCGAGCCTCAGCTCGTCGAAGGTAAGGCCATCCAGCTGCACCCGCTCGTCTGTGCTGCGTTCAACGCAGACTTCGACGGTGACCAGATGGCTGTCCACCTGCCGCTGTCGGTCGAGGCCCAGGCCGAGGCGCGCATCCTGATGCTCGCCTCGAACAACATCCTCAAGCCGTCCGACGGTCGCCCGGTCACCCTGCCCACGCAGGACATGATCATCGGCCTGCACCACCTCACCACCCTCAAGGAGGGTGTCGTGGGTGAAGGCCGTGCCTTCTCCTCGATCGCGGAAGCAATTCTCGCGTTCGACCAGAAGTCGCTCGACCTCAACGCCAAGGTGCGAATCCGCCTGACCGACATCATCTTCGCAAAGGGCGAAAGCCCCGAAGGTTATGAAGGCAGCGGAGTCTCCCTCGTCACGACGACGCTCGGTCGCGCCCTCTTCAACGAGGCGCTGCCGGACGACTACCCGTACGTGGAAGATGTCGCCGACAAGGGCAAGCTCTCGTCGATCGTCAACGACCTCGCCGAGCGGTACCCGAAGACCGTCGTCGCAGCAACGCTGGACAACATCAAGGATGCCGGTTTCCACTGGGCGACCCGCTCCGGCGTCACCGTCGCACTGAGCGACGTTCTCACCCCGCCGAACAAGCGCGAGATCGTCATGGGTTACGAGAAGCTGGCTGCGAAGGTTCAGGGCCAGTTCGAGAAGGGACTCACGACCGACGCCGAGCGTCGCCAGGAGCTCATCAAGATCTGGACCGAAGCGACCGAAAAGGTCGCAGAGGCGATGCGGGCGAACTTCCCCGAGGACAACACGATCAACCGCATGGTGACATCGGGTGCTCGTGGTAACTGGCTGCAGATCCGCAACATCGCGGGTATGCGTGGCCTGGTGAACAACCCGAAGGGTGAGATCATCCCTCGCCCGATCATCTCGTCCTACCGCGAGGGCCTGTCGGTTGCTGAGTACTTCATCGCAACCCACGGTGCTCGTAAGGGACTGGCTGACACGGCTCTGCGTACCGCAGACTCGGGTTACCTCACGCGTCGTCTCGTCGACGTCTCGCAGGATGTCATCATCCGCGAAGACGACTGTGGAACGACCAAGGGCCTCGAGCTCGCGATCGCCGCTGTGGACTCGACCGGATTGCTCGTGCGTGACGCCAACGTGGAGAACTCCGTGTTCGCTCGTTCGCTCGCCGCAGAGGCAGTCGACCCGAAGGGCACGGTTGTCGCCGAGGCCGGTGCAGACGTCGGAGACGTTCTCATCGATCAGCTGGTCGAGGCCGGTGTCGAGAGCATCAAGGTGCGCTCGGTCCTGACCTGTGAGTCCGCCGTCGGTGTGTGTGCTGCCTGCTACGGTCGTTCACTCGCTACCGGACAGCTCGTCGACATCGGAGAGGCCGTCGGCATCATCGCGGCCCAGTCGATCGGTGAGCCGGGAACGCAGCTCACCATGCGTACCTTCCACACCGGTGGTTCCGCGTCCGCTGATGACATCACGCAGGGTCTTCCCCGCGTGCAGGAGCTCTTCGAGGCTCGTACCCCCAAGGGTGCGACGCCGATCGTCGAAGCCGCTGGCCGTGTCAACATCGAAGACACCGACCGCAGCCGCAAGATCATCCTCACGCCGGACAACGGCGACGAGCCAGTGATCTACCCGGTTCTCAAGCGTGCTGTGCTCCTCATCGAGGACGGGCAGCACGTCGAGCTCGGCCAGCCGCTGCACCTCGGTGCCGTCGACCCGAAGGAAGTTCTCCGGGTTCTCGGTGTCCGCGAAGTGCAGAAGCACCTCGTCGGTGGCGTCCAGGGCGTCTACCGTTCGCAGGGTGTGCCGATCCACGACAAGCACATCGAGGTCATCGTCCGACAGATGCTCCGCAAGGTAACCGTGGTTGACCACGGTGACACCGGGCTCCTGCCGGGTGAGCTTGTCGACCGGATGAAGTACAACGAGCTGAACCGCGCCGCTCTCACCGAGGGCAAGAAGACCGCATCCGCCCGCCAGGAAGTCATGGGTATCACCAAGGCTTCTCTTGCGACCGAGTCGTGGCTCTCCGCCGCCTCGTTCCAGGAGACGACCCGCGTTCTTACGCAGGCCGCCATGGAAGGCAAGAGCGATCCTCTGCTCGGCCTCAAGGAGAACGTCATCATCGGTAAGCTCATCCCCGCTGGTACCGGCCTCGCCAAGTACCGCAACGTCACCGTTGAGGCGACGGAAGAGGCGAAGGCTGAGCGATACCCGAACCGCATCTTCGCAACGGACGGTGTGTTCGACGAGTCCGACCTCGGCTTCGTCGACTTCGACACCTTCTCGAACGACGATTTCACCCCGGGGACGTACAACTAGTACTGACCTGAACACCCGAAGGGCCCCGGCATTGCGCCGGGGCCCTTCGGCGTTAAGGCCGCCGGCGGCGTGGCATCCGTTCGATCGTCACGCGATGGCGTGCCGGCCCAGTTTTTGCTGAGCCCACGCCGACGGTAGGCTCACTCGCGGGTATCAGGACTGAAAGTAGGGAAGCAATGCGCGGAACCGCGTCACACGCAACGACACGGAAGACGTCGATTCGTCGGCTGGCCGCGGTCGGAACAGCAGCACTACTGACGGCCGCAGTCGTCTCCGGATGCGCCAGCACCCCAACGCCGGAAGGCACGACGGCTGCATCTTCAGCCCCAGCCCCAGCCTCGAGCGAGAAGCCACGCCCGACGTCATCGGCTGTCGCAACGCCAGAAGAGGTCGGCGTCGTCCTCCCCGGTTCGTGTGAGGACCTTTACGGGCCGGCCATGTTCAAGAGCCTCCAGGCCGACCTGCCCCCGCTCAACGACGAGACGATGGCGGACCCCAACTTCTCGAACAACGCCAAAGTCGAGGAGGCGCTGCGAAGCCTCACATACCTCCAGTGCACGTGGGGAGGCGCCGGTGAACTCGGCATTGTCACCGCTGTGGCGCGGGTGTCCGAGAAGCAGTCAGACGAGGTTCTCGAGATCATGGGATCCGGCGGCTTCGACTGCTATGACCAGCTCGACGGCACCCGGTGCGTGATCCGTGAGGAAGCTGACGGAAGCGTCCTCGGCGAGTCGCATTTCTTTCGCGAGGGCGTCTGGGTGTCAACGTTCTGGCTGAACGCGCCGATCCGCGGTTACACGGAGAACATCGTCGAAGCGATCTGGAAGTAGCAGCACGTCCCACTCCGTGACAGAAGTGCCCGCCCGGCAGGTCGCAACCAATCGTGATATTTCGTCAGCGACGCTGCTCTTGGGGTCGCTATCGTGAGCTCCACGGTCACGGAGGCGGGGAGCTATGTCGGGTGAGCGGGACAAGGCTGGGTATGCGGTCCTTCAGAGAAACGGCACAAAGAGCACATCCCGGCGATTCACGGGCGCGGTCGTAGCCGGAGCAGTGACTCTGTTGTGCCTCACCGCTCCCCTGGCGGCGGGTTTCTCGCGCAGCGACCGGTCGGACGGTACCCGCTGCGGGGTCTAGCACACGTTCGGCGATGCGCAATGGGGTGAGACGCACTTTCTCCGCGGGACATCTGGCTGTGCGCCTACTGGTCGAACATCGCGGTGAAGGAGTGCACCGACGATATGGTCGCCTCGCGCTGGGGTTAGAGGTCAGCCACGCGAACGGGGGCTGTCGTCTCCCCAACTGGGGAGTGCCGTTTGACCGGCCCGGCCGATAGCTTTACGAGGCTGCCTATATTCGGAGGTGATCGAGATGGCATCCATCATGGAGACCCTGATTCTCCAGGGCATCCTGCCTTTCGACCAGCTCGATCGGGTGTCGCGGACGCAGACCGACGACGAATCGGCGCTCAACGGCCTCGTCACACAGGGCGTCATCACCCCGGTGCAGCTCGCTCGCGCGCGTGCGACACAGGCCGGAATCGGCTTCGTCGAGCTCCTTGAGTACCCCGTCGACCGCACAGCGGTCAGCCTCGTGTCGTCTGTGCTCTGCCGCCGGCACAATGTCTTGCCGATCGGACTCGTCGGCAAGGTCCTCAAGCTCGCCATGGTCGACCCCGGCAACGTCTTCGCGATCGATGACGTGCGTGCCGTCACGCACCTGCAGGTCGAGCCGGTGCTCGTTGAGCGGGCCGATCTGCTCGCCGCCATCGACCGCTACCTCCGTGCAGACGGTGAACTGAGCGACCTCACCACCACGCTCGAGGAGGAGTCAGGCCCGCAGGAGGCCGACCACGCGATCGGCGACACCCATGATGACGAGGCGCCCATCGTCCGCTTCGTGAACCTTCTCGTCGCTCAGGCCATCCAGGACAACGCGTCCGACATCCACATCGAACCGGGGGAGTACGAACTCCGCGTGCGATACCGGATCGACGGGGTGCTGCACGAAATGCAGAGCGCGCCGAAGAGCATCCAGAACGGCGTCATCTCGCGGCTCAAGATCATGAGCGAGATCGACATCGCCGAGCGGCGCAAACCGCAGGACGGCCGGATGTCTGTCATGCACGGTGGGCGGAAGATCGACTTGCGCGTGGCGACACTGCCGACGGTGTGGGGCGAGAAAATCGTCATGCGTATCCTCGACAACTCGAACACGAGTCTCGACCTGCACGACCTGCAATTGCTCGAGCGCAACTTCGAGGCGTACCAGAAGTCGTACACCAAGCCGTACGGCATGATCCTCGTCACCGGACCGACCGGCTCCGGTAAGTCGACCACCCTGTATACGACGCTGAACTCGGTCGCCCGGCCTGAGATCAACGTGATTACCGTCGAGGACCCGGTCGAGTACCGCATGAAGGGCATCAACCAGGTCCAGGTGAACCCCAAGGCAGGGCTGACGTTCGCGAGCGCGCTGCGGTCGATCCTGCGGTCGGACCCGGATGTCGTCCTGCTGGGTGAGATCCGGGACCACGAGACCGCGCAGATCGCGATCGAAGCATCCCTCACCGGCCACCTCGTGCTTTCGACGCTGCACACCAACGACGCGCCGAGCGCAGTCGTGCGTCTGACCGAGATGGACATCGAACCGTTCCTTGTCGGCTCTGCCCTCGATTGTGTCGTCGCCCAGCGGCTCGCTCGGCGTCTCTGCGACCGGTGCAAGATGCCGGCCGAGTACTCGCCGGAGGACCTGGCACGGCTCCGCTTCCCGCAGGTTGAGGTGAGCCGGCGGATGCCCGGCATCTTCAAGCCTGTCGGCTGCCAGCAGTGCTCCCAGACCGGTTACCGCGGTCGGCTCGCGCTCCACGAGGTCATGACCGTGACCGAAGAGATCGAGCGGCTCGCCGTCGCCCGCGCCTCCAGCGCCGAGATCGGCCGGGTCGCCCGCGAGCAGGGGATGCTCACACTCCGGCAAGACGGATACACGAAGGCGACCATGGGGCTCACGTCCCTGGAAGAGATTCTCCGGGTCGTCGTTTAGCGCCACAGACGCTCTTCAGTTTTCATCAGCACGGCTGCACGCAGCACAAAGCACACACAGGGAGTGACGCTTGAGCGACCCAATCTATGAGATCCCGATCCTGGCACCGGGCGCGAACGTCGGCGGCTGGACACCGGGGATCCGTCGTCGGAGCCGAGCGGAGGCCGAGGCATCCACCGCGCTGCCCGACGCCGATGCCGCGGCCTTCGCCGCGGATGCCTCCACGTCGGGATATTCCGTCTCGTCGCCCACCTACTCTCCTCTGGGATATCCCGCACCGAGCGAACCGCCGACGAGCCGAAGCGAACTGAACCGGCTCGCGCAGGAGGCGGCGACATCCGCTGGTCGTTCTCAATACGGGCAGCCGGAGCCGGAGCCTGTCGCCCTCCGGGAGTTCAGCCTCGCGGAGGCGCTGCACACGGTCGTGCGGCTGAAGGCGTCCGACTTGCACGTGACCGCGGATGCTCCACCGATGATCCGCGTGAACGGTGGGCTGATCGCGATCGAGGGCGCCGCTGCGTGGTCACGTGAGAAGCTCACCGCTGAGCTGGCTGCGATCGTCAATGACCAGCAGCGTGAGTTGTTCTATGACCGCCTCGAACTCGACTTCGCGTACACGCTGACCGAAGAGAGCCGCTTCCGTGTGAACTACTACATGCAGCGGGGGGCGATCGGGGCGGCGTTCCGTCTCATCCCAACCGAGATCAAGAGGTTGAGCGAGTTGGGCGTGCCAGACTCGGTCAGCCGGTTCGCGGCGCTGCCGCGTGGGCTTGTGCTCGTCACCGGGCCCACCGGTTCCGGCAAGTCGACCACGCTGGCCGGCCTGATCGACCTCGTGAACCGCACGCGTGCGGACCACATCGTGACCGTCGAGGACCCGATCGAGTTCATGCACAGGAACCAGAAGTCGATCGTCAATCAGCGTGAGGTCGGCGCCGACACGCACAGCTTCGCGAGCGCGCTCAAGCACGTGTTGCGTCAGGACCCCGATGTGATCCTGATCGGTGAGCTCCGCGATCTGGAGACGATCTCTGTCGCTCTGACCGCCGCGGAGACCGGACACCTCGTCTTCGCGACCTTGCACACACAGGATGCCGCGCAGACGATCGACCGCGTCATCGATGTGTTCCCGTCGCACCAGCAGGACCAGGTCCGCACCCAGCTTGCAGGCACGCTACAGGGGGTCGTCAGTCAGGCCCTGGTGCCGAAGGCGAGCGGCTCAGGCCGTGTCGTCGCGACCGAGGTCATGGTGATCACGCCGGCGCTGTCGAACCTCATTCGTGAGGGCAAGACCTACCAGATCCTCTCCGCCATGCAGGCCGGTCGCGATCTCGGCATGCACACCATGGACCAGCACCTCGCTGAACTCGTGAACAGCGGCCGGGTGACGCGAGAGGCGGCCGAGGCGAAGGCGCACGATCCTGAGGGATTCTCGCGCATGCTGCAGGGCGTGCGCTCGCCAACCGAGAAGGCAACGCGCGCGATGGCGGCATCCGAGATCGACTTCGGAGATTCGTACTCATCGAAACTGGAGCGATAGATGGTCTCACCAGTCGGTTACGCGTACAAGGGCCGTGACGCGGCGGGCAAGATCGTCAAGGGCAAGGTGGATGCCACGAGCGAGGCTGCCGTTGCGGCTCGCCTGCGCACGATGGGTCTGTCCCCGGTGTCGATCGATGCCGCTCCGGATGGCACCGGGCTGAGCAAGGAGATCACGATCCCCGGGTTCTCCAAGGGTGTGACACTCAAGGACCTCGCGATCATGAGCCGGCAGATGTCGACCATGGCCAGCGCAGGGCTGTCGCTCATGCGGACGCTGTCGATCCTGGCCGAGCAGACGGAGTCGAAGCCGCTGGCGAAGATTCTCGTGACCGTGCGCGACGACGTGGAGACAGGTGTGTCCCTGTCGGATGCCATGCGCAAGCACGACCGGGACTTCCCGCCGATCATGATCAACATGGTGAAGGCCGGGGAGACCGGCGGGTTCCTCGACAAGGCGCTGGACACCGTGGCCAAGAACTTCGAGAAGGAATCGGAGCTTAAGAACACGATCAAGAGCGCGATGACGTACCCGATCGTTGTCGTCTTCATGGTGTTGATTGCCGTCGCCGGCATGCTGATATTCATTGTCCCGGTGTTCAAAACGATGTTCGACGGTCTTGGCGGAAGCCTGCCCATCCCGACTCAAATCCTCGTCACACTGTCGGAACAGATGATCTGGCTCGGGCCCCTGATCCTCATCGGCTCGATCGTTGGATCCGTCTGGTGGAAAAAGAACAAGCACACCGAAGCGGTGCGACGAACGCTCGACCCGTTGAAACTCAAGATCCCGGTGTTTGGCATGCTCATGACGAAGCTCGCGGTGGCACGCTTTTCACGCAACTTCGCCGACATGATCGGTGCTGGGGTGCCGATCCTGCAGTCGCTGCAGATTGTCGGTGAGACGTCTGGTAACTATGTCATCGAGAAGGCGCTCGTGAAGGTTCAGGACTCGGTGCGGCAGGGCAAGTCGATTGCGGCGCCGTTGGCCGAGGAAGCAGTGTTTCCTCCGATGGTGATCCAGATGGTCTCGGTCGGTGAGGACTCCGGAGCGCTGCAGCAGATGCTCGACAAGATCGCTGACTTCTACGAGCAGGAGGTGAAGACGATGACTGACTCACTGACCTCGCTGATCGAGCCGCTGCTCATCGCGTTCCTCGGCGTCGTCGTCGGTGGCATGATCGTCGCCCTCTACCTTCCGATCTTCAGCATTGCCACCGTGGTCAAGTAACTGAGGATTTCTCGCCTTAATGCTCACTTGCCCCGCTCTGGGGGGAAGAAATGCTCATTTCACCCCCGTTGGCGTGTCTTCGCGAATGAGGCGGCTCGCCTAAAGTCGGAGATCGGCGGGCCGGACTGGCTCTCCGAGCACCACGCCGAGCCAGTACCCCTCGATCAGAAGGAAAGCCCCATGGTTTCTCGCATCACCGCCGCACTCGCGGCACGCTACAAGGTCATCCAGGAGAAAGAAAAGGGCTTCACCCTGATCGAGCTCCTGGTCGTCGTGATCATCATCGGCGTTCTCGCCGCGATCGCCATCCCGATCTACATCGGCGTTCAGGA
>NZ_JAODMP010000103.1 GCF_025464835.1 Mycetocola sp. | reverse complement strand
CAATCGGCGAGGCTTCAGGGTCGCGGTCGATCCGCATTGCCTCGATCGCAGCCTTACTGGCGACATCCCAGAGTGCGACTCCGTCGCCGGCGAGCACGATCGTGTCGATCATCGCAATGTTGGCGATCATGGTCATCATCCGGCCCAGCGCACGTCCTCCTGCTTCCGTGACTGCCGCGGCGACCGGATGGCTCGCTCGGGCGAGGTCGAGCACTTCTTGGTAGGTAACTTCGCGCCCTAGTGCCGTTGCGACCTGCGCTTTGATGCTCGGGATGGAGAGCATGGCTGTCGAACACCCACGATGACCCTGCATGCAGAGCGGCCCGCTCGGATCTAGCGGAAGGTGTCCACCCAACCCCAGCCCGGAGTCGGCAGTGCTCACCACACGATCGTGCAACACCAGCCCGTAGCCCACTCCCGCGCCGATCGTCACCACCGCGAAGGCGGGCGCACCTCGCACGGCGCCAAACCAGTGTTCCGCGGTCGTGAGCGCCACCACGTCGTTCTCGACAGCGACGGGCAAGCCGAGCTCGGCCTCCAGATGACCGGCGAGATCAACGTTCCGCCAGTCGAGGAACGGCGCCCGCGTCACCACGCGCTGCTCGGCAACGTTGCCACCCACCGAGACCCCGAGAAAATCGATCGCGAAGTCAGGGCGTCGCAGCTCCGCCACCAGCTCCGCAATAGCACGAACGACCGTCTCAACCTGATGATCGAGGAGCGGGCGCTCCGCACGTTTCAGGGCGGTCGCGCGCAGGTCAGTAAGCACAGCAACCGCCGCTTCGCCAGTGAGTTTCACTCCGACGAAACGACGTGCCTCAACGCGCACGTCAAGGGGTCGGGCCGGACGCCCCGGCCCGACCGACACTTCCGACGCCTCGAAGAAGAGCCCGCGCTCTATGAACGGCTTGCTGAGCCGAGTGAGGCTGGCCGGCGAGAGATGGAGTCGACGTCCCAATTCGGAACGCGAGATGGGACCGTGGATGATCACGGCTCGCGCGAGATCACGGGCGGTTTCACTTGCATCCTGGTCCAGAAGGCTCGTCATCGGGTCCTCCACAGGGTTGCTTCTTTCCATCCTGACATAAATGAGCGCAGAAACACACCGGCATTCTGCCAGAAGCCGCGCGCACAGCCCCGCTTACCTAACGATCTATTGCGGTTGACAGTGGGTTATTTTTATCGTAGAAATAACTCATGCAAAGCCGCACTTCCGTGATCCACCTCCGCAATGGGGGCACCAGCGCCGTTCTCGACACTGAACGTGGACCGCTTCCGACCATCGTCTTCTGGGGCCCCGATCTGGGCGACCTCAACTCCGACGAACTTAACGCGCTTGCAACTACTGCTCGTCCACAGCGCGTTTCCGGCAGCCTCGACCAGCCCGCCCCGCTCACGCTCATTCCGCAGGAATCATCGGGATGGCTGGGCACCCCCGGCCTCGCCGGGCATCGGGCGGGCCGCTTCTTCTCGACCAAGCTCGAAAGCGCCGCTATCGACGTCGACGCGGCATCCGCCACCCTGGTCGTCACCGCGAGAGACGACGCCGCCGGACTCGAGGCCACGATCACCGTTGAGGTCACCCCAGCAGGGCTCCTTCGCCAGCGCATCGCACTGGCGAACCGATCAGACGAACCGTACTCACTCACAGCCCTCGCTCCCACCTTCCCGGTTCCCCAGGACGTAACCGAGCTGCTGGACACAACAGGGCGCCATCTCCGCGAGCGCTCACCGCAGCGACACGCGTTCACAATCGGCACCCACCTGCGGGAAAGCCGTCGCGGGCGGCCAGGCTCTGACGCGAGCCTGCTGCTCGCGGCGGGGCGCCCTGGGTTCAGTTTCGAGCGGGGACTCGTCTACGCTGTGCACACTGCATGGAGCGGCAACCACCGGTTGCTCGCCGAGCGCACGCCGACGGCCGACGCATTCCTCAGCGCAGGGGAACTGCTCATCAACGGCGAACTCGTACTCGGTCACGGCGAGACATACACCACCCCCTGGGCCATCGGCTCATGGGGCGATGGCCTCAACGACCTCGCCAAGCGCTTCCATGACCAGCTTCGCTCCCGTCCGCACCACCCATCACGCCCTCGACCGGTGACCCTCAACACCTGGGAAGCGGTGTACTTCGACCAGAACCTGGAAACCCTCAGCAACCTCGCGGAGCGGGCCGCCCGGGTCGGCGTTGAGAGGTTCGTGCTCGACGACGGCTGGTTCCTGGGCCGCCGCGATGACACGGCGGGCCTCGGCGACTGGTTCGTCGACACCGACGTGTGGCCGGACGGCTTGCAGCCGTTGATCGAGAAGGTGCGAGGCCTCGGGATGGAATTCGGCCTCTGGGTCGAGCCGGAGATGATCAACCTCGACAGCGATCTCGCCCGCCGGCACCCCGACTGGATTCTGCGCGGGCGTGAGGACCTGCCCGTCGAGGCTCGGCAGCAGCACGTTCTCGATCTCGCCAATCCGGACGCATGGCAATACGTCTTCGACCGGCTCAACGCACTGCTCACTGAGAACGACATCTCCTACCTGAAGTGGGACCACAACCGGGACCTGCTGGAGGCCGGCGCGACCGACTCCGGCAAACCGCGTGTTCATGCCAACGTGCTCGCCCTGTATCGGCTCCTCGCTGCCTTGAAGGCCGCCCACCCCACGATCGAAATCGAATCGTGTGCCTCCGGCGGCGCGCGGGTGGACCTTGGAATCCTCGAGCACACCGACCGCATCTGGACGAGCGATACCCTCGACCCGATCGAAAGGCTGCAGATCCAGCGCTACACCGGCCTGCTCGTGCCGACCGAGATTCTGGGCGCACATCTCACCAGCCCCAAAGTCCACTCCACTGGACGGACTGTGTCGCTCGACCTGAGCGCCGGTGTGGCTCTTTTCGGCCACCTCGGGATCGAGTGGAACCTCACCACCCTCGACGAAGACGGCCTCGACGCCGTTCGTCGCTGGGTGGAGATCCACAAGCAGCACCGGCCGATGATCCACTCCGGTGTCCTGGTCCACGGAGACACCGCGGATGCAACAACGGACGTTCGCGGCGTGGTGGCAACGGACGGGGCATCCGCTCTCTTCACATTCACGCAGGTGTCGACCAGCGTCACCTACCCTCCCGGCCGCTTCACGCTCCCCGGATTGGTGCCAGACCGCCGTTACACCGTCCAGATCCTGGCCGGCAGCGTATCGGCGGGACCCGGCCAGTCACCGCTCCCCTGGGCCGAGCAGCCCATCCGCTTGACCGGCCGGCAACTCGGTACGGTGGGTCTCCAAGCCCCCGTCCTTCTCCCCGCTCAGCTCGTTCTACTCGAGCTATCAACTACCCCGACCAGCGAGCCCCACTGAGCCCGCACGGCACGTAACCCACATTGCGCAAGGAGGCACATGATGGATACCAGCAACACCGTCCGAAACACGCACAGAAAACGACGGTCGCGCCAGCGGCGAACCGGTCTCGCGGCGTCGGTGGTTGTCGGCGCGCTTCTGCTCTCCGGGTGCACCGTCCAGAGCGACAGGAACATTGTCACTCTCGACTTTTTTCAGTTCAAGGGAGAAGCGCTCGAGGACTTCACGCAGATCATCGCGGATTTCGAGGCCGAGAACCCAGACATCAAGGTCGTTCAGAACCAGGTTGCCGACGCCGACACCGCTATCCGCACGAGGCTCGTGAAAAACGACGTGCCGGACGTGATCACCCTCAACGGCAACGGCGGCCTCGGCCAGCTGATGCGCGCCGGAGTGTTCCACGATTTCACCGGTGATCCGCTCCTCGACCGGATCAACCCGGCCGTGCAGGACATTCTCGCGGACATCGGTTTCGCCAAGGGTGAGGTCAATGCACTCGGTTATGTGAACAACGCCAACGGGGTCATCTACAACCGAACGATATTCGAGGAGCAGGGACTGGAACCACCGGAAACCTGGGACGAGTTCATCGAGGTTTGCGAGAAGTTAGAGACGGCAGGCATCACGCCGTTCTTCGGCACGCTCGCCGACAGCTGGACGGCAATGCCGTCGTTCAACGCGCTCGGTGCGTACCCGGCCCAGGGCGACTTCTTCGACACCATGCGTGAAGAAGGCGAGAACGTCGGTCCGAACTCCGAAGTGTCGTTCGAAAAGGACTTCGCAACGGCCCTCGAACAGCAGGCCGAACTATTCTCGTACGCCCAGGACGGCTATCGTGGCCGCACCTACGACGACGGCAACGCCGCCTTCGCGAACGGCGAGGTCGCGATGCTCATGCAGGGGATCTGGGCGATCAACCCGGTAAAGGGCATCAACCCCGACATCGACGCAGCGATCTTCCCGTACCCTGCCGCCGACTCCCCCGACGAGAGGCTCCTGGTCTCCGGCGTCGACGTCACGGTTCTCATTGGTAAGGACACGCCACACTTCGACGAAGCAAAGCGCTTCGTCGACTATCTGTTCGAGGCCCAGGTGCTCGAGGACTTCGCGGCCTCTCAGCTCATGGTCCCGTCGGTGGTGGATGCCGAGATCAGCGACGATCCGGCGCTTCAGTCAGTGAAGCCCTACTTCGACGATGAGAAGATTACCGGCTTCATCGACCATCAGATTCCGCCGAGCATCCCGCTGGCGGCGGTCATCCAGCAGTTCCTTTTTGACGGAGACGTGGATGCTGCGCTCAAAACGCTCGACAACGAGTGGAGCAAAGTAGCCCGTCGAACGATCCGAAGCGGAGAGTGACATGTCGACCGCGACAACAAAGACAGAGGCGATCGTCACGGCCGGCTCGCGACGCGTCAGAGGCCGACGGCCTCTGACGGCTCGCGCCGAAGGGCGCGCGGCTCCCGCGTTCTACTGGATGGTGTGGCCGGCGCTCGCGCTCTTCGCCTTCTTTCATACCCTCCCGGTCCTGGTGGGCATCTTCTTCAGCTTCACCAACTACCCCGGGTTCGGCACATGGGAGTTCGTAGGCTTCGCGAACTACGCGAACCTCTTCCGGGATGACCGGGTCCTTGCGGCATACGGGTTCTCGTTCGGGTTCGCGATCGCCGCGACCATCCTCACCAACGTCATCTCACTGGCTATTGCGATGGGACTGAACGCAAAGATTGTTGGCCGCAACGCATTCAGGGGCATCTACTTCGTGCCGTACGTCCTGGCGATCCTCGTCGTCGGCTACGTGTTCCAGTTCCTGTTCTCGAATTCGCTCCCGAGGCTGCTGCCGAACATCCCGCTCGTGGCAGAGAACATTCTGTCGAACCCTGAATGGGCCTGGCTGCCGATCGTGATCCTCGCTGTGTGGCAGGCATGTGCTTTCGCCATCATCATTTACCTGTCGGGACTTCAGACAATTCCCCATGAGCTTTACGAGGCGGCATCCCTCGACGGGGCAAAATCGTGGCGACAGTTCCGCTCGATCACCTTTCCGCTCATTAGCGCGTTCTTCACAATCAACATGGTGCTGAGCCTCAAGGGCTTCCTCCAGGTGTTCGACCACATCGTCGCCTTGACCAACGGCGGCCCAGGCACGGCCACCGAATCGATCACGCTGCTCATCTACAAGGGCGGTTTTACCGGTGGTGAGTTCGCTTACCAGACGGCGAACGCTGTCATCTTCGTGATCGTAATCACCATCGTTTCACTCCTTCAGTTCCGGGTACTTCAACGCAGAGAGGCGGACTTCGGATGACTACCGTGACCAACACGCCAGCGCAGGCAACGGCGCTTTCAGAAAACGAGGGCCCTCGCCGTCGGCGGCGATTCCGTGAGTCGCAAGAAGACACCCGCAAGATCAACTGGTGGGCAACCGCGTTCATCGCGGTCTGCTCACTCACCGTGCTCATCCCGCTCTACCTCGCAGTGATGGTGGCACTGAAGACACCCGACCAGATCGCGACGGGCACCGGATTCGAGTGGCCGACAACCGTGCGCTGGGAGAACTTCGCTGACGCCTGGACCCGTACTAACTTTCCCCAGGCGCTTCTCAACACCGGGCTCATCACCGTCGGCGCGTTGGTGCTCACGCTGCTCAGCAACTCCATCGTCGCCTACGCGATCGCGCGAAACATCCACCGGCGATTCTTTAGAACCTCGTACTTCTACCTGCTCGCCGCACTGTTCATCCCGTTCCCGATCATCATGCTTCCGCTCGTCAAACAGACGTCTCTTCTGGGCATCGACAACCAGGTCGGAATGATCATCCTCTACACGGTGTTCGGGCTGTCGCTGAACGTGTTCATCTACACGGCATACATCCGGACAATTCCGATCGAGCTCGAGGAGGCAGCCACTGTCGATGGCGCGAGCACATGGCGCGTGTTCTGGTCGATCATCTTCCCCCTCCTGGGGCCGATGAACGCGACGGTGGGCATCCTGACCTGCGTGTGGGCGTGGAACGACTTCATCCTGCCACTCGTCATCCTGAGCGATCCCGGCGATCGCACTCTGCAACTCGCGCAATACGTGTTCCAGGGCCAGTTCAACACCGACTACACGGTCGCGTTCGCGTCATACCTCATGGCGATGGCCCCGCTCCTGCTCGTGTACATTTTTGCGCAACGCTGGGTCATCTCCGGCGTGACGCGAGGCTCGATTAAGTAACCGAAAGCCACGCGTCCGCTAGAACCATTTCTGGTTCGGGGCCTTGTACCGCTCCGAGGCACAACTCGAAGGCTAAGCGACGTCAGACCTGGAGACACCCATCGCGCGGCGGATCTCGCCGGAGAGAATGTCGATCGCGCGGTCCATACCTGGCGCCAAAGATGTGGCATGCGTTGCGCCGCGACGGCCACCAAGTCGGCCGTGACTGGGTTGCTCAGCTGATGCGAGTAGCTGGGATCTCGGGAGCACTCCGGGGCCGTCGCCGGACCGTGACAACCTTCAACTACCGGCGTTCGCACCCGTCCACTGGGCACCATACGCCCGTAGAATACGAAACCGAGTACCACCGAACTCACGCCCAGAAACCCCTGGCCGCGTGAGAGTGAGGCCTCCATCAAACCCAGTGCGATTCACGTAGCTGACCGTCGGGCTTAGGACCGGGGAAGACACCGCCAGAACGCCACGAACGGGCCGAGTGCCGGATCGTCCGCAACTCGCTCTCGTAGACTGCCTTCGCCCCGTCGGACAGGCGGGGATCGATCTTGATGTCCTCGAGCAACAGTCGGGCAAGTTCCGCGAAGGGCATGTCCGCCGTCACAGTCTCCCCCGCTGCGCCGGACTGCTCGTGATCGGCGAGCTTGGCCTTGAGTGCGGCGACCGCTCTTGCCTTGGTCGTTCCCCGTGCCGCGACCCGGCGCAGTTGCCCGTCTCTGTCGCGCACCCGCGTGCTCGCGCTGAATGCTTTTGATCCGCTGGCGATCGTGCTGATCGAGCCGGGTGCACGGCCTGCCGGGCATGGCCGCTCCGTCTCGGGCGCCGACCGGATCGGACTGGCGATCCAGCCACGCTCGGATCTCAGAGATCCGATACCGCCGCTCACGTCCGACGTGAACGGCTCGCGGGCCGCGACCGGCGGTGCGCAGGTCGTAGATGGTCTGCGGAGCGACGCCGACACGATCTCCCGAGACGTGTCGCGACCACCCGTGATGGGACGTTGCGTTGACGCGAAACACACCACCGAGCGCCATTTGTGGCCAATAAGTGGCCGCTGAGCCAAAATCTCCCGTCCCGTCCGGGACGACCAAATTTCTGATCAGTTGGGTGAAATTGGAGCCGCCTGTGGGAATCGAACCCACGACCTTTTCATTACGAGTGAAAACACTCTCCCCGACTGGGCTAAGGCTGCTGGCCGGGCGCGAGGTCAGCGCCACGTCGAGTCAAAAATCGGCCCCGTTGCGAGCCCCTGGCACATGTAAGAGGTACGCACGTGCCCCCCGCATGCCCGACCGAACGGCAATTCATGTCCATTTCAGTCCTCGTCTGTCTATCGAGAGAAGGCACAAAAGAGGCCCGGATCCGCAGAATCCTGCGGGCCCGGGCCTCTCAACGGCCTGTTTATGGGCCGTGCGTGTTGTGGGGCTCTAAAAGTCCCAGTCCTCGTCTTCGGTGACAACGGCCTTGCCGATGACGTAAGACGACCCAGACCCCGAGAAGAAGTCGTGGTTCTCGTCAGCGTTCGGTGACAGCGCCGACAGGATCGCCGGGTTCACGTCGGTGACCGTCTTCGGGAACATCGGCTCGTAGCCGAGGTTCATCAGCGCCTTGTTGG
>NZ_JAODMP010000090.1 GCF_025464835.1 Mycetocola sp. | reverse complement strand
CCACCGCCCCTCCCTCACGGACAAGGATGGCGTCACCCTGGCCGACGTCACAGGCCGCGTGCGTCCAGTCCGCGGGCCGAGACAACGCCGGGGCGATCCAGGAACCGGCGAGGCCGCCGGCATACCCGCCGCCGGCGATCACGAGCACTCCCGCACAGAGTGCTGCCGTTGAGCGCCGCCCAGAACGCGCTGAGCCGACCCCGACGAACAGCACAGCGGTCAGGCCGGCGAGGAGGAGCGCGCCTTCTGCGCCGGGTAACCAGGGCATGCGGTTGAGCGGCAGCCCGTGCACCGTGGTCGCGATAGCGGCGATCCACGTCGCGGGAATCCAGCCGAGCCAGAGCAAGACGACGGCGACCGGAGGAAGGACCGGTGCCAGGATGCAGGCTCCGAGCCCGAGCAGGGTGGCGAGCGGCGCGGCCGGCGCCGCCAGGAGGTTGGCCGGCACGCCGAGAACCGGGATCGTGGGAGTGAGCAGGATCAGCACGGGCTGGCAGGCCAGCTGTGCTGCGAGTGGGAGAGCGAATGCCGCGGCCAGCGGACGCGGCAGCCAGGCGGACAGCATCTGCGTGAGTGGGCGGGTGAGGAGAAGCAGCCCGCCGGTCGCGAGGGCAGACAGCACGAAACCGTAGGTGCGCGACAGCCAGGGGTCGCTGATGACGACGACGATCACGACGAGGCTGAGAATGGGCAGCCCTGCAGCGGGCCTGCCTGCACCGAGGGCCAGGAGCACCGCCAGTGCCATCAGCGCAGCGCGGACGACGCTCGGCTCAGGGGTCACCAGGATGACGAAGAGCCCCAGCCCGGTGAGAGCCCCGATGATGCGGATCGAGCGCGGCGCACCGAGGCCGGCGAGAAGGAACGTCAGTACAGCCACGATCACGGCGCAGTTCGCTCCGGACACGGCGGTGAGGTGGCTCAGTGAACTGCTCTTCATCGCTTCGTCGAGCTCATCGGTCACCGCGGTCGTGTTCCCGGTGGAGAGCCCGGGCAGCAGTTCTCCCCCGTCGCCAGGCAACTCCGCCGCAAGGTTCAGGAGGCCGGTGCGCATGTCGCCCGCCCATGCGAGATACCGCGGCGGCGCGGCAAGAACGGTCGCCGGCTGCCGGGCGAACAGGAGGAAGGAAGCCGCGTCCCCGTGCGCCGTGCCGCGCATCGCAGCGTCCGCTTCGACAACCGAACCGATTGGCACGGGATGCGGATCGGTCACCGTGGCGAAGAGAACGACCGGGACAGCGGCCGAGACGCGTGCGTCCCCAAGGTCGATCTCGGTGAGCGTGCCGTGGATCCGCTGTGCCGTCTCAGTTCGGCCGGCGCCGCCAGGAGCATCCGCTCTCATGGATGTGTCCCAGACGGAGCCTTGCCTGTCGTCGTCGACGACCGATTTCTCTGTCACCGTCAGCCGAACCGTGACCGATCGTCCCGCTTCGGCCGCTTCACGGAGTACCGCAGGGGACCGTGCTTCGGCCCGAGCAGCGACGGCAGTTGCAGCGAGCGACACCGTAAGCAGGGTCACGGCTGCGATCCCCCACCAGGCGGACCTCGCGCGCGGTGACGTCGGATGTCGGCGCACACCGCAGACGGCAACCACGGCGCAGACGACGGTCGAGGCAAGGCCGGCTGCCGCCACGGCCCCCGCGGCGCTCGGGACCCCGACAAGGATGCACGCGGTGATCCAGGCGGCCCCCGCAGGGGGAACCAGCCGATGTGCCGGGGTCACACGGTCACCAGGTCTTTCAGGGACTCGAACGTCTTGGCGCCGATGCCAGGCACGTTGAGCAGGTCGTCGATGTTGCTGAACCGGCCGTTCGTCTCACGCCAGGCGATGATCCGCTCTGCCATGGCCGGCCCGAGCCGGGGCAGCGTGTCCAGTTCGGCGACTGACGCCGTGTTGATGTTGATCTTGCCGGCTGGAGCACCTGGGACGCCTGGGGCCGGCCCGGCCGCCGGCGGTACGGCACCCTGGACCGCCACCACGATCTGCTCTCCGTCGCTGAGGAAGCGGGCGAGGTTGACCGTCTGCTGGTCTGCTACCGGCGAGAACCCTCCGGCGGCCGCGATGGCGTCGACCACCCGGTCACCGTCGCGGAACTGGTAGACACCGGGGCGCTCAACGGCGCCGAGGACGTGGACGTACAGGGCGACGCTGCCCACCGCGTCGACGCCTGTCGTCGGCGTCGGAGGCAACGGGCGGGCCTCGCCCGTCGCGCCAAGCAGCGAGACCACGATCGCGGTGACGAGCCCGCCGAGCATCAGGACGATGAGCGCGCCGACGCCGAACCGGACACCCGCCGACCGTCGGGTCGCCAGCGTTATAGGGAGACCGGATGCCGCTCCCGGCGACCGCGCGGAAGCGTGCCTGGCCATGACGTCCAGTCAAGACCGAACGTCGAGGATCCCGACCGTCGGGCCGGGGACGGTGGAGAACCGGCCGGGTGCCCGCCCCTGTGCAGGGACGGGCACCCGAACGTCACGGTTTGGTCGCGATGCTCACAACGCGAGGTGCGCGCACGACGACGTTGACGATGGTCCGCTCGCCGACCGCACGCTGAACGGCAGCAGAGGCACGGGCAAGCGACTCCAGTTCCTCGGTTGCCACCTTCGGTGACACCTCGAGGCGATCGCGGACCTTGCCGTCGACCTGTACGACGCAGGTCACCGATTCCTCGACGAGAAGAGTCGGGTCAGCCTTGCGCCAGGTCACGTGGGCGACGGCGGGCTCATAGCCGAGCATCTCCCACATGTCCTCGGCGGTGTACGGCGCGAACAGGTTCAGCGCAACCGCGGTGACCTCAGCGGCTTCGCGCACGGCGGCATCCGCTGGGCCTGCTCCGGTGTCGATCGCCTTCCTCGTCGCGTTGACGAGTTCCATCAGCCGGGCGACCACAACATTGAACTTGAACGACTCGACGAGGCCGGGCGCATCGGCGAGGAAGCGGTGCGTGACGCGGCGAAGCGCCGGGTCACCGGTCTTCCAGAGCACCTCTGGCGCGCTCGTCACGTCATGGGCGACCCGCCATGCCCTGGCGAGGAATTTTGAGGACCCAGCCGGCGAGACATCCGCCCAGTCGATGTCATCCTCCGGGGGTCCGGCGAAGACGAGCGTGACGCGCAACGCGTCCGCACCGTACGTGGCGAGTTCGCTGGCGAACTCGACGAGGTTGCCCTTGCTCTTCGACATCTTCGCGCCGTCCATGAGCACCATGCCCTGGTTGAGCAGAGAGCTGAACGGTTCGGTGAAGCCGAGGTAACCGAGGTCGTAGAGGACCTTGGTCATGAAGCGGGAATAGAGCAGGTGCAGGATCGCGTGCTCGACGCCGCCGACGTACTGGTCGACCGGCGCCCACTTGTCGGCGAGGGCCGGGTCGAACGCGACAGTGTCCGATGTGGGGTTGAGGTAACGCAGGTAGTACCAGGAGCTGTCGACGAAGGTGTCCATCGTGTCCGAGTCCCGCTTGGCTGGCGCATCACAGCGCGGGCATGGAACGTTGATCCAGTCCTCAGCGGCTCCGAGGGGGCTTGTACCCTTCGGCTGCAGGTCGAGACTGTCCGCTGGCGGCAGCTCGACGGGGAGCTGATCCTCAGGCACGGGCACTTCTCCACAGGCGTCGCAGTGGATGATCGGGATCGGCGGACCCCAGTAGCGCTGACGGGAGATCAGCCAGTCGCGCAGACGGTAGTTCTTCGCGGTTTCGCCGAGACCGGATGCCGTGAGGGCGTCGGTGATCTTCGCGATGGCCGTGTTCTTGCTCAGCCCGTTGAACCTGCCTGAGTTGATCAGGCGACCGGGGCCGACCAGCGCCTCGCCCGTGACTTTCGGGTCCGCTGGCGGCAGATCATCGGGCAGTTCCCCGTCGACGAGGACAGGGATCGCACCGGTGACCGGCTGGTTCGTGTCGACGACGACACGCACAGGGAGGTCGAACGCTCGCGCGAAATCGAGGTCTCGCTGGTCGTGGGCCGGCACAGCCATGATCGCGCCGTGGCCGTAATCGGCGAGTACGTAATCGGACGCCCAGATCGGCAGGCGTTCCCCGTTCAGCGGGTTGATCGCGTACCGTTCGAGGAAGACTCCCGTCTTCTCCCGTTCGGTGCTGAGCCGCTCGATGTCGGTCTCGCCCTTGACCCGGTCGACGTACTCGGTGAACGCGGCTTTCGTGGCATCCGGCGCCTCGGCGACCAGTTCTGCTGCGAGGTCGGAGTCGGCGGCAACGACCATGAAGGTGACGCCGTACAGAGTGTCAGGGCGCGTCGTGTAAACGGCGATCGGGTCGGCCTTGCCCTCGATGACGAAGTTCACGTCAGCGCCGGTTGAACGTCCAACCCAGTTGCGCTGCATGCTGATGACCTTCGACGGCCATGCGCCTTCGAGCTGCTTGAGGTCGTCCACAAGACGGTCAGCGTAATCAGTGATGCGGAAATACCACTGGGTGAGCTTCTTCTTGGTGACGAGGTTGCCGCACCGCTCGCAGTAGCCGTCGACGACCTGCTCGTTCGCCAGCACGGTCTGGTCGAACGGGCACCAGTTGACCGGGCTCGCCTTGCGATAGGCGAGACCCTTCTCATAGAGCTTCAGGAACAGCCACTGGGTCCAGCGGTAGTACTCGGGGTCGGAGGTGTGGATCTCCCGGTCCCAGTCGAAGGACGGCGCGTAGGTGCGGAAACTCGCCTTCTGCTGCGCGATGTTGTCATAGGTCCAGCCACGAGGGTCAACGCCTCGTTTGATGGCAGCATTCTCAGCGGGAAGGCCGAAGGAGTCCCAGCCGATCGGGTGCAGCACGTTGAAGCCCTGCTGGCGCCAGTACCGCGCGACCACGTCACCGAGACCGAATGCTTCGGCATGCCCCATGTGCAGGTCGCCTGAGGGGTACGGGAACATGTCGAGGACATACTTGCGCGGGCGCTTGTCGCTCTCGTCGTCCGTTGCAAAGGGCTTGATCCGGTCCCACACCGGTAGCCACTTCTCCTGGATAGCGGCGAAATCGTACTTCTGTCCGACCTGGGTCTGCTCGTCGTGTGACACGTGGCTCTCATTCTTAAGCGGGAAAGGACTGCCGGGTGCGCGATACCGCCGCGACACCCGCGGTCCAACGATCTAGCCTACTTCCTGTTCGGAAGCGCCCAGCGCGGCGAGAAGAGCCGCGGCCTTCACCTGGGTTTCCTCGATCTCCTCCTCGATGACCGACAGCGCGGTGATCCCTCCGCCGGTTCCGATCGATGCACCGGCGGAATCGATCAGGATGCTGCGGATCACCATCGCGAGATCGATGGCGCCGTCTGCTCCGACGTACCCGAACGCACCGGAATAGACGCCACGCGGGCCGGACTCGAGCCGGTCGAGGATGGTCATCGCTGAGATCTTCGGCGCCCCGGTCATCGATCCGGCCGGGAATGCGGACTCGACGGCATCCACCCCGCTCACCCCGTCGGCAAGGCGGGCGGTGACGGTGCTGACCAGCTGGTGCACCTGCGCGTAACTCTCGACGGCGAGCAGTTGGGTCACCGCGACACTGCCGGTGACGGCGACCCGACCGAGGTCGTTGCGCATGAGGTCGACGATCATGAGGTTCTCAGCACGTTCCTTGTCGCTGCCGACCAGTTCCGCTGCGAGTTTCGCTTCGTGGTCTGGGGTACTTCCGCGCGGCCGGGTGGCCTTGATCGGCCGGGTCGTGACGGTCCCGTCAGGGGTGACCCGGAGGAACTGCTCAGGCGACGAGCTGACCAAGGCGGTGCCGTCGACCACGAGCAACCCGCCATGATGGCTCGGGCTCGCATGCCGAAGCCGGCGATAGACCTCGACCGGATCGAAGTCGCCGTCGACCAGCGCCTCGTTGGTCAGGCAGAGCTGGTACGCGTTGCCGCGGCGGATTTCCTCCTGGGCTTCCGCGATGAGGCGGCCATATGCCGGCGCCGGGTGGCGCCAGCGGGCCGAACGCGGTTCGGCGGCCAGAGGCGGCTGGGCGGGCGTGGGATCCGAGAGTCCGGCCAACCAGCCGAAGTGCTCCTCCGTTGCCGGGCCGACCACTTCGAGTGCGGTTATCGTGCGGGTGGTGTGGTCGAAGATCAGCATCCGGGCGGGGCGCAGGAAAGCGGCATCCGGGTAGCGTGACGGATGAGCGGGAGTGCCGCGGCTGTCTGCACCGGCTTCGTAGCCGATCCAGCCCACCCAGCCGGGCGAGAACTCTCCAGCCGGGGCACTGACGTCACAGGCTGTCCCGGTGCTTCCCTCTGAAAGCTCAGCGCGCAAGGCATCGAAGATCGTGACGTTCGCGGTGATGGTCGGTGCGGCGTCGTCCGTCTTCGCCGATCGCGTGACGGAGTGGTCGGCGACCGCAGCGGTAAGCAGTTCCGTTCCATCGCCCAGGTAGCTGAATCCCTCGGATGCGTCGATGCCGCTGTCGAGCCAGAACGCGCGCGCCGAAGACCCAAATGCTGTGAGGAAGGCACTTTCCGGGTCGATCCAGCGGCTGAGCTGTCTCGACCGTAGGCTGGATTCCACGACTCCCACCTTAGATTGCAGAGCCCGATCGGGGACTCACCCCAGGCTGGACTCGTACACTGCGAGCATGAATGCACGGACACAGGTGACGGATGCGAGCATGCGGGCCATGAACGCGGTGCACCGCGCGCTCGTGGCTCTTTCAGGCGGGCGCATCGGCTGGCGAGCCGGTCGCATGGTGGTGGTCGAGTTGCACACCGTGGGCCGGAAGTCGGGCGCACGGCGCTCGACGATGCTCACGGCACCGATCTCCCGCGACGGACGGTACGTCCTCGTCGCGTCGAAAGGCGGCGATGACCGGAACCCGGACTGGTACGAAAACCTTCGCGCGAATGCGGATGTCGCACTCACCGCGCGCGGAACGACGGCGTGTTTCCGGGCGCGAACGGCATCCGACGCGGAGAAGCGGGAGTTGTGGCCGGAGATTGTGGCCGCCTACCCCGGGTACGCCGCGTACCAGCGCCGGACCAGCCGCAACATCCCGCTTGTGATCTGTGATCCGGTCGGCGGCAACGCCCAGCCCGGGTAGTGTGCTCGCCATGCTTGATCGAGCTTGCGCCGCCGCTTTCTGAGCGGTCCGGTGTTGCCGCTCCCCGGCCGCGCTAACGACCACTCGGGACCCCGACGCCACACGGACGACCACAAGGGACCCTCACGCGGGCGCGATGACGCCATCGACCACACGCACCGCACGGTCGACCAGCCCGGCGGGCACATCCCCGTGCGATATGAGGAGGACGGTACGGTCCCCACTGGCCCGCAGCAGATCGCGGAGCAGCGCCCCCGCCAGATCCGCCTCCACGTTGGCGGTCGGCTCGTCGAGCACGATGACCGGGAAGTTCCGGAGGAGCGCCCGAGCCAGCGCGATCCGCTGGGCCTGACCGCCCGAGACGAGCGCCCCACGCTCCCCCACCCGGGAATCGAGCCCGCCGCGCGCGGCGACCCAGTCGCCGAGGCCAACCCGATCGAGCACGTTCAGCAGCTCGCCGTCCGTTGCCGTTTCCCTGGCGAACAACAGGTTCTGGCGGACACTCTCGTCGAAAAGGTAGGGGATCTGCTCACACAGCCCGACGACGCTTCGAACCTGCTCCACCGGGAGTTCCCGCACATCCTGCCCCGACAGCCGATAGGTGCCGGTGTGGTCGAGGAAACGCACGAGCACATGCGCGAGCGTGGTCTTCCCTGCCCCACTGGCGCCCTCGATGAGCACTCGTTCGCCGTGCGCGACCGTGAGCGACGACACAGTGAGGGCCGGGCTGACGGCGCCTGGCCAGCTGGTCGACACTCCGCGTAGTTCGATCGCGGGAGCGGCTGGCTCCGCCTTCCACGATCGCGTACCCTCGCCGACGCTGATCTCAGCGGGCACGTTCTCCGGCGCCACCCGGGCAATGCGCTCGGCGCTTGACCGGACCTGGCGCCAGGCGCTGACCGCGAGCGGCACGGATGCGACAACCTCGAAAACGGCGAGGGGCACGAGCACAATCACCGCGAGCCCAGGGCCACTGAGCGAACCGCCCCCTGTCGTGGACAGGGCGGGGATGCCTGCGACGAGCGACCAGGCTACAGCGATTCCCGAGAACAGCGACAGCGCCGCTGCGGCGATGCCGGTGCCGAGCGAGCGACCCGTCAGCGCCCGGGTGAGCGCTCGATCGGCGGCCTCCACTTTGCGGCGGCCGGTCTCCTCGGCCCCGTAGGCGATGAGCACGTCGAGGCTTCCGAGGTAGTCGAGAAGAGCGTCGACGAGAGCCGCCCGCTTCGGCGCCAATGTGCGCTCTGCGGATGCCGAGACCCGGCGGGCGACGAGGATGCCGACAGCGAATGCGGCGACCAGAGCAAGAGCCAGGCCAGCGGCGGCGGTCGGGGACAGCAGCGCGACCACCCATACGGCGATCGCTGCGACACCCACCGAGGTGAGGAGCGGCTGCACGACCCGCAACGGCAGGTTCTGCAGTTCGTCGACATCCGAGACAAGGGATGACAGGAGTGATCCGCGGCGGGTCCGGCCGAGCCCGTCAGGGGCGAGCGGGATGAGCCGGCGAAGCAGGTCGACTCGGACGGTCTCGAGCTGGCGGAAGGCTGCGTCGTGGGCGGCGAGGCGTTCGAGGTAGCGGAAGAACGCCCGCCCGAGCGCGAAGGCGCGGACTCCGACGACCGCCATCGACAGGTGGAGAATGGGCGGTTGTTCCGACGCGCGAGTGATCAGGTATGCGCTCGTGGCCATCAGCGCGACCGTCGAGAGTGCCGCGACGATTCCGAAAACGACGCCCCAGACCCAACCTGCTGTGCGGGGCTGGGCAGTGGTCAGGATCGAACGGACCTCCCTGGAGGACACCGGGGCGGTGGTTCGCCGGTCGGTACTCATGACGCTGCGGCCAGGATCATTGGTTCGACTCGAACCACGGCATCCGCTCGCCCGATCACGGCCGCGCGGTGGCTGACGATGACGACGGCAGTTCCGCCGTCGGCAAGGGCGCGGAGCCCGTCGAGGAGCCGGGCTTCGGTGTCGTGGTCAAGCGCAGAACTGGGCTCGTCGAGGAGCAGAACCGGGCAGCGTCGGTCGAGGGTCCGGTAGATGGCCCTGGCGATGCCGACACGCTGCGCCTGCCCGCCCGAGAGTCCCGCGCCCGCCACACCGACGCTCAGGTCGGGTGAAATTTCGGGTGCTGCCGCGAGGTTCAGGGCGTGCCGGACCCGCACGGCATCGACCGGGTCTGAACCCAGCGCGACGTTGTCGGCAACGGAGCCGAGAACGAGCGAAGGTCGCTGTCCGGTCCAGGCCAGCCACGGGCGTTCCTCGGTTGACGACCGGACGGGCATCCCCCCGAGCTCGACGGTGCCGGTGTGCGGGGCGAACCCGAGGACGGCACCCAGGAGGCTGGATTTACCCGCCCCGCTGGGGCCGGCGATGACCGTCAGCCTGCCGGGTGCGAACTCCGCCGAGATCGGCGCCAGCACGGCCCCCCTGCCGTAGTCGACGGAGACATCGGTCAGGCGAAGCGGACCGGATGTCGCGACGCGTTCGCCGGCCGGAACGGGCGCATCCGCCTGCGTCGTCTTGACGGCATCGAGGATGTCGAATGCGTCCTCCGCCGCGGCAACGCCCTCGGCTGCGGCGTGGAAGTTCGCTCCGACCTGGCGCAGCGGCAGGAAGGCCTCTGGCGCGAGGAGCAGCACGAAAAGTCCGGCCGAAAGCGCCATCGAGCCGTCGACGAGGCGCAGTCCGACCGACACGGCGACGAGCGCGACGGAGAGGCTCGCCGCGAGTTCCAGGGCGAAACTCGACAGGAACGACACCCGGAGCACGCGCATGGTCTGCGTCCGGTAGTCGCGGGTGATCGATCGCATCCGGTCGATCTGACGTCGTTCCCTGCCGAAGATCTTGAGGGTCGCCAGACCGCCGAGCGTGTCGACGAAGCCGGAGGAGAGGTCGCCGAGCACGGCCCATTGCCGGCGCTGGACGACCTGGGTCGCGAGACCGATGAGGATCATGAAGATAGGGATCAGGGGCAGCGTCACGACGATGAAGATCGCCGAAACCCAGTCCTGCAGAAGGATGACGACCACAACCACGGGCGTGACGATCACGGCGAGAATGAGTTGCGGCAGGTACTTCGAGAAGTAGTCGTCGAGGGCGTCCATGCCGCGGCCGAGCAGAGTCGCGACACGCGCGCTGCTCCGTCCGGCCAGCCAGCCAGGCCCGAGCCGCCGGACGGCGTCGAGGACCCCGAGCCGAAGTTCGCTTTTCACTCTCGCTGCTCCCCTGGCCGCGAGGAGATCCTGCCCGTAGACGAGCGCTGCACGGATGCCGGCGACCGCGACGAGCAGGCCGACCTGCGGCAGGAGTTCCGCGAGTGGGCGACCGTCGATGGCCCCGGTGATGCACACGGTGAGCAGCCAGGCGAAAGCGAGAATGCACGCCGTTGTCGCGACGCCGAGCGCAGCACCACTGAGAAGGAACCACCTCGCACTGACGGCGTAGCGAAGAAGCCGGGGATCGAGAGGTCGCACAGTCACAGGTTAATGCGCCACTTCGACAGTTCTCTCCACACCAGGGTCCGCACTGCCGTCGATGTGGGAGCGAGTCACCCGCTTGCGGAACACCCAGTAGGTCCAGCCCTGGTAGACGAGGATCAGAGGCAGAGCGACCAGAGCTGTCCAGCTCATCACCTGGAGGGTGTACGGACTGGATGACGCGTTCGCAACGGTGAGGCTGTTCGCGGGGTCGTTGCTTGCCGGCATGACGTTGGGGAACAACGAAGCGAACAACGTGAGCACCGCAAGGGCGATGGTGCTGGCCATGAGGCCGAACGCGAGCCCCTCCCTGCCTCGCACGTTCGCGAGGACCGACGCGACGAGGGTTACGGCCGCTGCGAGAGCGAGGACCATCGCCGGCAATGTACCGAAGTCCAGCACCGTCCACGCGAGGAACGCGGCGGCGACGACGATGCTCAGCAGACCCGCGCGGGTTGCGAGCGCGCGCGACCGATCCCGGATCTGGCCGTCCGTCTTGAGGGCGAGGAAGAACGCACCGTGGGTGAAGAAAAGCAGGAGCGTGGTGAAACCGCCGAGCAACGCATAGGGGTTGAGAAGATCGAACACAGAGCCGATGTAATCGTGGTCGGAGTTGAGCGATACGCCCCGCACGATGTTGGCGAAAGCGACGCCCCAGAGGAACGCGGGAACCGCTGAACCCCAGATGATCATCCGGTCGAACCGGCGCTTCCACGCCAGTTCGGGCCGCTGATGACGGTACTCGAAGGACACGCCGCGCAGGATGAGGGCGAGCAGGATGACCAGGAGTGGAAGGTAGAAACCGCTGAACAGGGTCGCATACCACTCCGGGAACGCCGCGAACAATGACGCACCTGCGACGATCAGCCAGGTTTCGTTGAGGTCCCACACCGGCCCGATGGTGTTGATGACCACGCGCCGGTCGGTGTCGTCCTTCGAGACGAACGGCATGCTCATGCCGACGCCGAAGTCGAAACCGTCGAGCACGAAGTAGCCGATGAAGAAGAAGGCGATGATGCCGAACCAGAGAACTGCGAGATCCATGATGTCCTCCTAGTAGACGGTCGTGTGGACGAGGGGCTTGCCGGTTTCCTCGTCCGGCTCGGCGGGAACCGCTGGCCCCTCCATGGCGGCCTTCTTGATCAGCCGGAACTCGACGACGGCGAGCGATCCGTAGACCAGCGTGAAGAGGGTCAGCGAGATGAGGACTTCGAGGCCGGTCACTCCCGGGGAAACCCCGTCCTCCGTCTGCAGGAGGCCGAACACGAGCCAGGGCTGTCGCCCCATTTCAGTGAACACCCAGCCGAGGATCATCGCACCGAGCGAGAGCGGGAACGACCAGATGGCGGCCCTCCACACCCACCTGTTCGTCGGCATCCTGCCCTTTCGGGTGAGCCAGAGCCCGACCATCGCGACGAAGATGTGCAGGATGCCGAGGCCGATCATCCAGCGGAACGACCAGTAAGTGACCCAGATGATGGGCGTGTAGTCGCCGGGCCCGTACAGGGTCTGGTACTGCTCCTGCAGGTTGTTGATGCCCTCGACAGTGCCGTCGAAGGTGTGCGTGGACAGGAACGACAACAGGTAGGGGATGCGGATCGAGAAGAGCTCATGCACACCATCGGGCGTTCCGAGGGTGAAGACCGAGAAGGACGCAGCTGCGCCGGTCGACGTTTCGTACAACGCCTCGGCCGCGGCCATCTTCATCGGCTGCGACGCGACCATGGCGAGGCTGAGCTGGTCGCCGGCGAGCGTGGTGAGCGCGCCGGAGACCACCATCGACCACAGACCGAACTTCAAAGCGGGGCGCATGGTCTCGAGGTTCTGGTTGCGGGACAGGTGCCACGCGGCGACGGTGATGATGAGGCCTGCCGAGACCATGAAGCAGGCGAAGATCGTGTGCGGGAACGCGGCAAGGGCCACAGGGTTGGTCAGGAGCTCCCAGATGCTGGTGAGCTCGGCCCGGCCCTTCTCCTCGTTGATCCGGAAGGCGACAGGGTTTTGCATGAACGCGTTGGCGGCGATGATGAAATAGGCGGAGAGGGTGCTTGCGACCGCGACGATCCAGATGGTCGCGAGGTGGAGTTTCGCCGGCAATTTGTCCCAGCCGAAGATCCACAGTCCGATGAAGGTCGCCTCGAGGAAGAAAGCGAGAAGCCCCTCGAATGCGAGCGGCGCACCGAAAACGTCGCCAACGAAGCGAGAGTAGTCCGACCAGTTCATGCCGAACTGGAACTCCTGGACGATCCCGGTGACGACGCCCATTGCGAAGTTGATCAGGAAGATCTTGCCGAAGAAGTGCGTGAGCTGCAGGTAGTGAGCCTTGCCGGTGCGAAACCACGCGGTCTGGAAGATTGCGATGGTCAGCGCCATCCCGATCGTCAGCGGCACGAACAGGAAGTGGTAGATCGTCGTCAATCCGAACTGCCAGCGTGATAGCAGCAGCGGGTCCAGTAGCTCGTTCACTCCACCTCCGCGGCGATTTTCTACACCGTGTAGAAACCTCGTTACGAGTCTAGGCGACAATTTCTACCACCCGTAGAACTAGTTCTACTTTGCGTAGAAACTTGCTCGATGACGAGGTATCGTTGAGGCATGGCAACACTGGGAGACCTCGAACGCGCGGTCATGGACGTCCTCTGGAGCTCCGACGACGCGCTGAGTGCCAACGACCTGCGGGACCGGCTCCACGCGAGCGACCGCGACGGAGCCAGGGACGTTGCCGTCACCACCGTGCTCACGGTGCTCTCCCGCCTTGAGGGCAAGAACTTCGTCTCGCGCGACCGGTCGATGCGACCGCACCTGTACCGGTCGGTGACGTCCCGTGCCGAGCACACGGCTGGGCTCATGCACGAGGTCCTGGGAACGGCGCCTGATCGTGAAGCGGCACTCGCCCGATTCATCGGGTCTGTCTCACCCGCCGAGGCGGAGACACTCCGGGAACTGCTCGGCGCTTCATCACGGAACGCTGCTAGCTCGAACCGACAGTAAACTCCGAGCGTGATGTTCTTCACCTCGGCGGTGCTGGCCTGCCTGGCGGTTCTCCTCGCCTGGCCCGTCCCCCTCCTCCTGTCCCGGGCACAGTGGCCAAGCCGCGCCCCCGGGACGGCTCTGGTCCTCTGGCAGGCCATCGCTCTGGCCGGCGGGCTCTCGATGATCGGCGCATTCGTCACGTATGGGCTCATTCCGTTCGGACCGAACCTGCTTGGCGCGCTGGCAGAGGTCACCCGTCATCTCTTCGACGGCACGCTGCCAAGCTCGGCCGACCTCGGCCACATCTTCGCGCTGTGCATTGCGGTGCTCTTCGCCGGCCACCTTCTGCTGAACCTCGCCCTGACCATTGCCCGCACCGAACGACAACGCAGCCGGCACCTCTCCCTGATCAATCTGTTAAGCGCACCGATGCCCGACCGGCCAGGAACCCGGGTGCTCGACCATCCGGCGCCTGTGGCCTATTGCCTGCCTGGAATGAGCCGGTCGGTCACTGTTCTCTCCGAGGGCCTCGTCAGCCTCCTCGACGCCGAGCAGTTGCGCGCGGTCATCGCTCACGAACGCACCCACCTCCGACAGCAGCACCACATCGTCCTCGTCGCCTTCAAGTCGTGGCACAGTGCTCTCCCCTGGTTCCCGATCGCGAACCGTGCAGAGAACGCCGTCGGCCTGCTCGTGGAGATGCTCGCCGACGACCAGGCCAGACGCGTCGTCGATGACAACACCCTGGCTACGGCCATCGCCCTGGTGGCGTCAGAGGGCACCGATCGACCGGACGGATCCACGTTGGAGCACCTTCACTCGCGCGACACCTCCTCGGGAGTCGTCGGCCGCCGGGTGGAACGGCTGCTGTCTCCGCACCCGCCGCTCTCTGCCTCCGCACGGATCTCCGTGCTGGTGGTTTCCTTCGCCCTGCTGCTCGTTCCCACCCTCCTTCTCGTCGTCATCTGATTCCCCTAGGCTTAATCGGGTGAACGAGTTTCTGAGCTGGATCCTTGACCTCGTTCAGAGTGTCGACCCCGTGCTCCGCACAGCGCTTGCCGGTGTCGCGATCATGCTGGAGACATCCGTCCTCGTCGGCCTGGTCGTGCCAGGTGACACCGTCGTCATCGTCGCAAGCACCGGCGTAGACAGCCCCGTCCAGTTCGTGTCGCTGATCGTCGTCGTGGTGGTCGGTGCGCTGATCGGTGAGAGCATCGGGTTCGCCCTCGGACGATACTTCGGCCCGTGGATCCGGGACTCCAGGCTCGGCCGCCGCATCGGTCAGCGGCAGTGGCAACGAGCAGAGAACTACCTCGACCGGCGCGGCGGGATCGCGGTCTTCATCTCTCGGTTCCTTCCCGTTCTCCACTCGCTCATCCCACTGACCGTCGGCATGAGCACCATGAGTTACCGAAAATTCATCTCCTGGACGGTGCCCGCCTGCATCATCTGGTCGATCACCTACGTCTCGGTCGGTTCAGCGGCGGCTGGAACCTACCGTGAACTCGCCGACCGGCTGCACTACGCCGGCTACCTGTTCGTCGGTATCATCGCCGTGTTCCTGCTCCTCGTCTTCGTGGCCAAAAAGCTGCTGAGCCGATCGCAGGAGCGGCATATGGACCGCTCTGGGGGCGGCGACGCGAACACCAGCGACGACGATTAGATCACCTGCCGGGAATATCGGCATGCCAGACTGTGAGGATGCGAACTCGCCAGCAGCCCGGCCCAGGTGCGTCGAAGACCGCCCTCACCCTTCACCGAGCGGCCCGGATCGATGACGCATGGCTTGACTGGCGCGCCCGCCGAGGGCGCAAGCGCGGACTCGTCGCAACAGTCATACCGTTCACCGGATACGGCTCAACGACTCTTCTGCGTGTCCTCGCGCGGGTGCTTCTGACCAAACCGGACGTCACGCCGGCAGTCGCCCCGTCTCAACGAGTCCGCGGCTGGCGCAGCTTCACGAGCATCCCGGTCGTCTCAGCCTCGGTGACCATCGTCGCCGGCGGCCAGTCCTATGAGGTGCAGGCAGACCGTGGCGGTGTGATCGACGCCGAAATTGCTGTGGTGCTCGAACCGGGGTGGCAGCAGATCACTCTGCGGAGTGAGGATACTCGCCCTGTGGTCGCGAATGTTTTCGTCGCCGACCCATCGGTGCGGGTCGGCGTGATCTCCGACATCGATGACACGGTGATGGTCACGGCACTCCCCCGGCCCCTTCTCGCCGCCTGGAACACGTTCGTGCTCGACGAGCACGCCAGGACGCCCGTACCGGGCATGGCGGTGATGCTGGAGCGCGTTGTCCGGAGGCACGAGGGCACTCCCATCGTCTACCTCTCGACCGGCGCCTGGAACGTCGCGCCGACGCTGTCACGCTTCCTTCGACGACACCTGTACCCGGCGGGCGCGCTCCTTCTCACGGACTGGGGTCCGACCCACGACCGGCTCTTCCGCAGCGGCCGCCAGCACAAGGCGGACAATCTGCGCCGCCTCGCGGCCGAGTTCCCCGACATCCGCTGGCTGCTCGTCGGCGACGACGGACAGCACGACGAGGAGATTTACGGCACCTTCGCGGAAGAACACCCGGATAAAGTCGCAGCCATCGCCATCCGCCAACTGTCAGTACCTGAAGCAGTGCTTGCCGGTGGCCGCTCGAAGGGCGAGGAGCACGGCAAGACCACTGCGCCGTGGGTTTACGCTCCCGACGGTGCCGGTCTCCTCGAACAACTGGAAGAACTCGGCCTGGTTTAGCCGCTCAGTCCAGCTCGATCGGCGCGACGAGTTCAGGGCCGTCATTCTTCACACTGTTGACCGCTTTCGAGACGGGGTAATAATGAAAATCGTGTGCCACCTCGAACGAACTGGAATCCAGCAGCGCCAGCGCATCGTCGGGTGAGAGGTCGCCGCCCAACCAATCGTCGTAGGTATCGGGGGTAAGGCAGGCGGGCATCCGGTCGTGGACCTCACCAGGCGCCACGTGGGCGTCCCGGGTGATGATGGCCATCGACAGGCGCCACCGGGCCGGGTCGTCCGGCGCCTTCGACCGGTCGGCCCACGCCCGCACGACGCCGGCCATCGCGACGTCGGTGCCCGGGTGGTGGATGAAATACGGCTGCTTGCCGTTCTCGGTGAGCTGCCATTCGTAATAACCGGCGGCGCTGACGATGCAGCGCGATGAGGCGAACGCGCCCTTGAACAGACCGTTGGTGGCGACGGTCTCGATCCGAGCGTTGATCACCGGCTTCCCGCCGCCGAACGTCGGCGCGCCGGGTGACACGATGCCCCAGCGCACGGCCTCGAGTTGACGCTTGCCGTGATGCTCCCGGATGACGGGAACCTGGTCGGTGGGCGCAACGTTCCATGACGGGGTCCACTCCGGCGCCGATCCGCCGGTCTCGGCCATGAACTCCCGGATCAGGTCGTCGGTTTCCTTGTCCATCGCAAATCGTCCGCACATGTTCCCATCCTGCCGCAGACCGGCGACACCGGCACCCGGTTCGCCGGAGGCGCAGCCGAGGGTGCGCTCGTTCGACAGGAGAAGCCAGACCGGACCATGGCGATCGAAACGCAAGCGGTCAGCAATCGCGCGGCGGACCGGCGCAGGCGTTCGGGCGCTGGCCGATGGCCCGGTCGTCCGCAAGACACTCCTCGCCACTCGAAGCCGCCGGGCAGTCGATCTCCGGGCAGCGCGGCGTTCACCTGATCGGTGTCATGGCGCACTTCTCGACGAGTGGGCCCCGCCCGCCCGGGCTCGGCCGAATCGCGATGAGGCCGTCGTCGACCTCGCGATCCGCTACTTCACAAGCCATGGTCCCGCCACCGAGTCCGATTTCGCCTGGTGGGCACACCTCACCCTCGCCGCAGCGCATAACCGGTGACGCTGAGGATCGCAGCCGGGAGCCGACCCGGATCACGGTAGCGTTGGAGAGTGAAACGCCTCGGAGCCCCGCGACTGCCGACGTTCCTTCGCGCGCCCAGCAGGGTTCCGCTGCTTCAGGTTGTGAAGACCTCAGTCGCAACGGTGCTCGCCTGGATCGTCGCTGTGCTGCTGCTGCCGTCCGAGCTGCCCATCTTCGCTGCGATCGCGGCGCTTCTCGTCGTGCAGCCGAGCGTCAACCAGTCATTCGGCAAAGCCGTCGAACGCAGCGTCGGCGTGATTGCGGGCGTGGTGATCGCCACACTCATCAGCCTGTTCGCGAGCAATCAGGCCTGGGTGATCCTCCTCGCCATTGTGGTGTCGATCTTCTTCGGCTGGGTGTTCCGGCTGACTCCGGGGTCCGCGAACCAGATCCCGATCAGCGCCATGCTCGTTCTCGCACTCGGGGCTACCACGCCGGGCTACGCGGTCGACCGGATCCTTGAGACGCTCATCGGTGCGGCGCTCGGCGTGATCATCAACATCCTGATCGTACCTCCCGTCGTTCTGGCGCCGGCGGTACGCGACGTCGGCCTGCTCGCTTCAGAACTCGAGGCGAGCCTCGAGCGGCTCGCCGCCGCCCTGACGACGCCGCAGACCCGACAACAGCTTGACGGACTCATGATTCAGGCACGACTTCTACGCCCGATGCGGGACGCGGCCGAAGCATCCGTTCGTCAGGGTGAAGAATCGCTTACCCTCAATCCTCGACAGAGCGCGCATCGCACACGGCTGGCGAACACCCACCAGCTGCTGAATCGGCTCTCGCCGATGGTCACCCGGGTGCTCGGTATGACCCGGGCACTGCACGATCACTTCGACGATTCCCTCGTCGAGGAACCGTCGATCCACTCGATAGCGGGGGAACTCCGCCGCGCCGCGCACGATCTGAGGCTGCTGGCGAGTGGGCCAGGAGACGTTTCCGCGGGCGAGCCGGTCAGCACAGCCGAGGTTCCGGTCCTCACGGCACCGCTGAGGATCGCCAGGCCGCATCCCGAGCACTGGATGCTCATCGGATCGCTGATGGAGGACCTGCGCCGGATACACGAAGAGATCGTCGGAGACTGAAGCGTCTCCGACGATCTCTCGAGCGTCTGTTTCGGTGAGTATTACTCGCCGGTGTGCACGGCCTGAAGCTCGAGCGTGATGGTGACCTTGTCTCCGAGGAGGACGCCACCGGTCTCGAGCGCCGCGTTGTAGCTCAGTCCGAAGTCCTCACGGTTGATGACCGCCTTGGCGCTGGCGCCACCCTTGTAGTTGCCGTACGGGTCCTGGCCGAAGCCGCCGAACTCGAAGTCGAAGGTGACCGGCTTGGTGATTCCCTTGACGGTCAGGTTGCCGTCGACCTTGAAGTCGTCACCCTCCTGGCGGACGCCCGTCGACTCGAAGTCGATCGTCGGGTACGTCGCAGCATCGAAGAAGTCGCCGGTACGGAGGTGTCCGTCGCGATTCGCTTCGTTGGTGTTGATCGAGGCGACGTCGGCGGATGCCGTGACGCGCGAGTCGAGCGGGTTCTCACCGGTCACAAAGGTGGCGGAGAAACTGTCGAACGTACCCTTCACCTTGCTGATCATGATGTGGCGGATGCTGAACCCCACTTCGCTGTGGGTGGGGTCGATGGTCCAGGTTCCAGCCTTGTAGCCGGGGATCGAGGTCGCGGTCAAAGTCATGTGTGCTCCTTCTGGGGCGGTGGACGGCGCGTGCGCGCCATGTCGATTCAAACGCATAAACTACTGGTCATATTCCCGACGGGCAAATTCTGCCCGCGGCGTGGTCAGCGTAGCGGGTCGGTGCTAACGGCCCGTTTCGAAACCCGCGACCAGCAGTTGCAGAGCAGCATCGTCGACCTGCTGGGCGGATATTCGCCCGGCGTCGACCGCGCTGTCCTCCAGGCGCCCGAACATGACGACCTTTTGCCCTGCCGCAATGCGGCGAGCACGTCAACCGGGAACGATGAGGGTGACCCCTGCCGTGTTGCGGGCGTTGGCGAGGTCGATCATCGCCGCGGGTGCCTCTTCGAGGCTGATGCGCCGGGTGATCAGCTCTTCGGGGCGAAGCTTGCCTGAGGCAATGATCTCGAGCATGGCGGGATAGTGCCGCGCTGCCATCCCGTGACTGCCGAGCACCGTCAGCTCCCCAGCGATGACATCGCCCATCGGCAGGCGCGGATCCGAGGCGAACAGGCCGATCTGCACGTGCCTGCCGCGCCGGGCCAGAGAACGGATGGCGACGGCTGTGGTGCTCTCCCGCCCGAGCGCTTCCACCGAGACAGCAGCCCCGCCGCCGGTCAGCTCCCGCACGGCGGCGACGATCTCCGCGTCGGCGAGCCCGCTCGAGTCGATCACGTGCTCGGCACCGGACGCCGTCGCCAGGGCCAGCGCCTCGGCTGATACATCGACCCCGATCACCCGTGCACCCATCGCCGCAGCGATCATCACGGCGCTGAGACCGACACCACCGCAGCCGACGACGACCACCCATTCGTCTTCCTGGACGCGCGCCTGGCCGACGAGACCGCGGAACGACGTAGCGAACCGGCAGCCGAGGATCGCTGCGGCTCCCGGGTCGAGCGCATCCGGGACCGGGATCACGTTGAGTTCCGCGTTCCGGATCAGGACGTACTCGGCGAAGGAACCCCAGTGGGTGAAACCGGGCTGTGTCTGGTTGCGGCAGACCTGACCGTTCCCGCTCTCACACTCCGGGCAGGCCCCGCAGGCGCAGACGAAAGGCACGGTGACCCGTTGACCAACCCGTAGCCCGGTAACACCGGCGCCACGGTCGGCGATCCGGCCGACCAGTTCATGCCCAGGCACGTGCGGGAGCCGGATACCGGGATCGTGGCCCGCCCACGCGTGAAGGTCGCTTCGGCACAAACCGGTGGCGATGACCTGGACGACGACATCCCCATTCCCCGGTTGAGGGCGGGGGACGTCGACGACGCGGGGTACTCCCCCGAAGGATTCGTAGAGAACGGCACGCATCAGCCCAGTATCCCGCAGGCGGGCCGTTGAGAGCTCCATTACGCTGTAACGGCGAGGAGACGCGAGTCGCACGGCGGCGAGAACCGATGGAGTGGAATTGGACCTGACTGCTGACACCTTCACCCAGATCCTTCGCTTCGTGGATCTCGCCGGGGTGCTCGCGAACGCAATTCTGGGAGGCATCGCTGCCCGGTCGGCTCGGCTCGACCTCGTCGGTTTCGTCATCCTCGCCGTGTTGAGCGGCCTCGGCGGCGGTATCATCCGGGACACCCTGCTGTCGCAGGGGCCACCGGTCGCCCTCACGGACCCCGCCTATCTTGCCCTGGCGATCACGGGGGCGGTGATCGCGTTCTTTGTGCCGTTCCGGGGCCGATGGTCACAACGCTCGCTCATCCTTCTCGACGCGCTCGCCATCGGCTCGTGGGCAGCGGTCGGCGCGCAGAAGACTCTCGACGCCGAGCTCGGCTGGCTGGCAGCGATCGCCATGGGCATCGTCACGGCTGTCGGAGGTGGCGCCGTCCGCGACCTGATGCTCCTCCGCATCCCGCGCATCTTCGGCGGCAACACCCTGTACGCCACGAGCGCCCTCGTCTCCAGCGTCGAAATGGTGGTGCTCAGCGCACTCGGCATGCCGACCCTCGGCTCGATCGTCGCTATGGCGAGCGGTGCTGTCCTGTCGCTTCTCGCACGTCGATACGGCTGGACGCTACCGACCGAGGTGCGCATTCCCCTGCCCCGGCTCCTGAACGACATCAGCAGGAGGCTCCGCCGACGGCATGCGACGGATGCTTCGGTGCCCGGAACAGACCCGCCCGCCTGATGTCGCGGGTTCCGCCGGGCTGCCGGAACTCGGGGACACGCGCCGTGGTGCGCCGTAGCGTGCGATCCCTCACGACGGAAGCCCGATCGAGGCTCCCGATCGCGTGGCCATCGGGAAAAGGGCCATCATGCCAATCATCCGAGAGTATGCACCTCCGTACACCGTCGGCTATTGGGAGTCTTGCGACGGCGTGATCAACCGGCAGCTCGCACCAACGGGGAACCGAGACCTTCCTCCGCGACTGGATGGCTGGATTCCTCATCTACGTCGGCAGGGTCCTGACGGGGGTTCCGCAACGCTGACGGGCCGCTCAGGTCGCGTCGAGGTACTTCCAGGCGCGGCCATCGCGTGCGAAACGGCTGACCTCGTGTTGGTCGCCGCGGGCGTCAGCCGAGCGGTAGAAGGCCCGGAATTCGACCAGACCCTCGTCGTCGAGCAGACCGCCGTTTCTCGTGGAGAGGATGTCGAGCCGGTACCAGCGCAACTCCGGATCCAGGTCGAGCGATGCCGGTCGGGTGCGCGGATGCCAGGACGAGAGCAGATACCGTTCATCGCCGACCACGAACGCCGAGTACCGGGATCGCATGAGCCGCTCGGCCGTCGGAGCGTTCGCCTGCCCGCGGTGGAACGGGGCGCAGCATTGCCCATAGGTCTCCCCGCTGAGGCACGGGCACCGGTCGGAGTGGGTGAGTACGGCGAAGGGCATCTGTCCATTATCCCGGCGGGGCGTCGACGATCACATCACGCTCAACCGGTGAAGCCTTGCTGGAGCACACAATTGCTCCTGTCGAGCGTTCGCACCGCCCGAATCATCCTGTCGCCGAGGCCTACGGCCACAGCCTGGTGTCGACAGGGTCCGTTGAGTCTCCATCGTCCCGGCGGTGCTCGCGCGCCAGGTTCTCTCCCCTCGAAGCGAGAGATCTCCATGTCGGCGGGCAACGGGTCGTTGAGCGCCACTCCCGCCTGGCTGTCGAGAAACCCCGTCGCTGCCGGCGACGGGTCCGCGACGGGTGCTGGATCGGTTGTCCTCTGTGATTCGTGCTGGCCTGCGCTGGAGCACGCGGCCGTGACTGAGCATCACGACGACGCCGATGGTGAGCGCAGCCATCCGGATGGCGCTCCGCCTGACCTTGCTGGACGGCGTGTTGTTGGTCATCATTGTCCTTCGCCTGAGCCAGGCGAAGGGATGCCAACGACCTCCACCTCCGCAGTGCTGACATCTGCGAGGAGGAGGTCCCTTTTCTCGTCGCAGCGATCCGAGGTCCGCCCCGAGAATCCGAGCCAAGCGGGCTCGATTCAGGGCTGCGGTATCAGGAAGTGCGCAGCGACTGTCAGGACCAGGACTACCGGCACGGCGATGACGATCCTTCGGGACATACCGCCCAGCCACCGGTCTGCTCCGGGCCGAAGCAGCAGCCCGACGATGACAGTCGCGAGCAGCGCGAAGAGGATGCCTGCGCTAATCAGCGACGCACGAACAGGCAACAAGTGCGGAGGGCACAGTCCTCCCACGCTGGTCGCGCAGGCCCAACCTGGCAGGACCGGCTGCGCCACCCAGAGCACGAGCAAGCCCAGAAGGACGACGCCACCTGCGACTACAGCTGAGCGTGTGGCGCCGTGAGGTTTGATAGGCATGTCGTCAGGCTATCGATCAACAAGCATGTATGCGTCGCGCGCTTCTGCATGACGGATGATCGCACCCTAGGGAACGCTGAGGTATCCCAGTGACGCGTCGCTGCTTCGTCTTGAGGCGCAGTGATCTCCACGCACCATGGTGACAATGCGGAACGCTCCTAATCTCTCAGGAGCGTTCCGCCGTTCCGTGAATTATCCGGCGATGAGCCCGCCGTCGATCACGTGCTCGGTGCCGCTGATGTAGGACGACGCGTTGGAGGCGAGGAACAGCACTAGCTCAGAGACCTCGTTGGGCTCGGCCATCCGGCGCAGCGGAACCTGGTCCGCGATGCCGCCGCCGGACTCGTCGGTGGCCGCGGCCATCATCGGCGTCTTGATGTAGCCGGGGTGGACCGAGTTCACGCGGATGTTATCGGGGCCGTACTGCACCGCAACGTGCTTGGTCATGCCGCGGGAGGCGTATTTGCTTCCGACATAGGCAAGGTTGGGCGAGCCGACCACTGCAAGCATGCCTGCGGTCGACGAGATGTTGACGATCGATCCGCCTCCGGCCTTCCTCATGGAAGGGATGACGGTCTTCATTCCGAAGAACTGCGAGTGCTGATTCACGGCGATGATCTTCAGGTAGTCCTCTTCACTGAGCTCGACTGTTTCAGTAACCGGGCCGATGATTCCGGCGTTGTTTACCAAGACCGTGACCGGGCCGAATTCCTTCTCAGCGGTGTCGACCACTGTCTGCCAACCGGCGAGTGATGTCACGTCCTGTTTGAAGAATCTGGCGTTCTCACCCAGTTCGCTCGCGAGCTGGGTACCGCGTTCTTCGTTGACGTCAGTCAGCAACACCTTTGCACCCTCCGCGACGAAAAGCCGAGCGTGAGCCTCGCCCATTCCCTGCGCTGCACCGGTGATGATCGCTACCTTGCCATCAAGTCTGGCCATGATACTTACTCCTTCTTGGTCGTGCGTCGGTTTCTCGGCGCCGATTGGTGTCTGGCTGCCACTAGCGGTCACGTATATGCAAACGCATGCAACGAGTTTATGTCCTTCGGCGAGTCCAGACTAAAAGTCTTAGAGCGCGATGTCACTCACCACGCGCTTGGATACGGACCGAGAGCGTCGTCACGCACACTGCCAGCGCGTTGGCAAGCATGTAGATCACAACCGCGGCGGGGAGCAGAGCCCAGTGGACGTCCTTCAAGGTCTGGCGTGGCATCTCACCTCTGACAAATGTTGGCGGTGAGAAACTCTCTTGGGATCGAGACGCCGACCGCTTCGCGGAGTGGTTCAGAACACGCGCGTAGTTGAGGTCGGATCGCGGTGTGCCGTGGATGGTCTGCCTAGGAGCCGGCTCCGGTCGGCTAAAGTTCGGGGATGACGAATCCATCTCCCATCGACGACGTCGCGATCGGTGGCGAGGTCATTCGGCTCGGCCAGTTCCTGAAATTCGCTGGACTCCTCGACTCCGGTGGAAACGTGAAAGAGGCCATCATCGACGGCCTTGTGGCCGTGAACGGCGAGGTCGATCGCCGACGCGGACGGCAGCTGCAGCTCGGCGACATCGTCAGCTTCGATGGACGCAGGGTTCGGGTCTGCCCGTGAGGGCGCCGACGCGACCGGAGGCAAGGACCGCCAAGCGCATAACCGGGCTCGACTGTCGAGGATCGCTTGGACGACGCGGGCTGTCCCGCTGAGCGTTCCGCCAATGGACATTGCGGCGCCAACTGCCCAGTTCACGGCCGCGCTCGAGGATACGGTTGCTCGCCGCCGCAGTACCCTCGAGACTCACCACCGCCGGTCACCTCTGTTGTCAGGAGTGAAAGCTCGCCGAGCAGCGGAAGTGGGCGTGGTGGGGGCCGCACTGCCCGTCCCAGTTGGTCGCCCGGCGCCCCAACGCTCTCTTACACGCCGCAGCAGTTGCGCGACTTCGAGCCCGTACGCACGGCGGTCATCGTCCGAACGCAAGCGCGCACGGCCTGTTCCTCTGCCACGCCTGACCCAACCGTCAGGCCGACGCGAAAGATGTGTACGAGTTGCTCCTCGAGGAGGACGTTTCGGTGCGGTTCAGTGAGGTCACCCTGACTCCCGGCACGGACATGCACGTAGTCATCGACGCATCGGGGCGTTCTGGTGACGCCTGCCATGCTCGCACGGCGGAGGAGCACGCACTGAGTTCGTGACTCTCCGTCCAGGACCACTTTTCGCGTATGCGCGGCGTAAGGGTTCGAGGCAATACCGTTTGGAAACCGTTAGGACTGGATGTGCGCACCTCCTGAGGGTGTCTAATCGTTGCGAAAGAAGGAATTGTGAATACGCGACAGATGAATTTCGCAGCGCAAAAGTCCGGAGCCGCGCCCATGAAACGAGGACAGCTGCAAGTCCTGCTCGGCGCCGCCCCGGGAGTGGGCAAGACCTACGGCATGCTCGAAGTAGGAAGGCGGTTGCTCGACGAAGGCCGCGATGTCGTCATCGGGTTTGTGGACACTCACGGGCGCATGGTGATCGGTCGGATGAGCGAAGATTTCGAAGTCATTCCACGTCTCACGCTCACGCATCGCGGGATCGACCGCACGGAAATGGATCTTGCGGCGGTGCGCGCCCGTAAACCTGATGTGGCGCTGGTGGACGAACTCGCCCACACGAACGTGCCCGGCAGTCTTCACGAAAAGCGGTGGCAAGACATCGAGGAGCTGCGCGACGCTGGTATCGACGTAATCACCACGATCAATATCGAGAACATCGATTCTCTGCACGATGTCGTCGAACGGATCACGGGGGTTCGTCAGGATGAGACGGTCCCTGACCGGGTAGTTCGCGCCGCGGATCAGGTGGAGGTCATCGACCTGGCCCCGAAGGCGATCCGCGACAGGCTCGCCGCCGGTGTCATCTACCCGGCCGAACAAATCGACGCCGCCCAGTCGAACTACTTCAGAATCGGCAACCTGACCGCCCTGCGCGAACTCGCCCTCCTGTGGCTGGCCGATGAGGTCGACAGCGCACTCCGCAAGTACCGGGCGCAACATGGGATCGACAGCACGTGGGAAGCCCGCGAGCGTGTGGTCGTTGCGGTGACCGGTGGCCCCGAAGGGGAAACGCTGCTGCGCCGAGGTGCGCGCATAGCTGCCCGATCCGCGGGCGGTGAGCTGCTGGCGGTGCACGTTACCAACCCGAACGGATTCCAACACGACCTCGAGTCGTTCAGCGCGCTGCGCGCTCTGGCAGAGAGGCTCGGCGGGACGTTCCACCAGGTTGTCGAGGAAGACGTGGCACGCGCGCTCGTCGAATTCGCTCGCGCCGCTGATGCCACCCAGCTTGTGATCGGGGTGAGCCGCCGGGGCCGACTTCGGGCCGCTCTCACTGGTCCCGGCATCGGGGCTACGGTCGTTCGCGAGTCGGGTTCCATCGATGTCCACATCGTCACCCATGACCAAGCTGGAGCAGCGTTCGCGCTGCCTCGGTTGGGCGGGGCGCTCTCACTCAGGCGACGCATCGCCGGCTTCGTCCTCGCGCTCATCGGCGGCCCGCTGCTGACCTGGTTGCTCCTCAGCCTACGAAGCGAGGCGTCGATCACGAGTGACGTCCTTGCCTATCAGCTGTTGGTGATACTCGTCGCGTTGGTCGGCGGCATCTGGCCTGCCTTGTTCGCGGCGATCGCGTCGGGGTTGACCCTGAATTTCTTTTTCGTGGCGCCTGCACTCAGCCTCAGCGTGTACGAGCCGGTACACCTGCTGGCGCTCGGTCTCTATGTGCTCAACGCTTCGCTCGTCAGCTATGTTGTCGACCAGGCGGCGCGCCGATCCAGGGCCGCTACGCGCTCCGCCGCTGAATCCGAACTTCTCACGACGGTCACCGGCAGTGTGGTGCGTGGTGAGGGCGCTGTTCAAGCGCTGGTGAACCGAACCCGGGAAGCGTTCGGTCTCGCCGGGGTGAGGCTGATGGCTGGTGACCAGGTACTCCAGACTGACGGGGAACCACTGCCCGACGGCACGTTCGCCTCCGTGCCGGTGGGTAACAGGGCAACCCTCGAACTGCACGGCAGAGACCTGGCGGCATCCGAACGGCGCCTCCTCTCTGCGATTGTCGCCCAGATCGAGGCGGCGCTCGAACATAGCGACCTCACCGAGACGGCCAGTGAGGTCGGGCCGCTAGCCGCAACCGACAAGGTTCGCAGCGCCTTGTTGTCCGCGGTCGGCCATGATCTGCGTCGACCATTGGCAGCGGCGACGGCAGCGGTGAGCGGATTGCGATCAGCGGATGCCCACTGGTCAGGAGCCGACCGGGATGAGTTGCTCGCCACCGCCGAGGAGAGCCTGCAGAAACTGGCCGCTCTTGTCACCAACCTGCTTGACGTAAGTCGCCTGCAGGCGGGAGTCCTAGGTATTTCGTTGGGCCCAGTCGACACCGATGACGCGATCCTCGCCGCGCTGGATGAGCTGAAGCTTGGCCCCGGGAAGGTCGAGCTCACACTCGATGCCGAGTTGCCAGCTGTGCTTGCCGACCAAGGGCTGCTGGAGCGGGTGCTGGTCAACCTGCTCTCAAACGCGGCCAGATTCGCACCGCCCGGTACTCGCGTGCGGATCTCCACGAGCGCCCTGGGCGACACCGCGCAAATCCGGATCGTGGACCACGGACCGGGTATCCCGCAGGAACGGCTCGAACAGATCTTCCTGCCATTCCAACGAATCGGCGACACCGACAACCTCACTGGCCTCGGCCTCGGCCTCGCCCTGTCTAGGGGTTTCACGGAGGGGATGGGCGGCAGCCTCGACGCCGAAGACACTCCTGGCGGGGGGCTCACCATGGTCGTCTCCTTACCGACAGCCGTGCACGCTGCGGAAAGGCAGGCATCCTCGTGAAGATCCTTATCGCCGACGATGACCCACAGATGCTGCGCGCCCTTCGCATCACGCTGGGCGCGCACGCATACGAAATCATCACCGCGTCCAACGGAACCGAAGCGGTCAAATTGGCGATCGAGAACCGCCCCGACCTCTTCATGATCGATCTGGGCATGCCCGAACTGGACGGCATGGGGGTCATCGAAGCACTGCGCGGATGGACCGACGCTCCGATCCTGGTGCTCTCAGGAAGAACCGATGCCGTTGACAAGGTGCAGGCCCTCGACGCCGGCGCCGACGACTACGTCACCAAACCGTTCCCGATCGACGAATTGTTGGCTCGGATCCGTGCGTTGACGCGCCGAATCGGCGGCGGCCAGGACACCGAGCCGATCGTGAACTTCGCCGATATCACCATCGATCTCGCGGGGAAGACTGTGAGCCGGAAGGCAACGGGGCAATCCCATCCGATCAGGCTCACACCCACCGAATGGAGAGTGCTCGAGGTCCTGGTCCGTAACGTCGATAAATTGGTGACCCGTCAGACACTGCTGCACCAGATCTGGGGACCATCGCACATATCCGACACCGGTTATCTGCGCCTCTACGTATCGCAGCTCCGCAAGAAGCTGGAGCCGGATCCGGGCACCCCGAGCTACATCCTCACTGAAGCGGGCATGGGCTATCGCTTTCAGCTGAATCCTAGGACTCGGGAAGAACCGCAGGACGTCACGTGAGCGACACAGCGAAGTTCGAGATACCGGAACGCATCCCGGGAACAAGCAGAGCGGCCGCGCGCTCGGGGCATGACCGTTGGTTGGTGCGGCATACCGTTCAGCCTGTCGGCCCGGAGAGCCCGGAACATCAGGCAGACAAACACGCGTGGTGGAAGGTGATGTGCCTCACCGGCGTTGACTACTTCTCCACGCTCGCGTACCTGCCCGGTATAGCCGCACTGGCTGCAGGTGCGGTGTCGCCGCTCGCCACTCTGCTGATTGTCGCGCTGACACTTCTTGGAATGCTGCCGATGTACCGGCGGGTGGCTCGGGAAAGCCCCCACGGTCAGGGTTCGGTGGCGATGCTCGAACGACTGCTGCCGTTCTGGCAGGGCAAGATCTTCGTCCTCATTCTGCTCGGTTTCGTGGCCACATCATGGATTATCACGATCACCTTGTCTGCGGCGGATGCAACGGTGCACCTGCTGGAGAACCCGTTCGTTCCCGACGTGTTGAGCGGCCAGAATGTGCTGATCACGATCATTCTGCTGTTGATCCTCGGCGGTGTCTTCCTTCTCGGGTTCACCGAGGCGGTCTTGGTCGCGGTGCCTCTGGTGATCGCGTTCCTGGGGCTGAACGCCGTGATCATCGGCGCAGGGTTGCTCACCATCGTCAGCGAACCGGCCCGTGCCGTCGATTGGGTGTCGGCGTTGACCTCGGGCGGCGGCCTCGACGGCCTCCTTCTGCCAGCACTTGTCGCCTTCCCTCTGCTGGTGCTCGGTCTGTCTGGATTCGAAACCGGCGTCAGCATGATGCCGTTGGTGAAGGGTTCCGGAGGCACTCCTGAAGAGCGGCTGGAGTCTCGTGTGCGCAACACCCGCAAACTTCTCACGGGCGCGGCCGTCATCATGAGCGTGTACCTTCTCACGAGCAGCGTGGTCACCACCGTGTTGATCCCGTCAGAGGCGTTCGAAGAAGGCGGCGAAGCGAACGGTCGAGCGCTCGCGTATCTCGCCCACGAATGGCTGGGCAACACTTTCGGCACCGTCTACGACATCAGCAGCATCCTGATCCTCTGGTTCGCCGGCGCATCCGCCATGGCAGGGCTGATCAACATTGTTCCCCGGTACTTACCGTCCTACGGCATGGCACCGGACTGGAGCAGATCGGTCCGCCCAGTCGTTCTGGTGTACACCGCCATCAGCATCGCGATCACGATCGGGTTCGGGGCCGACGTTGACGCCCAGGCCGGGGCCTACGCGACCGGGATCCTGGCAATGATGGTTTCTGCCGCCGTCGCAGTGACGTTCTCCGCGGCGCGGAGCGGTCGACGACGCAGCGGAGCGGGCTACGCCGTGCTCAGCATCATCCTCGCCTACGCCCTGATCGAGAACATTCGGGAGAAGCCGGACGGTATCGCCATCTCCGGGCTGTTCATTCTGGGAATCATCGTCATCTCCCTGGTGTCCCGGGTGTCGCGCGCGACCGAGCTGCGAGCCGACAGCATCGAGTTCGACGAGGCCGCGCGTCGGTTCATCGCCGATTCCCTCGCTCACGACGGACAGTTGAACATCATCGCGCATCGCCGCCAGGTCGGCGACCGACACGAATACGCCGCGAAGGAGGCCGAGCAACGGGGAATGAACCCTGTGCCGGGAGCCGCCGACGTGATCTTCCTGGAAATCGATGTGCTCGACCCCTCGGATTTCCGCCGCACACTGCATGTGCGCGGGTTTGAGGTCGATGGGCATCGGATCCTGCGCACGAGCAGCCCGGCGGCGCCGAACGCGATCGCGGCCATCCTCATGGCACTTCGCGATGCCACCGGGGTGCGACCGCACGCCTTTTTCGAGTGGTCGGAAGGAAACCCTTTGTCGCATCTCTTCCGGTACCTGCTGCTGGGCCGCGGCGACACACCACCGGTGGTTCGGGAGATCCTGCGCGAGACGGAACCCGACCCTGCCAAACGACCCGGCATCCATGTCGGTGGCTAGCCGCC